>JBJOER010000183.1:0-22535 GCA_046049215.1 Bacteroidota bacterium | reverse complement strand
CCTGAAGCAGTTCGTGGACTACCCCTACATGCACTTCGATATTGCAGCACCGGCCTTCAGTAAATCCAATGACAGCTACAGGGGAAAGAACGGCACCGGTACCGGAGTGCGCCTGATGTTTGATTTCTTTCGCAAGATGGTCGGCTGAAACCTACCCTCTTACGTATAACTACAACCCCAAAAGGAAAACACCGAATCCTGAGCAAATGAATCGCGCATGAGCACTGAAAAAGACGAATTGATGAATATCGGAATCACTATCGGGGATGTCAATGGCATCGGACCCGAGGTGATCATAAAAGCGTTATCTGACAATCGCATTCTGCAGAGTTGCACTCCGGTCATCTATGGAAACGGAAAGGTGATCTCCCACTACAGAAAGCTGTTGAATCTTCAGGACTTCAATTACACAACGGTGCCCTCCTCCGAAGAACTAATACCTCGAAAGATCAACCTGATCAATTGCTGGGAGGAGGAATTGAAAATAGAACCGGGCAAGCCATCGGCGGAAAACGGTCCATTCGGCATGAAAGCATTGCAGACAGCCACAAGCGACCTTGCACTTGGAAGGATCGATGCCATGGTCACCGCGCCGGTGGACAAGTCCACCATCGCACCCGGAGGCGGATTTACCGGGCATACCGGTTTCCTCGCCAAAGCATTCAATACCAAAGATTACCTGATGTTCCTGGTTTCAGGAAATCTGAGGGTCGCATTGGCAACGGAACATGTGCCGGTATCCCAGGTCAGCGGGCTTATCACCAAAGAACTTTTGCATCAGAAGATCCAACTGATGATCCGATCTCTTCAAACTGATTTCGGCATCCGCAAACCACGCCTGGCCGTGCTCGGTCTGAATCCGCACGCAGGAGATGGAGGTGTGATCGGTCGTGAAGAAAAAGAGGTGATGGCACCGGTTGTCAAAGAATGTTTCGACAAGGGATTGATGGTTTTCGGACCTTATGCAAGTGACGGGTTCTTCGGTACCGGCCAGCAGGAGAAATTCGATGCAGTACTTGCCATGTACCACGATCAAGGACTGATCCCCTTTAAAACGCTGGCCTTCGAAAGCGGTGTCAACTACACAGCAGGACTTCCGCTGGTCCGGACATCCCCCGACCATGGAACCGCCTACGACATCGCAGGACAAGGAACGGCCTCTGAAAACTCACTGCGCGAGGCGATTTACCTGGCGATTGACATCGTGAATAAAAGGGCCGAGCACAAGGAAATCAACAGCAATCCGTTGAAATTCTCAAAGCTTAGCGGAGAGCGGCATTGAGATCGGCATGGCTTAAGGACACCTGAAAAAGAACGGTCGGTACGATTTACCGCATCAGGTACATCTTTCCCCAGCCTTTCTTGAAATAAGCATCTGCCGCAGTATTCCGTTTTTCAATTTCAGAACCGTCTATGCCCATGAACACCTTGTAAAGGTAAACGCCGTTTGCAAGCTGGTCTCCGAACTCGTCCTTACCGTCCCATGCATACTCCGTGATATTCCTGCCCACCCGGATCGGACCTATTTCGGCTCGGGTGATTTCACGAACGATCTTTCCCGTAACTGTCATGATACGAATGCGGAAGTCATCAGGAACCACGGAACCGGTGAGGGTGAAAACAAAACGGGTGGAGGTACTGAAGGGATTCGGATAATTCACCACTTCAGTAACTGTGCTGCGGTTGATAACTTCAAACTGCACCTTGTAATCGTTCTCGCCGCTCTGGTTTCCACTCATGTCGGTTGCTTGAACCGTCAATTCGTATACACCGTCCTCGGCGAGCTCGGGCGTATAATCGATCCGAAAGCTGTTGTTGGGCAATTCGGCCGGCTTCCATGACAACAACGAGCTATTAGTGACTGCATTCGGTACAGGTTCGAAACGGAGAAAACTCAAGTTACCGGAAGGTGATCGAAGGCTCACCCGGAAGTCGCTCGTATCGTTCAGTGCTATGAATCGGTTTTCATCCCGTAATCGTATCCGGATATGTGGCCGCGCTGATACGATGTCCCGGTTCAGGATATATGTACCGTCGAAAGTAACATCCATCAACGGATTGGTGATATCCGGATTTACCGTGAACTTGAAACTCCCATAGTTGTTGAAATGCGATTGTTCCGGCTGATCGTCCCTTGGATTGGCCTCAACCCACAGTGAATTGTTACCGCGCATGGAGAGGCTGCTGAAATCCACCTCACACATCACGGTATCTCCCGGAGGAAGCGGCCTGCTCAGACGACGGGTAGCGATATTCCTTCGCGTATTGGAGGCATCAAACACATAATAGTCAACTAGCAACGTATCCATCGGCGAGTCACTGATGTTTTCAAATGCGATGGACATCCGGATCTGTTCGCCTTCCTGAACCGTATCACGACGGAAGGTGGAGTACCGGGGATTGATAGCACCTTCAGGCACAGGCTGATAATATACTTGCCAAGAGGACAACTGAGGAGGAGTTCTGTTTTGAAGGTCCTCGACATAGGCTCTCAAGCGAATTCGGGGATAGGACGAAGCTTGAATGAAACTCAGATCAGTGGGTCCTCCGGGAGAGAATATCTGATTGAGCAATAGCACCTCCTGTCCGCTGGGTGCGATTCCATAAACCTGCAGGTAGATGTTGTCGGGTGTCTGCCCCGGCTCTACTGACGCATATTGCCAAAACAGCGACTCCCAGCTCAATGCAGGACCAATGACCGTTGAACTCACCCAGCCTTTGTCCCAGTTCCTGGTCAACAGGTAATCGATCCTGAGGAGGCTGTCAGGATAAAGCCCCTTGGTGAAAATCACCGAAGACGGATCACCCTTCTTCATGAATAGCAGGTACTTGTCTCCGGTCTGCAAGCTGTTGTACTGTGGAACACCCAGACCGGTGAAAGCATTCCTGATTTGAGACATGGTATCAAACGCAGCGCTGAAAGTGGGCCAGCTGAGCAGATAATCTCCGTCGGGCACCACATTCTCGATCATATTGATGAAGTTCGCAGTACCTGAAGAAGTACCGATGTCGAAGAGGAAATAGCGGTCGGGACGGGTTCTGAAGGCGCATCCGTCGTCCGTAAAGCAGACGTAGTAGTTGTAATTGCCGTAATACCGGACGCAGGAATCGGCCTGCCAGGGGTTCTCAAAATCAATGGAATCGATCACCGCGACGGCAAGCTGGGGTATCGGAAAACAACCCGAATAATCCATGTTAACGCTATTTATTTCATAGCTGGGACGGCTTTCCTCGTGTGTCATAACCAAAGAATAGTTCGAATTGACAAAATCGAACACCCTCAGCGAGTCGACCAATTCGAGGTTACTCAGTCCGCTTCCGCCAAACTGGTAATAATGGGCCTGCGACCATCCCCGGATTCCCGGCTTGTGGATGAATGAACTTTCCTGCCATTTGAATCGTGAAGCGACAGCCGTATCCGGGTCGGTGATGGAATCGTTGGCTACGCGCCAGAAGTAGACGACATCGGGACGGACCAACCCCGGAACCTTCCACGATACTACACCATAGGCATTTGACACAACCCCGGCACGTTTAGCCGGACTAGTGAAGAAAACGCTTGTATCGATCTCGAAGCGGTAATTCCTGAACCCACCGTTCTGAGCGGATGTCGTTGCCTTGAGGAAAACGGTATCGGAGGGAACAATGGCGAACTCGGGAGGATAAACCGGATTGATATCGGTGGAATTGACCTGGAACGTGAAGGATGTCACATTGTTACCGATATCATCAACTTCCGGCACTTCCTCATACGCATCGACTGTGACGGTCATCGAATTCAAGCCCGAAGCGACTTGTCCGATCATCGGCAAACGAATTGAGACCGTGTCTTTGTAAGTAATGTATGGAATCCTCACGATGGTATCCTTGACCAGACCACTTGGGAAAGACCTGCTGAGAAGAAGATGGACGGAATCGGAAACATTCTTAGCCAGATTCGAGATGACGATCTTGATCTGAAAAGAATCGGCCTCAGTCGATAAAACAGGAGGATCTGTAAACAGGCTGCCGGGTCCGACAGCATAATCAGGCAAGGAATAAGCATTCAAAATGAGCGTGGGATCACCGTGCAGAGTCATGTTCATGCAAACGCTCTTGCGGTCGAAATCGGGAAGAATGATGTCGGCAACGGTCTGCTGCATGGCTTCACCTATTGAGCGACCGTATTTTTCACGGAATAGGTTCTCGTGAAAACGAGTAGAATAATCATCGAGTGGCTGGATGATTCCTTTTTCCGGGACAGCAATGAAACCGATCGATCCTTTATCGGGGGTCAATACAAAACGTTCGTTTAGAAGTCTTGATGTAGAATGGATATCGCCGACGAAGCAAGACTGGGCAAGAACCAATGGATAACGGTCCTTGTTGTTGTAATATTCGGGATCGTCAGTAGAGATGTCGAATGAAGTGCCGGCGGCATGCCCGTAAAAAGTCATCATGGAACAACCGGAATCGATAAGTTGCTGAACATACTGACTTAGGTTGATCTGGATGGGATCGGTTGAACTTTTGAGTATCGTGGTCACATTCCCTCCGAAAAGGGTATCCTCAATGATCTCCTTGTACACTGCAAGCTTGGATGCAAGAAAATTCTGCTCACCGATATCTGTTCCTCCACCAAAATGAAGAACGTTTTTCATCCATGCCGCAGGTGTTGAGCTTTGCTGGCTCTCGAATGCCATAACCTTATCCAGATAAGCGAGAATGTCGGCATTGTTGAGTGCGGAAATCCTTCCTGTAGCCAATTCGGGCTTGTAATCCGGAGTATTCAACCTGCTGGTGAACATCACGTCGGAGGCCGGTTCGCCAAACGTGGGAACCAAGTTCAGTGCATATCCCGTTCCGCTTCTCGCATTTTCACTCAACACCGATTTACCGATAAAGAGCAGGTGCCTCGGTTTGGGACTGATTTCATCCAGCAGAAAGTCAGCAAAACGCCGGATTCCGAGCGAATGTTTACGTACACCGTAGGCGAACTGGTCATACAGTTCCTCCACATCTGCAAGAAGTACTGACGCGCCTTTTTGCCTTTTGTAATCCGCGTAGGCATTCGCTCCCTGCCAAAGGGCCGTCTGTGAAATCATCACGATTCCATCCTGTACATCGGCATTGGAAAAGTTCGTGAACCGGGCGTAGCGGGCGGGGTCCGGATCGGAATTCACAGAAGCGATAAGGACGTTTCCCGTCGCGGGATAAACAAGGCTTTCAGTCGTCAAAAGCAAACGACTCGAATTGGATCCCAGCGGGACGATGGCCATGTTCGAAGAACCGGAGGTGCCGACGATGATCCTACGGATGGTGTCTCCGCTGATTTGATACAACCTAAACGAACCGGCCCCGAGACCTGTCAATTCCAGAAGCGTTTTGCCGGCACCTGTCATCCAAAGGGTTTGTGGCAGGTTTTCACCGGTAAAATCAAAACTCCTGTTGTAGGTCAGACGGGCATAGGCCATCTGCATGTAATTCATGTTTCCGGAAAAGGTTGGATCAGTCAACGGAGAAAACCGAAAGACATGATTTCCGTTAACAGGGAGGTTGTTGATGACAAAACGATGCCTGGCAAGTTCATAGCCGGCAAAAATGGTATCCAGTACAACCTGATTGCCGCTTGAGAAGCGGTAAGGATGCGCCAACGCGTTGGCGCCCATGACAGCGGTCTCAATCACAGGCGACCCGCCGGCAGAAACCAACTTTCTGACATCGAAGGTAACATCGAAAGGATTGGATTTACTGATTCTTGCGGACAAGAACCCCTCCCCTTTCATGTAGTTGTTGTCAGCGATATCGTTGTAGTCGCGGGGACCAATGTTGTATTCAGAACCATAGGCTTTGACCGATTCAGCGGTGAAGTAGGCTGCAGGAACATAAGCACTGTAATTGTTGTCCGTAATAACGGGCATACGCCGGTTGTTGACGGAAAAGGGGTTGTAAGTCAGAAAATAGGATGCGGTGTCTGTAAAAAGACTGACATAGGGGTTCGGCTGAAAATGGGCCGAATCGTACAAGGGAGTGTCCGGTAAACCGTCATTGGCTCTGCCATAAAATTCCAGATGATCGCCCGGACCGAAAATATTGTCGTTGTTCTGATCTGTCATCTGAATGTACTGTTCGACACCTCTGTGAAACACCTGATAGCGTTCGGTTGAAAACCAAGTCGTGACCGGCACACCTGCAGCCTGAAGATCCGAGTAGGTCAACCGAAAGACCCCCTCCTTCCAAACGGACATCCTGAAGTACTGCTGGGATGAAAACGGCTGACCTTGCGGAAAGAGGATCCATTCGTTTCCATAGGGTTGGGCGAAGGAGGATGTTGCAAACAGCAACAGGGCCCAAAAAAAGGAGTTCTTGGAATTTCGCATTGTTCACTATTTCGTTTCAGGCGCCCTCTCTTTGCGGAAAACAATCAACCGAAGAGAGAATACATTGGAATACAATGCACCGGAGGCGCTTCCGATATTCGTCAAGGCGTAATCGATAGTCAGATTCTTTAACCGTATACCGACGCCCATGTTGGGCTGAACCGTGGTGGAGGTACTGGCATCGATGTTCTTGACCGTTTGGATGTTCCCAATTCCCGCACGCAGAAAGATCATCTCACTGTACCCGAATTCAACTCCCAGCTTGGGATCTATGCTTACGAAATCCGTTTTTACGGGAACATTTCGCTTTCCATCAAATGTCAGATCCATGTCCAATGAGGGCTGAACCGTTAGTTTTTTTCCAAGATCCGTACGGAAGGCTGTACCCAATACAAGACGAGGAAGCGTGACTTCCAATCCGTTTTCGGGAATGGCGTTGCCGGTTTGAACGAATACATCCTCCAGCTTCTCGGTGTTGTAGGTCCATGCATTGAAGGTGGAGGTGATGTCCTTTCCGACTGCTGCGAAAGACCACTTTTCTCCAATGTACTGAGCGCCTGCATCGAGACCAAAACCCCAAGCTTTGGCAAAGTCGCCCACTTTACGGTGAACCACCTTGGCATTCGCTCCGATCTGAAGACCGGTCACTTTGGTTTTCTGGGCGTAGGAAAAAAGGAATCCATAATCCGCGGAACTAAACGAGCGCAAACGGTCGTAGTCCACATTTCCGTCTTTGTCTATCAGATCGGTGGAATCGATAATGTCATCAACAGCAAAGCGGATCACGGATAAACCCACAAAACGCGTGGCATCCAATGGCGCTGCGAAGGAACCATAATCGTACTTGGCAATACCTGCGAAATACTCGCTATGCATGAAAGAAAGTTGAAGGTTGCCTTTTAAACGGGTCAAACCCGCCGGATTCCAATAACCGGCAGTGCCGTCATCGACTACGGCCGACATGGCACCGCTCAGCCCAAGACCGCGTGCACCGACCCCGATCGCCAGGAACTCGTTGCTGTACTTGGGGGCGGTGGTCTGTCCGTTCGCCAAAAATGAAACAAGCATCAGGCAGGGAATCAAGGTGCTTAATCGAACCCGATTCATCGGGAAATTTCTTCTATCCATGTGGTTCACGCTCATTGACTAACAAGAGATGATGCCGGAGTTCCGGTACGACTTTCAAAGGTAGCAAGGTTTCCAACGCGATACAGACGTAAGGTAACACAAACGGCAGGATGATTTTGTTTGTTGTATGTCATTTTCGCACAGCTGCTCGTCAATACAATTATCTTCGCCCCTGCATGAAGCACATCCCCAACATCATCACCCTGATGAACCTTTTCTGCGGCTGCCTGGCCATCATCTGGCTGGCCGACAACCGGATTCAGGATGCGGCGCTGCTCATTTTCCTGGCAGCGGTTTTGGACTTCCTGGACGGGATGGTCGCGCGCTTGCTGAAAGCCTACTCCGACATCGGCAAGGAACTGGATTCGCTTGCGGATGTCGTCAGTTTCGGGGTTGTGCCCGGATTGATCCTTTTCGCCCTTTTCCAGGAGCAAAGCGGGGCGAACCTATCGGTTTCTGATAGCGATTCACTTGTGCCCTATGTCGCATTACTTGTTCCGCTTTTATCCGCCTACAGGTTAGCGAAATTCAATATCGACACCCGGCAAAAGGAGTATTTCATCGGGCTTCCCACCCCAGCCAATTCCCTTTGTATCGCATCCATGGCCCTGATTCCTAACAATCCGGCCGACCCGGCCTCGAACCTTTTCCATCAGCCCGCATTCCTTGCCGTATTTTCCATAGTCTGTTCTTTCCTTCTCATTGCCGAAATCCCTCTTTTCTCACTCAAATCGCTGTCATCGGGCTGGGGTGCGAATAAAGGATTCGGCCTGTTAATCGGCATCTCATTGGTAACAGCACTTCTACTCGGCTTTGCTGCCGGTCCCGTCATCCTCATTTTCTACCTAATTTTGTCATACCTCTTCCCTCCCGTAAAAAACACGCCATGAAATTCCTCGCGCATATCGACGTCATGCCTCAGAAAGCACTGCTTGATCCCCAAGGACGGGCAGTTACAGCCAGCATGAAAAACCTAGACCTTTCAGAAATCGTCAATGTACGTATCGGTAAACACATTACACTGGAGATCGAGGCGGACACCGAGGCTGCTGCGCATGAAAAAGTAGAACGCGCCTGCAAAACTCTTTTGGCCAACCCCATTATGGAGACCTACAGCTTTGAGCTGGAGGGAGCCTGAGGTTCAGATCCTCAATTCGAAATTCTGTCCGAGGTAGACCCGGCGCACCTGCTCGTCGTTGGCAAGGTCGTGTGCAGTTCCTTCTTTCAATATTCGGCCTTCAAAAAGCAGATAGGCGCGATCCGTGATCGTAAGGGTTTCGTGCACGTTGTGGTCCGTGATCAAAATACCGATATTCTTCTCCTTGAGTTTGTAAACGATGCTTTGGATGTCTTCCACGGCAATGGGATCAACCCCTGCGAAGGGCTCATCAAGCAAAATGAATTTCGGACTTACCGCCAGGCACCTGGCTATCTCTGTCCTTCGCCTCTCACCACCCGACAACACATCCCCTCTGCTTTTCCTGATCTTCTGCAGTCCGAACTCGTCCAATAATGATTCCAGACGTTCGTCCTGTTCGGCCTTGGGCATTTTCGTCATCTCCAGAACGGCCTTGATATTGTCTTCCACGCTGAGCTTTCGGAAAACCGAGGCTTCCTGGGCCAGGTAACCCACTCCCATTTGAGCCCTTTTGTACATCGGCTCGCCTGTAATTTCCCGGTCGTCGAGGTAAATTTTTCCGTCGTTGGGCTTGATCAAGCCAACAATCATGTAAAATGTAGTCGTCTTGCCCGCACCATTGGGTCCAAGCAGTCCGACAATCTCACCTTGTTCCACACGGATGGAGACGCGGTCGGCGACGGTCCGGCGTTTATACCGTTTAACAAGCTGATCTGAACGCAGGATGGACATGGGTGCGAAAATAAAGGGAAGCAAGCAGCATTTCTAGAATAAAAGCTGGAAACTGCCCCTGATGCCGAATTTGGAGATGTCGGGATTCTCGAGATAGCTCATCCTCCACAGGAAATCGATACGGATGATCCGGAAAATATTCTCCACTCCAAGCCCGGCTTCCACGTACGGTTTGTTATTCAGCGAATAAAAGATATTCTCGTCGGTCTGGATACCGACATTGGCATCCTGGACCTGCCCCCAAACGGCCTTCACCTGGGCGACCTCTCTCCATTTCAGCTTTCGCATGAGGGGAATTTTATCGAGGAAGAATCCGTCAAAATGGTGTGTGGCGAATCCGCTGAAATAGTAGTCGCTGACAAACTCAAAGTAGTTCATCATATTGAAGGCGGCATAGTCATAGAAATAAGTTTCGTTGCCGGGGTGGATTTCGAGCAGTGGATAAGGCACCTTGCCCCACGTGCGACCGGCGCTAAGCACCCAATACGTGTAACCGAAAGGACTCAGTTTTAATCGGTCGTCGATCCTTACGGCCAGCTTCTGGTAATTAAAATCGCCGTCGAGTACATCCTTGAAACCTTTGGTGTACACCACCTGAAGGGTTGGATAATCACTGCCAAGGCTTATGCGATCCACCTTGCCGGCCACGAACTTTTCCCGATAGGCAAAGCGGGTGAACAAAGAAACCTGCGAGGTGCGAATCGTATTCTGCACCTCGGTTCTGGAATCATCAGCATAATAACTGATGTCCAGGTCACCCAATGGACGGAAGAAGCCATGACTGAGCGTGATCCGGTTGGTAAGACCCGGAAACCATTCAATTTCGTACCACAGCCGCTGGGTTTCCGACGAGTTGAGTTTGGTAGCAGGATTGCGGCGAAACAAGGAAGAAAGGATGTTGTCATCCTGAAATGCATTGTCACTCTGCCCCAATTGGTCGATATCAAAACGGTATTTGACTCCGGCAAACTGCCGGGGGCTATCGGCTATCTTGTAGCGAAAGCCGCCCATGTATTTGAAACGCTCGTCGCGAAGACCGTAGGCAAGATACCCCTCAAGTTGTATTCGCGTACTCAAGTCATCGCTCGTACGGCCACCTACTCGGAAACGGTGGCCTTCGATGGGATTGAAACTGTAAAGTGTGTAGTAAGGACCAAGCTCGAACTTTCCGACATCTTTGTAGCCGGTGAAAAACATGGTAATGAGGTCTACATAAGTCTTGAATGCCGGGAGACTACGAATGGTATCGACCATGTGATAGATCTTCAACTCACGCTCGGATAAGGAGTCGTGCCGACCGTTGTCCCAGAACTGTTCGCTCCTCTTCAGGGCTTCAGCGTCCACAATTATATTTTCAGTTCCCTTGAAAATCCATTCAGGCAAATTCGCAGACAGATCGATCTTAGAATAACTGGTTGATTTTCTACCGATGAAACTCATTCCTTCCTCTCGTGCCGCAAAATCGAGAACAAGCATGTCTTTGGTCAACATCCAGCAAGTGTCCTGCACACGGCTGTACTCCTGCACAATGGCTGCGTCCTCCACCCAGTTAATATTGGCATCGTGCGCAATCCGCATGCTGATTTTTCGAACCGCCCAGGTGGTATCGTGCACCCAGAACTCACCGGCGAATGTCAATTCCTGAGGACGACGGGGCTTGAATTTGAGCTTGTAGCACCACTGGTTGTCTAAATAGGACGAATCGAGCAGGTAATACTTGTAATACACCAGGCCGAGGTCGGAGATGGGACTGATAAATCCTTTTCCGAAAAGATCAATGAAATTCTGATAGATGTCCACCCTTTGGTACATATCCCCCAGAAACTGGGTGATGGAAGCGTTCTCAAGGCCTGACACTTTGCTGGCGGTGATCACCTCCCGCTTGTCCTTTGGATTGTTTTTAAAATATACTTCCGAAATCGACTCTGAAATGAAAAACGGAAGGAATGGTTTGGCATTGGTTTCGCTGCTGTCAATGTTATCCCAAACGAAGGAGAAGGGTTTCAGCAACCGATTACCCTTTAGTTTTTCGGTGATGTTGGTCAAGTCGAACTCGACCTTGTTGTATACTTCGTACCGGTAGGCATCCAGTTTTCCGGGGGCGTTTTGATCCTTGTGACTGATGATGTTCCGCAGGATGACATTGGCGGGATTCTCACCTGCCTTGATGACCACCTCCTGCAATTCGGTTCTTTTCGCTTTCAATGAAACATTGATCACCTGGTCCTGACCTTTTTTCACCCGCATCTTGACATTCTCGTATCCAATGACTGTGAACAGAAGTGAGTCGCCTGGCTGATCCGATTCAAGCCGATATCGGCCATCGAGGTCTGTATTGGTGCCTGACTGCGACCCCATGAAAACAACCGTTGTGAAAGGGATGGGCTCGTTGGTCAACTCGTCGGTCACTTTACCGCTTATCCGTGTGGTTTGAGCATAGAGTGCTTGTACACCTACAGAAAAGAACAGGCACAGCGTCAGGAAAGTAAAATCTGCGCGGGCGGAGTTACTCATTTTCCGGATGAATCGCGTGCTGATTCGTTTTCCAATGCTTCCCAGAATTCCATAGCCCTTCGGGTATGAGGTATCACTATGCTGCCCCCCACCAGGTTGGCGATGGCGAAGATTTCCATCAGCTCGGGTGTAGTGAGCCCTTCCGCATGACACTTGCCCAAATGGTAGCGTATACAGTCGTCGCATCGCAATACCATGGATGAAACCAAACCGAGCATCTCTTTGGTACGCCGATCGAGGACACCCTCTTCGTATGCCGAACCATCCAGGGACCAGAAACGCTTCAGCGTGCGGTTTTCGTGTGCAAGCAGGCGGACGTTCATACGCTCGCGGTACTGATTGAAATCATGAACAATACTCATGTGGAGGGGATAGATGGAGTATGTAAAACTAACATGTGAAGACACCTCCCGGCAAGGCCTCTGGAAAAGTTTATCGACGCTTGACTTGTTGAAATACCGACGGGTTGATCAAGACAATTCCTTTTCCCGGTTGGCATTGACAACAGCAGATACGTAAATACTCAACTCATAAAGGATGAATAGCGGTATGGCGACCAGTAGTTGGGAGGTGATATCGGGAGAAGGCGTTATCAATGCGGCAATGATCAGATTGACCACCATGGCATGTCGCCTGTACTGACGCATGAATGCCGGAGTCAGCATACCCAATTTACTGAGGAAATAAACCACCATGGGCAATTCAAACACGAGTCCGGTAGAAAGCGAAAGGACTGTAACGGTATTGATATAGGAATCCATACTGATGGCATTCGCAATTTCGGCACTGACCTGATAATTACCCAGGAAGTTGATTGACAAAGGTGTAATGATGAAATAGCCGAAAGAAAGTCCGGCGAGGAATAGCATCGAGGTAAAAAAAACGATTCCCCGGGAATACCGGATCTCCCTTTCGGACAAGGCAGGCCGGACAAATCGCCAGATCTCCCACACCAGGTAGGGGAATCCGATGACGAAACCGGTCATCAGCGCGATCCACATGTGGGTGGTGAACTGCCCGCTGATCGACAGGTTGATGACATCGAATTTCACATCCTGCAGACACATGTCCAATCCATACTTTTCAGAGAGTGAACACAGGATGCGGTATGTCAGGAAATCAGCGTTCTTGGGTGCGAGAATGATTCCATCGAAAATAACTTCCTTGTTGACAAAGGCGGCAATGGCCACCAGCACTATCACTACTGCGGCACGCACAACGTGCCAACGAAGAGCCTCGAGGTGATCAAGGAAAGACATTTCGGAGTGATTCTGTTTCACGTTTGACTGAATGGGGTGTTAACGGGAATCAGAGGATACCCTCCTTCAACAGATCATGCAAATGGATGAAACCGACAAAGCGTGCATCTTCCGCCACGACCAGTTGAGTGATGTTGTTTCTTTTCATTTCGGCAAGTGCCTCTACCGCCATGGTGTGGGGAGATACCGTTTTCGGCTTTCGGGTCATGATGTCACGCGCACGCAAGGTGGAGAAGCCGGAGTTTTTACTCATCATCCGACGTAAGTCGCCGTCTGTAACTATACCCACAAGTTTGTTTTTTTCAACTACGGCTGTGCAGCCTAATCTGCTGGCCGAGATGGTGATAATTACATCGTTCACCGGAGCATCCGGCGCGACCACGGGGCGGGCATTGTTCCTCCACAGGTCGTCCACCTTCAGGTACAATCGCTTGCCCAGGGCACCACCCGGATGATAGCGTGCGAAATCCTCCGCGGTAAAACCGCGTGATTCGAGGAGACAAACGGCGAGTGCATCCCCCAAAGCAAGCTGAGCCGTTGTGCTGCTTGTCGGTGCGAGATTGTGCGGACAGGCTTCCTGCGTGATGGTGGCTGCGAGAACAAGATCGGCATGCCCTGCAAGCTCCGACGAGGTGTTACCCACCATGGCAATCAACGGATTGCCTCCGGCTTTCACCAACGGAGCAAGGACCTTGATCTCCGGTGTGTTGCCGGAGTTGGAGATCAACAACACGACATCGTCCTTTTGAACCATTCCAAGGTCACCATGAATAGCATCCGCAGCATGCAGAAAAACAGCGGGAGTACCCGTGGAATTGAATGTTGCCACTATTTTATTGGCAATGATCGCTGACTTTCCAATCCCGCTCACTACTACCCTACCCGAAGAACTGCGAATCAAGCGAACAGCGGCAATAAAATCCTTGCCTATTCGTTCAGAAACGGCAAGTATGGCCTGAGCTTCAATCTGCATCGTTTTGCGAGCCAGCGCCGTGATTTTCCGATCGGTGAGCATTCGGTCAGTAATTGATAAAAATCAGTGGTTTATTTGTCGTTTATTTCGGTAACTAATGGATGTTTTTCTTGTTTAAAAGCTCATGAAACAATATCTTCACCAAATCCAAGTTATCCGTTTGACAACGGTTTGTTCCGGTTTTTTGGGCAGGATGAAACCTTCATCAAAACTACCGGGAGCGGCGTCAAAAATAGCTTAAATTCGCAGTCCTTTTATTATTTCCATCAGTAATGTTAGTCGCAGAAAACACCCTCTCAGAGACGCTCTATAGATATTTCGGGTACGAAAATTTCAAAGGTGACCAGGAAGCGGTCATCCGTAATGTGCTGGCCCGCCGAAACACCTTTGTCATCATGCCCACCGGAGGTGGTAAGTCCATGTGCTACCAGCTGCCTGCTCTGATGAGCCATGGCACGGCCATCGTGATTTCTCCACTCATCGCCCTGATGAAAAACCAGGTTGATGCCATCCGGGGTTTCAACACGGACGACGGTGTCGCCCATTTCCTGAACTCTTCGCTGAGTAAAACAGAAATCGCCCGTGTTCGCAAGGACATCAAGGGCGGAAAAACCAAGCTGCTCTATGTAGCACCAGAATCATTGACCAAGGAGGAGAACGTCAAGTTCCTCCAGGAAGTAGAGATCTCCTTTTTCGCCATTGATGAAGCCCACTGTATTTCAGAATGGGGACATGATTTCCGGCCAGAGTACCGAAGGTTACGCCCAATCATTGATCTGATCGGAGATTTTCCCATCATCGCCCTCACAGCCACCGCTACCGAAAAAGTACAGGCCGACATCCAGAAAAACCTGGGTATGATGGATGCAGAGGTCTTCAAGGATTCATTCAACCGGCCTAACCTGTACTATGAAATCAGGCCGAAGATGAACGTGCTGAAAGAGATCATCAAGTTCATCAAGCAGCATCCGGGCAAATCGGGCATCGTTTATTGTCTTAGCCGGAAGAAGGTGGAGGAGGTTGCCCAAACCCTTACGGTAAACGGAATACGCGCACTGCCCTACCATGCGGGACTCGACGCAGGTACGCGTGCCGATCACCAGGACAAGTTCCTGATGGAGGAAGCTGATGTCATCGTCGCTACGATTGCTTTTGGGATGGGCATCGACAAGCCGGATGTTCGTTTCGTGATCCACCATGACATTCCGAAAAGTCTGGAGGGGTACTATCAGGAAACCGGTCGCGCCGGCAGGGACGGCAGGGAAGGCAGATGTGTCTGCTTCTACAGCTACAAAGACATCGAGAAGCTTGAGAAATTCATGAAAGGTAAGCCGGTGGCGGAACAGGAGATCGGAAAACAGCTGCTCCTCGAAACCGTTGGTTATGCAGAAACGTCAATCTGCAGACGCAGGGTGCTTTTGAATTATTTTGGAGAGAAGTACGAACAAGACAACTGCAACAATTGCGACAACTGCCTTCATCCGAAACCCCTGATCGAAGCCGGAGAAGAAATGTCTATTCTTTTGGAGACAGTACTGCTGGTGAAAGAGAAACACCAGGCGGAACACGTCGTGAAGGTGTTGACGGGTATTATCGACCAGCAAGTCAAGAACTACAAGCACGATAAACTTGAAGTTTTCGGGGAAGGTGCTGACCAAGGCGGACGTTTCTGGACTGCCTTGATTCGCCAGGCCGTACTTGCCGGATTACTAACCAAGGACATCGACCATTATGGTCTGCTCAAGATCAGCCAGGAGGGTAGAAACTTCCTGGAATCCCCCCGTCCATTTCAAATCGCCCTGGATGCCAACTTCGACGATACGGAAAGCGATGAAGACGACGACGTTTCGGGTTCAGGTGGGAATGCGAGTGCTGCCGACGAGCGCCTGTTCGATATGTTGAAGAACCTCCGCAAGACGGTCGCCAAGCAAAAAAACCTTCCCCCGTTTGTCATTTTTCAGGACCCCTCCCTGGAGGAAATGTCGATCAACTACCCGATCAGCATCGATGAATTGAAAAATATCAGTGGTGTCGGTTCGGGCAAAGCCACGAAGTATGGCAAACCTTTCGTCGAGCTGATTCAGAAATACGTAAAGGACAATGATATTGAACGACCGCAAGACCTGGTGGTTAAAAGCGTCGTGAATAAAAGCGGGCTCAAGGTCTATATCATCCAGAATATCGACAGAAAGATATCCCTCGACGACATGGCCAGTTCGAAGGGACTAAGCCTCAAGGACATGATTTCTGAAATCGAATCCATCGTCGGATCCGGCACCCGAATAGACATCCAATACTACATCAACGAGGTGATCGATACTGAAAGACAGGAGGAAGTTTTTGATTATTTCCGAACTGCCGAAACCGACTCCGTGGGTGATGCCATGCAGGAGCTTGGCGAAGACGAATACACCGAAGAAGAGATCCGTCTGATGCGCATCAAGTTCATGAGCGAAGTCGGCAACTGATTCGGATGTTGATTCCCTGTTGTTGAATCAGTTCTTTCCCGGTTTTTTTGTAAAAGACTTGTGTTGAAAACAAGTGCTTCAGCCACTTTTTGCCCGAAAAAGTGAGTTAAATTTGCGCTTCATTCAAGCCCCCCATCCAAATGGGAGAACAATCACCAATTCCACAAAGAATTGTAACCGGAATTTCCAGCCATCAGACAAATCATCACCAAATCCAAATAAAAACAACCCGAATGAAAAAAACGTTACTCGCACTTCTGGCCTGCGCCACAGGATTCCAAGCCTTGGCCCAGACCGATTCTGAAAGCGCATTTGTACGATCCAAGTACAATGGCGCCATGGTCACCAATGCCCAGCTGACTGGCAATGCTGCAAAAGGACCTGTTCAAACGCCTCCTTCCATTGCCACCACCATCTTCAGTGAGGACTTCGCCTCCGGAATTCCGGCAACCTGGACCAACGTGGCTCTCGTCGGAGCTGAAATCTGGTCGTACACCACCACCGGTTCTGCTAGCAGCCCAGGCGGTTCACCCGTCAGTCTCTCGGCTACGGGTACCTCTGCAGCCAACGGCTACATGATATTCGATAGTGATGCGGGCGGTCAAACATCCGGTCCTGAGGATGCCGAACTCACCTCCGGAGCCATCAACTGTACCGGGTACAACACGGTTTATCTTTCGTTTAACGAGCATTTTGTGCAGTATGCCGCCAGCCAGGGCATCGTTCTGGTTAGTAACGACGGAACTACCTGGACCGACGTTTATCACGCCGAGACAGGATTTGGACAAAACCAGGGATCTGCAAACCCCAGGGCTGCGCAGGTTGATATCACTGCTTACGCTGCCAACCAGGCAACTGTTTACGTCCGTTTCAAATACACCGGAAGCTGGGATTGGTTCTGGATGGTGGACGATGTGACCCTTTTCGAACCAGCTGCCGCCGATGCCGGCGTGAGTGCTATTCTGAGTCCGACCGACGGCTGCGGCCTTTCCTCCACTTCATCAGTTACTGTTGAAGTGAAGAACTTCGGCAGCAACCCAATCTCGAATGTACCGGTAAGCATGACCCTGAACGGAGGAGCCCCCATCAACGAGACTGTTGCCGGCCCGATCAACCCGAACTCAGTGGTCAGCTACACGTTCAACACCACCGTAAACCTTTCTGCTCCAGGCACCTACACCATTCAGGCCTACACCAGCCTGACAGGTGACAGCAACACCGGAAATGACGCTGTTACAGGAACCGTTGATAACATCCAACCGACCTCTCTGTCGACACCTTACACTATGGACTTCGAAACAGGTGAAGACCTATCCCAATGGGCTGTGGCCGATGCAAACGGAGACGGAACAAGCTGGGCCATTGCAACCACACTGGCTTACAGCGGAACCCAATGCCTCCGTAAAGCAGGCAGCGGAAGCTTCGACGACGATTGGGTTTGGACAGGTTGTCTGGATCTTCAGGCCGGTGTTACCTATAACCTGAACTACTGGTTCCGTCAGTTTGAATTGACTGCACCTTGCAGCCTTGAAGTATTCCTCGGAACTGCACAAACTATTGCAGCCAGCACTCAATCCATTGCCGTTGAAGTGATTGATACTAACTACTATAACTCCGTCAACAACTTCACGGTTGCCACATCCGGCTCTTACCATATCGCCTGGCATGCTTTCGTTCCAACAACAAGTCCAGTTCAAGGATCCAGCTCTATCCGTATTGACCTGATCAACATTGGTATTTCTACAGGCATTTCAGAAAACTCCAATCCAGGCGGCGTGCAGATCTATCCGAATCCGAACGCGGGAATCTTCAACCTCCGTGTCATGAAATTTGAAAATGCACTCGTTCGCATTTTTAACATGATGGGTGAAGAGGTGAGCAACTTGCGAATGAGCGACATTCAGGAGCAGATCGACCTGAGCACATTCGCCAAAGGCATTTACATGATCAAAGTTGAAGGCAACAGCTTCACCACTACCCAAAAGGTGACTGTGAACTAATCATACAGCTTACAAATTCGAAAAAGGCCGTCTGAGAAGACGGCTTTTTTCGTTTTGGATGACCAGCTTGGACCATGGTAAAAAAGAAATGCCCCGGACATCAGCGTGCCGGGGCATTGTCAGGATCCAGTGGTCGGATCAGTATTCATCTTCGTTGAAAAAGAAATCGTCCTTGGTGGGATAGTCAGGCCAGATCTCCTCAATCGTCTCATAAGGCTCGCCCTCGTCCTCCAACTCCTGAAGGTTCTCTATCACTTCCATGGGTGCACCTGAGCGGATGGCATAATCGATCAATTCGTCTTTGGTGGCCGGCCAAGGCGCGTCCTCAAGGTGTTGGGCCAATTCAAGTGTCCAGTACATCGTCGGTATGTTTTAATTGTTTTTATCGTAATGATGACCGCCCCGGCTTTCGGGAGGGGGGCGCAAAAATAATAAAATGAAAACCGAAAAAACCACCCTTTTCTAAGGCCTTTTTTTCACATTCTGGGAAACCAGGGCGTTTCGGCCACATTGAAAGACTGCCCGAAGTACCGACTCAGTACGAAGAGATAGTCGGAAAGACGGTTTATGTATACCAGAATACGCAGATCGATGGTGGATTCTTCACCCAGATGAGTCACCACCCTTTCGCAACGGCGGCACACACATCGGGCAATGTGCGCATAGGATACAATGGTATTGCCGCCGGGAAGGATGAAAGACCTCAGGGATGGCAACGCCTCTTCCATTCGATCAATCTCCTTCTCCAGAAAAAAAACATCGTCTTCCTGAAGGGGAGGCAGTTCCATCTTTCTTCCCTCCGGATCTTCGGCCAGAAGAGAGCCAATGGTAAAAAGCCGGTCTTGGATTTCAATCAAAGAGGTGATGCTATGGTCGTCAATGGGCTGGTCACGGATTAAACCGATCCATGAATTCAACTCATCCACAGTGCCATAGGCCTCGATTCGGAGGTGGTGCTTAGGCACCCGGGTGCCGCCAAGCAGTGAAGTCTGCCCCTTGTCACCGGTTTTAGTATAAATCTTCATGCAGGTTGTTTGGATGCTTCAACAGGGCTGGCATTCGGTCCATCGGATTCCACCATTCCATCCTTCAATCGGACAATCCGGTGTGCATGGCGGGCGATATCCTCTTCGTGGGTGACCAGGATAACCGTGTTGCCTTTGGCATGTATTTCGGCCAACAGGGCCATGATTTCATAGGAAGTTTTGGAATCAAGATTACCGGTGGGTTCATCTGCAAGGATGATGGCGGGCTTGGTTACCAAGGCTCTGGCAATGGCCACACGTTGTCGTTGGCCACCGGAAAGCTCATTGGGTCTGTGCGTCACACGATCACCCAATCCTACGTCCTGCAAAGCCCTGAGGGCCCTTTGCTCCCTTTCAGCCTTGGATACTCCGGCATATACCAGGGGTAGCGCAACGTTTTCAAGGGCGGTAGAACGGGGAAGTAGGTTAAACGTCTGGAATACGAACCCGATTTGTCTGTTTCGGACCTCTGCCAACTCATTGTCACTCATCACTGAAACGTCGACGCCATTCAGAAAGTATTTCCCACCGGTGGGCGTATCCAGGCAACCGAGCACATTCATCAGTGTGGACTTCCCCGAACCCGAAGACCCCATCAACGCTACATATTCATTTTTTTGGATGTCCAGGCTGATTGATCGCAAGGCATAAATCGTTTCCGCTCCTACTTTGTACAAACGCGAGATGTCACGAACACTGATCATCTGTTCCATTCTTCAAAAGTAAGGAAACCGGAAGTAGGCACCCGACCTGATTTTACAGGCCTCGTTTCCGGCCAATTCGAGCATCTTTGTGTTGATTCGCGCATGACCATCCCCAACCGTCACCTTGACATGGGTCTCCGCTATCTGCGGTATTACCTCAATGCAGTCAACCTGCATGGTTTGCAGGCCCCTTTCGCCTACGGGCTGTATAAAGCTGTACTGAACCGTGACCGCAAGGAGAAAATGTTCAGTCCGATCGAGGGGTTGCGAAATCGACTGCTCCGGGACAATCGGACGATTTCAATACAGGATTTCGGAGCCGGCTTCAGCGGACGAACATTTCGCGAAAGAAGCATCGGATACATCACTCGAAATTCGTCCAAACCACCACGATATGCCAGGATGCTTCACCGCCTGGTAAGCCACCTGCAACCTGGCCTCATGCTGGAATTGGGTACATCGGTCGGAATAAGTGCACTTTATCAGGCAATGGGTAATACTAAAGGCAAACTTATCACTGCAGAAGGCTGCCCCGAGACCGCAAAACTAGCCAGGCACAATTTCAGCGAATTCCCCAACCTTCACATTCAACTCGTTGAGGGGCCGTTCGACACCGTCCTTCCTGAAATATTAAAAAACAACCCCCGTATCGACTACCTTTACCTGGATGGTCACCATCAGCTCGAACCTACTTTACGCTATGTCGAATTGTGCAAACCCTGTCTGAGTGAAAATGCAGTAGTGGTAGTGGACGATATCAACTGGTCGGAGGAGATGCGTACGACCTGGGAGCGATTAAAAACCGATCCCTTTTTCACCCTGAGCATCGACGTATTCATGATGGGACTCCTGTTTGTCAGCAAAGATCTGAGTAAAGAGGATTTCATCTGCAGGTACTGAGCATTCCGCTTGAAGTAGTATTTGGCGGGCCTACCAGCCTAACTTCAACCGGACCCACTTTTCAAACTCCACTGCATGAAAGAGCACAGCAGCGACGCCCAAACAAATCAGCATTTCGTTGATGGTGAGGGGTTGGGTCTTTAAGAGGTCGTTCGCAGCCGGGTTGTAAAGGATAAAAACCTGCAATCCTACGGTGAGTAAAACTGCTCCTATAAGAGGGAGGTTTCCAAAGATGCCGCTACGGATCAGGAAACGACGTTCCGTACGGATAGCCAATACGTGAGCAAGCTGAGAAAAAGCCAGGACGGTGAACACCATGGTTTGCCAATGTCCGATTTGGTTTTCGATGGCCCAGGCCTGCATACCGATTGTCAGCGAAGCCATCAATGTTCCAACCCAGACGATATGAAATCCAATACCGCGGGAAAACAGGCTCTCCCCTGCTTTTCGGGGTTTCACAGCCATGATGTCAGCTTCGGCGCGCTCACCGGCGAGGGCAAGTCCGGGCAATCCATCAGTCACGAGGTTGATCCAAAGGATATGAATAGGCAGCAACGGAATGGGGAGTCCCAGAAGCGGAGCAGCTACAATGGTGATAATTTCGGCACTGTTGCAGGTCATGATGTAGCGTACAAACTTCCGGATATTGACATAGATGCGCCGACCTTCACGCACTGCTCGTACAATCGTGCTGAAATTATCGTCGAGCAGGATCATATCCGCAGCTTCCTTGCTTACATCGGTACCCGTTATCCCCATAGCCACGCCAATATCGGCGGCCCGAAGCGATGGCGCATCGTTCACACCGTCGCCGGTCATGGCTACGTAATGTTTGTGCGACTGAAGAGCACGTACGATCCGGAGCTTTTGTTCAGGACTCACGCGTGCATAAACCCGGATATGCTCAACTTCGTTCAAGAAATCCTGATCACTCATCATCTCCAATTCCCTACCTGTAAGGACGCGGCCATCGCCTTCCAGAATTCCGATTTCGCGTGCGATCGCTTCCGCAGTGGCGGGGTGATCCCCTGTAATCATCACCGGGACAATACCGGCGCTCTTGCATTCACGGATCGACTTCTTGACCTCCTCGCGGGGAGGATCCATTAACCCTACCCAACCGGTCAGTTCCAGTTCGCGTTCGGCCGTATCGTAGTTAAAAGGAATCGGCAAACTCTCCATGATCCGTACGGCATAGGCAATCACACGCAATCCCTGCGACGCCCATTCTTCGCTGCTTTGCAGAAGTCGGATACTCTCGTTCTCTGAAGTCAATCTTTCGGCTATGGCTTCAGAAGCCCCTTTTGCAACGAGAACGAAACGGTTTCCGAATCG
>JBJOER010000182.1:0-4556 GCA_046049215.1 Bacteroidota bacterium | reverse complement strand
CACAGAGGATGGTGATCGGATTGGCCACTGCGCCTCCATATACTCCGGAGTGCAGATCCCGGTTGGGACCGGTCACCTCTACTTCCACGTAACTCAACCCACGAAGACCTACATCGATAATCGGAATGTCATTGGCGATGATGGACGTATCCGAGATCAGGATCACATCCCCCGTCAACCTAGATTTGTTCTCGCGGATCCAATCTCCCAAATGGTCGGAACCGACCTCCTCTTCACCTTCGATCATGAACTTCACATTGCAAGGCAATGTGCCGTTGCTCATCATGTACTCGAACGCTTTGATGTGCATGAACACCTGCCCCTTGTCGTCGCAAGCACCACGTGCGTAGATCTTACCGTCTTTGATCACCGGTTCGAAGGGAGGGGAATCCCACAAGTCCAACGGGTCGGCAGGCTGCACATCGTAATGACCGTAAACCACAACGGTTGGCAGATTGGGATCGATGATCTTTTCTCCATAAACGATAGGATGACCGGGAGTTGGACAAATTTCGACTGTATCCGCACCGGCCCTGATCAAGGCCTCGCGAACAAATTCGGCAGCACGTGCCACATCGCCCTTGTACCGCGAATCCGCACTGACAGAAGGTATACGAAGGAAATCCTTCAGTTCATCGAGAAAGCGGTCCTGGTTTTGAGAGATATAGGCTTGAATAGAGTCCATGATTGAGAATTGATGAGTTACAAAAATACACCTTCCACCCTATCGGTCAGCGTGATCAAAAAGACCATTGCCGATCCAAAAATTCAAAAATCGGTGTTGATAATTCAGAGTGTTCCCATACGATTCCAGCCCGAGAAGGCGTTTTAGGAGTGTACTTTTGAAGAAAGTGTATCCCGATTCAGCATGGAGAAGAAACTCATTAAACTATTGATTATTAGCGCCATCATTTGTTCGGGCCAGGTTTTCGGCCAGATCACTCAGGCTTTTACCGAGCCCGATACCAAGTACCAAAGGGCCTGGGAGATGTACTTAAAGGAGAAATATGGTGCGGCTAAATCCTTGTTTGACGAGTACCTGGAAGAGGAAAAAGGCAGCGAATCGTTCCGGCTGAATGCAACATATTACGCTGCGGTCTGCGCCTACGAATTATTCCATCCGGATGCCGAAGAGCGTCTGAATTCATTCACCACCCGCTACCCGGAAAGCACCAAGGCACCGCAGGCCTGGTTTAATCTGGGCAGGCACTATTACCGCAACAAAAAGTACGCAAAAGCCTTGTCGGCACTGGAAAAGGCCGACATCTATTATCTGTCCGGAGACGAAGTGGCCGAATACTATTTCAAACTGGGGTATTGCCAATTCAACAAAGGGGACAACGACAAAGCAGCAAAAAGCTTCAAGGAAATCCTGGAAGTGAAATCAAAGTACCAAACCGCTGCCCAGTATTACTACGGACACCTGGCCTATCAAAACGGCAACACCAAAACCGCCATTGAGTACTTCAGTAAACTCGACTCCTCGGCGACTTTCGGCCCATTGGTCCCCTATTACATCGCACAGATGCATTTCGATCAAGGCAGATACGACGAGGTCATCCGTTACGCCGTACCTGTACTGAAGAACAAAAGCCCTCAGAACAACGTCGAAATCATGCGGATCGTCGCTGAGTCATACAGCCGTACGGGCGACTATAAAAACGCATTGGTTTACATGGACGGGTACAGCCAGGGGATCCCCCAACTGAGCCGTGATGACCGATATCTGATGGGCTACTGCGAATACAGAAGCAGCAATCACGCAAGCGCGATTCCGCACTTTGAGAGGGTGATGGGTCCACTCGATGCATTGGAACAGAATGCATGGTATCACCTCGGCGACTGCTACATCCAGACGGGCAATAAAGCATCTGCCCGCAACGCCTTTCAGATGGCCTCCAAGCTCGAGCATTCTGCCACCATCAGGGAGGAATCCCTTTTCAATTACGGCAAACTCAGCTACGAATTGAACCTGCCCGGTGCACTTACCGCGCTCAGAGACATGCAGGAGAAATACCCGAAATCGGTGCATGCCGATGAAACAAATGAACTGCTGGCAGAATTGTACCTGAGCACACGCAACTACAAAGACGCACTTGCCGCACTTGAACAGATCAAAGGAAAAAGCACACGGGCACAGGGAGCCTACCAACGCGTAGCCTATCACCGCGGCATCGAATTGATGAACGACAAAATTTATGACAAGTCGATCGGCATGTTCGAAAAAGCGATTGTGAACGATGTGGATCCGGGTATAAAAGCCAATGCCCTCTATTGGAAGGCCGAAATCCTTTACAAGCAGGAAAAATACGAGGCAGCCGTGAAACAGTATCGTTCGTTCATATTCAATCCGGGTTCGGTGAACACCCCGCTGTACAATGTAGGTCATTACAACCTTGGGTATTGCTTCTTCAAGATGGGGAATTACAACGAAGCTCAATCGTGGTTCAGGAAATACATCGCCAAACGGGAATCCGGACAAGACAACATTTACGGTGACGCCCTATTGAGGACGGCGGACTGCCACTATGCGCTACGCGACTTCGGTGTTTCCATAAAATACTACAATGACGCGATCGCCATCAAAGCGGGATCCACCGATTATGCCTACTTCCAAAAAGGGCTTATCCAGGGATTGCAGAATGAACAAACCGGAAAAATCTCGACACTGACAAGCCTGATCGGCGGTTACCCGAAATCACGCTTTCGTGGAGACGCCCTCTTTGAACGCGGACGCGCCCACATGACCCAGGGAGACAATGACAAGGCGAAGTCGGATTTCAACGCCCTGCTTCGTGAATCGCCCGCTCACCCCTATGCCAGGAAGGCACAATTGAACATCGCACTGATGCTCTACAATGATAAGCAGGACGACCAGGCCATCGTACAGTACAAGAAAGTAGTTACGCAATACCCTGGAAGTCCGGAGGCGACTGAAGCACTCCTTGGATTGAAGAGTATTTATGTCGGCAACGGAGAACCGGAGGCCTATTTCAACTTTGTAAAGGAGATTCCCAATGCCAGTGTAAGCACCGGAGCCCAGGACTCCATCACCTACGAAGCTGCGGAACAGCAATACCTGAAAGGGGATTTCGACAATGCCGACAAGAGTTTCTCGAAATACCTGCAACTGTTCCCCAACGGCGGTTACAAACTAAACGCATCCTTCTATCTGGCAGAATGTCAATATCGAAAAAAGGACTACGCTTCAGCACTCACCTCCTATGAAAAGGTCCTCTCGGCGGGCAGCAACCTCTTCACTGAGAAATCACTCGCCAAAGCCGCATTCATTCATTTCAACGAGAACCGATTCGACAAAGCCATCGGCCACTACCAACGTCTGGAGCAAATTGCCGAATTGCGAGAAAACCAACTGAATGCCCAGACCGGCCTAATGAGATCCTATTTTCAATCAAAGCAATTCGAACTCGCCATCGACTATGCGAAGAAATTATTTGAAGCTGAAAAGGTGACAAATGAAGTCGTTTCAGAAGCCCATTTGACCTATGCACGTTCAGCCATGGAAATCAACGACCTACCTGCTGCAAAAAGGGAATACTCCGCAATCGCGAAGCAGTCGAGCATGGCCGGTGCAGAGGCCAAATACAGCCTGGCGCTGATCGATTACAAGATGGGCAACTTCAAAGCTTCGCAAGGAAAATGTTACGACGTAGCCAAGCAAGTACCCTCCTACGACTTCTGGATTGCAAAAAGCTTCATCCTTCTTGCTGACAATTGCATTGCATTGAAAGACACCTTTCAGGCAAAAGCCACTTTGCAGAGCATTCTTGAGAATTACGAGAAAGACCCTTCGGATCCGGAAGACATCCGTCAGGTTGCAGGAGACAAGTTGAAAGCGATAGAGGATGCAGCAAAAGGCGAACCGATGAAGCCTAGCGAAACTCCGGAACAGGAAACCGACCTGAACAAAGAACAACAAGACTAAAAAAAAGAAAGATGCCTCGCCATAACACCCTCCTATTGCTGGTCCTGATTTCGCTTCTTCCGCTGCTCACTATTGCACAACCCGGTGGCAAAACTGCTCAAATGGGCAACGAAGACGTGGATATTGTAAAAGAATATCAGCCCGTCTTAAACGATGCTTTCAAAATCGACTTGCAGCCTGAAGACAATGTCGATACAAAATCAACGGGAGCACCGCTGACCTACAAACTAAATCCGGCTCCCGCCCCGGCTTCATTCAACACATCCCCTATCAAACCGGTACGGATCAAGGATGATGCGATAAAAAAGCTGTATCACGGATGGCTTAAAGCAGGCTATGGATTGGAAAACATGCCTTTGGTGGATGCGGCATTCAACAGCCTTCGGTCAAAGCGATTCGATGCCGGTGCACACCTTTACCATCTTTCTGCCGGTGGCAAGATCAAGGACTACGGCTTCCCCGGCAACAGCACCACGAACTTCACCACATTCGGCAATCGTTATTTCGAAAAATTCAAACTTGACGCTTCGTTGGGATATCGCTTCGACAAAGTGCATTACTACGGATTCAAGTCCCCACCGGAGCTTTACTCCAAATCTGAAACGAAACA
>JBJOER010000181.1:0-3170 GCA_046049215.1 Bacteroidota bacterium | reverse complement strand
TTGATATACACCGACCGGTCTGTACGGCCCTGGGGACGATTCGCTAGGCTTCCTGCCGCAGGATCACGGTCCGTACTGTAGTCTTTCTGAGCAGCAGACATGAGATCGATCCAGTAATACTCGAAATTCAATTTTCGTGAATCAATCTCTTTCCGCCGGTAAAACCGCTCGCTTTCCGGGAGATACAGTTCGGCAAGGGTCTCAATGTTTTCTTCCTGGTCCCAACGGATACGTTCCGACCAGTTGATCCGTTCACCATACTCCCCTTCCTCGATCAGGTGATCTCCACCCAGGAGGCGATGGGCAAGCGAGTCACGCACCCAATACACAAATTGGCGGTACTCGTTGTTGGTGATCTCGGTATTGTCCATGTAAAAGGCATGCATAGACACCGTTTTGGACAATGCGTTTTGGGCGTAGGGTACGTCCTGGTCACTTGGTCCCATGTTAAAGGAACCTTGCGGAATGAACACCATTCCATAGGGATCAGCCTGGTACCATTTTTCACGGCCCTGGACACCTACGAGTTGACCACGGTCACCACCGCCACAGCTGCTCAGGAGGAGCAGGGCGATGGAAGCAATCATCAGGTTTTTCATGCTTTTTGCGTTTAGCCGGGTATTTGTCTGGCGACAGCTATTCGAACGATAGATTGAGTCGTTTAGTATGCGGACAATCTCCGGTTTCAATAATACGGGAACTGAACCAAGTTAGTTGCCAATTCGGTGAAAAAAACCGTTTTGATTACAAGAACCTTACATTTTTGATAGATACGGGGACACGCTTTTTGACATTGAAGCAATACCCCAGCATCACCTCGTGAGAACCATTGCTGTAATTCTTCAACTCGGAGGTGGTATAATCGTAAGCGTAGCCAAGACGGAGGTTCTCCATCAAGGTGATTCCTGCCATCAGGACCAGGGCATCCTGATTCCTCCAGGAGAGTCCAGCCCAATATTTGTTATTGAAATGGGCGTTGACGTTGACGTCGATTGTGGTATTGTTCGTCACGTTCTTGACGAAAACCATGGGCTTCAGGTTAACCGAAGGAGATACCTCGAACGTGTACCCGGCCATTCCATAGAGATGACGACGATACACTTTTGAATAACTGTCGAGATCGATTGCACTCTCCAGCATGTGAGTGGAGGAGAATCCGGCGTAAAAACGGTCACTTTGGTAATACAATCCTGCACCAAGGTCGAACGCGCCGCCGCTGACTGAACTCTGAGGAATGGCGGGGTCGCCCTGCACTCCATCAGGGGCTGTGAAATCAGATCCGTCTATCGTATTCTGAACAATTCCACCGTCGACACCAATCGACAACTTTCCTCCACCGAGGTCCATACGATAGGCCATGGCCAACCTTGCCGTGAGCGTCTGTTCGAAACCGATTTCATCCGTATTGATGCTCAATCCCACACCCAACTTGTTCTTCGCCAGGGGTGCGTCGAGGGAAAGTACTCCAGACTGGGGACTACCTTCAAAACCTGCCCATTGCGAACGGTACAACAGGTTCGCGCAGATTGCTTCATTGCTTCCTGCTGTTGCCGGATTCACCCAGAGTTTGTTGAACATGTTCTGGCTGAATTGGGGATCCTGTTGTGCACATGCGAAAGAAGTGATGAACGCGCCTCCAAGCACAGCTAAAAGTTTCTTCATACAGGTAGGTTTTCGATTTAGTTTGGGGGGTAAAGTACGTAAATAAAAATTACAAAGCCAAAATGCAGAAAAACACCTCCACGCAGGAAAAGGAGACGAATTACGGCTTGGCGCAGGGTTGCGCATGGATGGATACCTTCAAAACTGGTAATCAACCCAATACGCGTTCTGGTATTAGAACGCCCAACCGATTTTAACACCGTAGCGGAAATTGGGAAGAACGACCCGGGTATCCAGGTCTTGAGGAGTAAAGTTCAGGCGTGGTTCCAGGTCCTTGAGAATGGAATACCGTTCTGCAGCTTCGGAAAACCGCTGATAAAAAACGTCGGGCAAATCGGCATTCTCGCTCACCGTCACCCTGTGGGATGCAACACCCAATCCGGCGAAAATGAAATCAAAGAACAAACCTTTGTAAGCCCTCAATTTGTATCCGATTTCAACTCCACCGGTGTTGGATGACAATGACAGATCGAGGTCCACAGAAATATCGGACCCACTGTTATCCCTGTACGTGCCGGTCAGATTGCTCTTGTTCGACTGGTATTTGTAATAAACACCGGTATAAAATCCCCATAGACCGTTTTCCGTCTGGCCGGGATACCATCTCACCTCAGGAAGGATTTTGAATCCATTGAAACCAAAATCATTCAAATTGATCGATTCCGTCTGCATGCCGTTGATCTCGAATAATCCGGAGGAAGATTTGTATCCCACACCGATCACTGCACTGAAATGCGGCGAAATCGCCCTTTCGTATTGCGGTTGGAAAGTGCCGAAGAGCGGCAAGAAGGGGTCAATCCCCACGTAGTTCTTTTGACCGCAAACCTGCAGTATGCCGGTAGTCATGAGCAGGGCGGTGAGGATGCCCAGCCTGCCATTTCCGGATAAAATAAATTTCTTCATTTTGTTTTAATTTTCACTGTTTTATGAATGAGGAATTGAAAGGATCACGCCATGAACTGCCTATTTTCATTCCGAGGTTAAATTCAGGCATACAACTGAAAAAAAGCGTCAACCTGAGAAAGTTATCCGGTCGATTTATCACACCATTTTATGCACCGCGTTCCACCAGCGCTCGGGCACCACATTGTTGCAGGCGCTCTGGTAATCGTTGTAGGAACAGGGCAGCAGATGATGACTTAAATAGCGGTTGCGTTTACCGTCGGTAGGTAATTTCATCCACCAGCGGTCGGACCGCGCACTTTTGATGAAAGTGATCTCCTCCTCCATTCCCTCGACGGCTACGCGGTACGTGGTGTAGTTGGAAGAAGTTTGCAATGGCATGTCCTGTTTACGCTGGCCGACCCCTTCGAGGAAGTACCAGATGGCTTGCGCGATAAGCTTCGCCGTCTGGCGATTGATGTCAAACCGGGGATTGTATTCGTAGATTCCTGCACCGCTCAACTTGTCGCTGATCCCGGCGTAATACATCATTTGGCACAACTCCTGTCCGAAAAATCCGTTCGGCGAACCGTTCGGATTTCCCGGGGCGTCGCTCATCCTCACAG
>JBJOER010000180.1:0-3861 GCA_046049215.1 Bacteroidota bacterium | reverse complement strand
AAACGGTCGTAGACGAAAAAGTACTGCTCTCCCCTGTTCTTGCGGGCGGCCTCCGGCTTACCCACATATCCCTGCAGCCTGACGATGGTAGTGTCTTCCTCGACAGGAACAAGGCGTTCGTTATAGGTTTTACCGAAGATTGCGGCAATCCGCTGCCGATAGTTGCCCGGACGCAGATCGAAAACCTGCTCACCGTTGTGGTGAAGACTGAACTGTACGGTGGGATTGGCGAGAGCGACCCGGATGAACTCTTCCTGAACATGGCGGAATTCGACGGGGTTGGACTTGAGAAAATTCCGCCTGGCCGGAACATTGTAAAACAGATTCTTGACCGAGATGGATGTGCCCGGCTGGACAGCGGCCGTTCCATGCTGTCTGAGTTCGCCACCCTCGATCTCGACCCGGTAACCCACTTCGAATTCGCGTTGTCGGGTTTTCAGTTCCACCTGAGCCACCGAGGCGATCGATGCGAGTGCTTCTCCCCGGAAACCCATGGTTCGCAGACTGAATAGGTCATCGATCTGACGCAGCTTTGACGTGGCATGGCGCTCGAAGCAAAGCCGGGCGTCGGTATCGCTCATTCCGCAACCGTCATCAATGACCTGAATCAAGGTCTTTCCGGCATCAATAAGGATCAACCCCACCGATTGTGCTCCGGAATCCACGGCATTTTCAAGGAGCTCCTTGACCGCCGATGCCGGACGCTGGATGACCTCCCCTGCTGCAATCTGGTTGGCAACAGTATCGGATAATAATCGAATGATATCGGCCATAGAGAGGCCGCAAAGGTAACACTCCTCGCGGGAGAAGCCGTCTTAGAATTCCTTGCTCAACCCTTTCATGGAATCATTGAAAATCGCTTTGCCAAGGATAAAAACCCAAATCCGAAGGCATTCGTAATTCACATTAGTCCTTTGGACAATTACAAAATGCTGGCAATCAATTATAAAATCAAGAGGGATAGGCTACCCTCACGTGGTAGATACTGGAAAGCATCTTCTTGAATATCTTTTTGATGGAGGTGATGTCCTTGTAGGTAATGTCACAATTCTCAAATTGGCCCTCCTCCACTTGATGCTGAATGATGTGCTCCACCAGCCGGTCGAGGGATTCTGTATCGTGCACAGGCAGACTCCGTGCTGCGGCCTCGACCGAATCGGCCATCATCAGCACAGCGGTCTCTTTGGAGAAAGGCTTGGGGCCTGCATACTGGAAATCCTCCTCGTTGGGTATCTGGTCCGGAAAGTCCTTGATGAAGTTGTTGTAGAAGTACTCCACCCGCATGGTACCGTGGTGTGTACGGATGAAATCGATCAGCACATCGGGCAACTTATGCTTTTTGGCCTTCTCGATGCCCCGAATGACATGACTTATGATTATGGATGAACTTTCATCGAACGAGAGCTCATCGTGTGGATTCACCTGAGTGCTTTGGTTCTCGATGAAGTACATCGGCATATCAGCCTTGCCGATATCGTGGTAAAGCGCTCCGGCGCGAACCAATAAGGAATTGCCTCCAATCTTATAGATGGCAGCCTCTGCTAGATTGGCAACCTGAAGGGAATGCTGGAAGGTACCGGGAGCCTTGAGGCTGAGCTCCCTGAGCAGATCAGAATTGAAATCGGTGAGTTCCATCAGGGAAAAATCCGAGGTCACACCGAAAAGCTTTTCAATAAAGAAAATCAAAGGATAGCTTAGAAGGGTGAGCAAACCGTTCACCCCCAACCATACTGCCACCTGCAATTCTTCGGTTCCCAGTCTTCCCTCATTCACCAACTCGAGGCCTGCATGGGATATGAGGTAAGTACCGACGATCAGGCTGACGGCCAGGAACAGTTGCGAACGCTTGTTCATATTCACGATGCTGAAGATGGCCACCATTCCGGCCACGATCTGCATGTAAACGAATTCAAAACCCGTAGGAGCCACCGTACCCAGCATCAGCATGGTCAATACATGGGTGAACAAAGCCGTTCGCGTATCGAAGAATGCCCTGGTGACAAGTGGCAGGATACACAACGGCAGCATGTGCATGTTCACTTTGCTGCTGGCCAGCGAAAAGCTGTACACAAGGCAAGTGGAAACGATGAGAAGGATAAGCAAGGTGAGCCTACGACTATCGAGAAGGATATCACGGCGAAGGATCCACAGGAATATCAACAGGATTCCCAAGGCTACTGCAACAACCACCAGATAGCCGGCATACAGCGCAGGTCGGTATTGCTCGAGCTGTTCATCGCCCCGGTAACTTCGCCGGAGAGACTCCAGAATATCATAAGTATTCTGATCCACCACTTGTCCGCGACGAATCAGGATGCTGCCTTCGGGAATCTCCCCGCTGACGAGACTGATCGCCTCGAGTTGCTCGCGAAGGGACTCGGCGGTCAAGGCTGCATCGGGTATCAGATCGGGATCCATGCAGGCGCGTATGATGTCCGGCAAACTATCGGAGCCGGACACCCCCTCCTGTACCAACTTATCTGCAATAAACTCAGGCACCCGGTCACCCCACAGGTGCGACTTGCTTGTGCTATTGCGTATTGCGCCATTGTCGATGATCCGCAACGGCACCTCCTCGCTTTGAGCAACCAGGTCGCTTCCCTCAATTATTCCCTTAATGTATGCCAGCCGGATGACCCTTTCGCCGGCCCTCTGTGATCGGGAATCGCAGTCTTTGCAAACCGCATTGAACCGTTCAAGAGCTTTGGATGACGCATCGGGTTGCAATCGGTAAAAGCGTGGACTCGTCCGGTTGATCCGTGTCCGTTCTGCATCAACTGCCTCACCTGATTTATAAAGGGGGAAAGGGAAAGGCGATTTGAGGTCTTCATAAGACCAGGGTTGCCCCAACTTGAAATTGTACCTGAACCGCAATTGCCGGGGCAGTGAAAAAGCCACGATCAACACAGCCACCGTGATCAGAACGATGCGATAAAGCACATCGTGCCGGTTGCTGATGGCGATGAACAGCTTGCGGAAATTCATTGCAGCAAATGTATGGATTCCATGTGCGTATGCCGATGCCCTTAAAAAGGGAAGACCCCTCACGGGGTCTTCGAACTGTTCAAGAATGAAACAAACCTGTAAGCCGGGTTCTGTTCCGCTTGCGCGGTGCCTGTCATTTATCTGCGATGACACTCGCATGTCACCTGGATCAGCCTACCCGCCGGAGCCGGTGACGGATCACCATCGGACGGGCCGTCCTTGATCTCCGGCCTATTTGGCCTTTCAGCGCACAAGGTTTTCCCGCACCGACATCACTGCCGGTGCCGTGAGCTCTTACCTCGCGTTTTCACCCTTACCATGGAGCACATAGCAGATCATGGCGGTTTCGTTTTCTGTGGCACTATCTGTTCCCGGACGGTTGCCCGGCCCGGGACCTTCCCGTTAGGAAGTGTGCTGCCCTACGCTGCCCGGACTTTCCTCCCTCCTTTCGAAGAGCGACAAGCCGGTTTGTTTCAGGCCAAAGATACCGTCTTGGGAGCCGTTAATGCAAGCCAGTTCGACAGTAGTTTCTTGCCGCAAGGGGTCATGACAGATTCGGGATGGAACTGAACCCCATACACAGGCAATTCGCGATGCCTGAGGGCCATGATGCAACCATCGTCATCGCGGGCCATCACCTCCAGCACCTCCGGAAAAGTCGCCTCGTCGGGCACCCAACTGTGGTACCTTCCGGTATCGAAAGGAGATTCGATGTCCGAAAACAAACCACATGCATCCGCGGTGACATGCACCCGGCGCACGAGTCCGTGAAGCACGCCATCCAGGCGGCGCAATTGACCACCGAACGATTCCGTGATGGCCTGGTGTCCAAGGCAAACACCAAGTATGGGAATCCTATCCGCATACATTCGGATC
>JBJOER010000179.1:0-5815 GCA_046049215.1 Bacteroidota bacterium | reverse complement strand
TTGTGTCAACCTATTTCAGGCATGGACAGTCGGTTGCGGATGACCGGTCCCTGAGCGGAGTCGAAGGGTCGGTTGTCGGTTGCTGAAAGTCCCGAGCTTGCCTCGGGATCGGTTGTCGGTTGCGGATAACCGGTCCCCGAGCGGAGTCGAAGGGCGGTTGTCGGTTGCTGAAAGTTCCGAGCTTGCCTCGGGATCGGTTGTCGGTTATCGGTTCTTCAAGTAATTGATAGATAAACGTTTACAAACGGATTGAGGTGATTTTTAGGGGTATTTTTGATCCCCTAAACCTCTATCCGACTTGAAATCACACAAAGACCTTCAAATCTACAATGACGCCTTCGCTTTATTTTTAAAGGTTCACTCGCTCTCTCTTCGATTACCGGGTTATGAGAAATATGAGTTGGGAAGTCAGCTACGTCGTTCTGCTGACAGCGTAATTTCAAACATCGTAGAAGGGTATGGTCGGAAAAGGTATAAATCCGATTTCGTTCGCTTCCTGACCTATGCACATGCAAGTAATTTGGAGACTATCAACCATATTGAAAAAATCAACTTCCTGTACCGTGATTTGAACGCTGAATTCTCGACCGTCCTTGAGTCCTACGATAAATTGGGAGCAAGTTTGTTCCGATTTATTCAATACGTGGAGGACAATTGGAGATAAACAAAATCGGTTTCAGTTTGGTCAAAAATGTAGCCATAACGGACAACCGACAACGGACAACCGACAACTGTTAAAAAAACGCCCGTACCTGAGCTGTGCCGGTATGGATGATGCGGGTTCCGGCCGGTCGGCGTCCTTCGTAGTTGATGCCGAGCTGGAGGCTGTTTCCGAGGTTGCGCTGGAAGCTGAATCCCCTGGTGTAATTGATGCCTGCTTTCAGGCCCTCGAGCATTTAAAAGGCCAATGGGGTATTGGCGTCGGCGTTATAGACCATTTCCACGCGATTGAACCTGGCGCTAAGCAGCCCCTTCCTGACAGAGTTGTAACGGGCCTCCAGGCCAAGGTCGTGGATGATCGCTTCCTCCGGTACGGACTCGGCCATGCCGTTTTCCTTGTGCTTGTACCTGTAGGATCCCGTCACCCTGTAGGTGCTTCCCGACTGGTAATTGATGCGGGTATCGCTTTCGACATAGTCGATGCTGAAATTGCGTGAGGCGAAACTTTCAGCGGCACTGGCTTTCACTCCTTTATCCACCTTCTGTTGCAGCGCCAGCCATTGCACGATGTTCCACCGGAGAGTGGTGCTGTAGGATGCATTGGAACGGGTCTCCAATCCACTGGCCAGGGCCTGACGTACGCGTTGCTGTTGCACGCTGATGTCGGCGGCGAACACGGAACTTGACCTGTCGAAGAACAGGCTGTGCCTTGCATTGGTCTGAGCCGTCAGCAGGGTGGAGTCGGGTTGAGCACCCGGAAAGGGATTCCAGTCATTGAGTTTGCCCCGGCCTGTGAAACGGTTGTCGTACCTGAAATTGGATAATAGGCTGAACCGCGACCACAAAGGTCTTCTGCCTTGCTTGACCAGCAGGGCGGGATTGAGTTGCACCACCGCATTGAACTGATTGAAGAACACCTTCACATACTGGTCGGTATTGCTGAAGATGCGGATATAATCGGCCTGGTCGCTGAATGCGGCCACCTCGAATTCGCTTAATTGCGGAACTCCATCGCCGTTATAATCGTTCCAGGTGTAGTTCCCGGTGCCGGGAGCCACCTGCACATACGAGTAGAGACGGCGGGGTTCCCTTCCGGTCCCGCCCTCGTAGAAATTGTTCACGGAAAGGAATCCTCTCCCCGCCTGCAGACTGTAATCGATGCGTCCTGTTGCGCTTTCCTCGGGCCGGACGGTAGTGAGGGACGTATCGATCACTTTCAAATTGCGGTACGATGCCAGCACGTTGACCTTTTGCCTGGGATTCCGGTTCCAGCCGATGCCGGCACTGGCCATATCGGCCACCGTGGCTTTGATGAATTCGTTGTTGCGCAGGCCATCGTCGGTGCGCCGGCTCAACGACCATTTGATGGGAATGCCCACCGTATCGGGACGGGTCATGAACACCTCGGCGATGCGGAAATGAAAAGATGCGACCGATAGCGAATCGACGGCTCCTCCACGGATTTCGTTCCGCTCCTGCTCGTATCTCAAACCGGGGATCCACGTGCCGATGGTTTTGCGCACCTCATCACGGTGACGCAGAAACGAAGTCTGCCCTCCATCCTGACGTGTGTTTAACCAGCTCCCGTCCGAAGTGAAGAACCAGGTCTTGTGTTGATACCGTCCACCGAAGACCTGCATCAATCCGTTGTAATCATCTCCGCGCAGCAGGGACCGCAATCCGTATCGAAGCTCCCCTTTCAATGCATGCTGTAACGAAACCTGCGCATTGGTGAGCCACTCACTGTCGAATGCCTGCAAGCCGGTGGTGTTCCAATCGCGTGCGAACTCCACGGAACGGTAAATCTCCACCGGCCGGAAGTCGGCATCGTTCAACTCGGTCTGTACTGCGGTCTGCAGGTTCCAGCCTTCGGGTTTATCGTTCCGCAGTGGCTGGCGGTGATCGAAGGTCAAACGGGCCGCATATCCGTCATCGTTGGATTCGTCCTTGTCCGAGAACCGGTTGAGGTCGTCCTTGCTGGCAGCCAGCTCCACCCCGAGCTTTGTTTGAGGACGCAGGTTGATGCGGAAATATCCGGTGGCCATCTGCCGCTGCTTGGGTGCGATCAATTGTACTTTCGGCTCGTGGCTGCCCTGCGGGATTCCGTTCAACGGCGCCACCCATTGGTAAACACGACCGTTTGCGATGTCATCCAACGGAATGTAATTCCCGTTCCCGTTGCCCACGTTGCTGAAAGCGACCCGGTAGAAGGCACTGTCGGGAGAAATGGAATACACATAGATTCCGTTGTACTGTTGCACTCCAACAGCCGTATCGCGGCGCGCGTAAAGGATCTCATTCGCATTGAAGGCCACACTGTCACCGCTTTGGGTGAAAGCCAGCAGTGGATCGTCTCCTGCATTGGCCAATACCGCCTTGTCCTCAGGGTCGAGGGTTTGTTGCAGAGGCTGATTCTTGCTATCCTGCTCGCTATACACGTTTAAGCCGGCCTGTATCTTTTCGGTGGAGTACGATGTATAACCGGTGGTAAGTGTCCGTGCGTAGTTCCGGTCGGCGTACTGGAACTCCACGGTGATACGCAGGTCCTTGTTGATGAGCCTGCGCGTGGTAAAGGTGATCTCGGCCGTGTTGTAATCGATCACGTAATCGCGGTCCTGCCCGCGCTCGAGCAGGATGCCGTCGATGAAAACCCGCTCGGAATTGGACATGATCACGATGAACGATTCGTTATCGGCACCACGCAAACGGTAGGGCCCTTGCGTGGATTCAAGTCCGTTGAACACCATGCGGTTGAATTTACCACGCGATACGGCGGCGCCGATCCCGCCGGAGAGGGTATAGGCTGATTTTCCGACAGGCTCGAAGCGGCGGGTGTAGGAATAGAGCCCTCCCTGCGCTTTCTTGAAATACCGCAGGAAGTAGCCGTCCGGATTCCGCACATCGTAATCGCCGGCGATGAGTTTATGGTTTTCGTCGTTCAGCTGGATGAACACCCGGTCGAATTCCTGAAGCTGCTGGGTATTCCCCTCGGGTTGTACTGGGATGTTTTCGTCGGTGATGGCTGCCAGAAGCTCGAGGTTGCCACCGATTTTCCCGGCCAGTTGCAGGTTCAGGCTGGAGTTCAGCACAGCATCCTGGTTGTTTCCGATGGTGAGTCCGCGGGAGATCGAACCCGAACGGGTCAGTCCTTCCAGTCCGAAGAGCGAAGCATTTTTTTCGGAAGGGCGCTCCGTCAGATACACACGGCCGGGAAGACCCGTCGCGAGTGAATCGCGCATTCGCCTGTCACGCAAAAAACGAGGAGCTGAAAAAAGAAAAGGATAAACACGGTAGCTTACTTCAAGGGTGTCTCCCGCTTCCACGCCTTGCAACAGTTCGGAACGCAGTCGCAAACAGCCCCAGGCTGCATCCAGCACGAAAGCACTATCGGGCAACACCTCTCCCCTAGTGGTTCGAATTACGACACTACCCGGGATGATACTCAGTGTATCGATAGCGAGTGAGAGCGAATCGGGCTGAAAAGCGAACCGACGTAAGCGTTGGTTATCCAATTCCTGTCCGGCAACAGCTTGCGTCAGCAGCAGGAGCACTACTGCAACGGTAAACGACCGGAAAGATGCCTGTGCCACGTGAGTTTAAAAATACGGGGAAAATGATGATTTAATACTGTGGAGATTTGGGGATTTGATGATGGTATCATTCATTGGTGGGTTGGCAAATTGGTGGGTTGGTGGATCAAAGAGAAACGGCCATTGGTGAATAATATGATTTGAACCCCCACACTGGTTCGATCCGCCACGGCGGACAGGCTTCCGCTCACCAACCGGGAATAATCTGGTCCCTGAGCTTGTCCGATAGCTATCGGACGAAGGGCGTGGTTCGACAAGCTCACCAACCATGGTTCGAGAGGCTCACCAACAGATTAAAGCTCAACACACCCGCATCTCACCATTCCACTTCCAGCAAAACGGGACAATGGTCCGAGTGTTTCGCTTCGGGGAGGATCACGCAGCGTTTCAACTGCTTCTCGAGGTTGTTGGTGGCCAGCAAGTAATCGATGCGCCAGCCCAGATTCCTGGCACGCGCGTTGGCACGAAAGGTCCACCAGGTGTAGTGATGCGGCTCAGCATTGAAAAAGCGGAAAGTGTCGATGAAGCCCCCTCGCAGGAACTGTTCCATCCATTCGCGTTCCTCCGGCAAAAAGCCTGAGGATTTGACATTGCTCACCGGGTTGTGAATATCGATGGCGCGATGACAGATATTGACATCCCCGCCGATGATGAGTTGTTTTTTCGTTTTGCGCAGCTCACGGATGTATTCATCGAACCAGGCCAGCCATTCCATCTTGTAGCCTTGCCGGTCGTCGCCGCTCGACCCCGAAGGAATGTAAACGCTCATGACCGATACCTTTCCAAAATCCGCACGGATGATCCGTCCTTCCGCGTCGATATCCGGATTTCCGGAACCCACCTCGACATGATCAGGTTCCTCCTTGCTAAAAAGGGCAACTCCACTGTATCCTTTTTTCTCGGCCGGATGCCAGAAGTTGAAGTAACCGTCGTTCTCGAAAACAGGCAGGTTGAGTTGGCCGGGTTCCGCCTTGATCTCCTGCAACAATATGATATCGGGGCCCACGCTACGCAACCATTCCATCCATCCTTTGTTGAGTGCGGATCGGATGCCATTGACGTTATAGGTGATGATTTTACGGGATTTCATGATTGTAGCATTAAGGCTGTATACAAATGGCTATGGGGAGTTACTTTTGATATTGCCTATGATCTTCTTCTATCTGGCCGTTGATTCCGTTGCGATTGCAGTCGAATTATGTTTCCTCATTTGCACTGATTTTGCCAAAATAAATGCTGTACCGGAATTCAATTCGGTTACAGCTGCATTCCGATTTGCATGATGATGTATCATGAGGTCTTTGAAAACAACCTGAATCTTTTCCATCCTCCCAGCCAGCTCCAGAACGTTCCGACAAAGGTGGCCAATATCAGTCCTCCGAAAACATAGCTTCTTAAGGCGTCCCACTCGAGTGCGATCTGAAGGAATTCGAACAACTGCCATAGGGCGAATGCCGAAAGCAACATGGCGATCAGTTTACCGGTTTCGTAGGGAACAGGATAGATCTCCCTTCCTTTCAACCACGACAAGACCATCATGAAGAAATAACACAGAAGCGTGGCCC
>JBJOER010000178.1:0-8213 GCA_046049215.1 Bacteroidota bacterium | reverse complement strand
GCGAATTTCCTGGATCAGAACAGAGCCTATTTCGCGCTTGGATACAAGTTCCACAAAATCGGTCGACTGGAAGCAGGATACCTCGAGCAGACCATCTTCAAAAGCGATGGCGTGAAGGTGGAACGCAATCATACACTTCAACTGAGTTTCATTTCGACACTTGATTTCAGAAAGAAAAATCCCTGAACCGGAAATGGCATCCACATCGGTTGAACATCATTTGGAGCACATCCGGCATTATCTGCCGAGTCAGCTCACACTGAAGGATTTCGTGCACCACAACTCCCTGCACGCATTCCAGAAAGAGAAATTCTACGAGGGTATTTTTCGTGCTTCGAAAGCCTTCGGATACAAAGTCACGCTTCAGCTGGAGGATTACCGTCGACTCTTTACTTTGGGTCGCATACGCGAATCGGTGATCGAGCGCATCATCATCGACCGCAAAGGAGTATCCTCATTGGAGGAATGGTCTCGAAAAGTCCTTACTGTGGAAATCGATGAAAGTTTCAGTCCACGCATCGGTCAATTGCGTCGGGATTGGAAACGCGTCTACAAGATTGATATCGATACCTTGGTGCATCCGCTGCTGTATCGGATCCTGTGCGCATACCTCGACCAGGGTGTTTCGACCTGGGATTTTCCTCTTGGCGAAGGAGGCTTGTTGGATAACCTCCGCCGTCTCGAGCGGAACTGCATTTCAGGGCTCTTCCATTCTGATGAGGCGAGGCAGCTATTCCTTAACCCTTCGGTAACTACCGAGGAATTTCTAAGCCGCGTAGCCGGTGATGAAAAGTACCACGAGCAATACCTGTTCGACATGCTTTTCAGTCACCGGGGTTGGAGCGGCATGGTGGCTACCATGGAAGACAGGCCCGAGACATTGCTTTTGAGTCGTAAGATATCGCTGAAGGACCTGGTGCACCTCGAACTCGCCATGGAATACGACATGCTGATTCGTCTCCTGGGAAAGAAATGGAAGCCGATTTCTGCAATTGCGGAACATCCTCCGATAGACATCCTGCATACTCCCGGGCCGACCGAATCGGACGAGGTCCTCAAGATCTGGCAGGATGCTTTCGAATGGAGTTATTACGATGACGTGTTTGAAGGTATCAAAGCCAATCAACATCAGCAACGCAACGAACCGGATGCGAAACGCTTCCAGGCCATCTTTTGCATCGACGAACGCGAGTGCTCGCTGCGCAGGCATGTGGAATACATCGAACCGGCCTGCGAAACCTTTGGTGCTCCTGGCTTCTTCGGGGTTGAATTTTACTACAAACAAGCAGGTGCGCAGTTCCTGGATAAGCTTTGTCCTGCACCAGTCACTCCCACGTTTTTAGTGAGGGAGATGAAAGCGGAAGCCCCGTATGGCATCGATCCTGCCTTCGAGCCGCGGATGTTTTCACTGAGTGGAGGATTCGTCAATAGCTTCTTCTATGGATTCATTGCCTTAGGCAAGCTCATTCGGATGCTGTGGATGCCCAGGATGAGTCCTTCGATTTCAGATGCGTTTTCACATATGGATCCACAAGGATCGCTACAGGTCGAGAATAGCGATACCAATGAACGGGAGCAGGGGCTGCAGGTTGGATTCACCATCGAGGAGATGACTTTGCGCGTCGGTAATTTTCTGCGCGGCATCGGCCTGACAACCGGCTTTGCCGAACTGGTTTATGTGATGGCGCATGGCAGCAGCAGTGCCAACAATCCCCACCATGGCGCACACGACTGCGGAGCCTGCAGCGGTCGCCCAGGAGCCATCAATGCGCGTGTGTTCTGTACCATGGCCAATCATGCGCAGGTGCGGCATCGTTTGGTAGCGGAGGGTATCGTCATTCCGGATGACACACATTTCTTACCGGCTATGCACGATACGGCGGCCGACCAGATCGGCTTCTTCGATGAGCAGCTATTGGATATACACCATGCGCAATTGCACCTCGCTAATAAACCGTTATTCGAAGCCGCACTTGATCTCAACGCCAAAGAACGCTCGCGCCGTTTTGCCTCCATCGACACACGTCAGGATCTGAACAAGGTGCGCAAGGCCATCCACGATCGGTCGGTGTCGTTGTTCGAACCACGTCCTGAGCTGGGTCACGGCACGAACGCCTTGTGCATCGTAGGTCGACGTTCGGTCACCAAAGGACTCTTCCTTGACCGGCGCGCCTTCCTCAACAGCTATGATCACCGCATCGATCCGGATGGAAAGATCCTGGAACGCGTGATGGCGCCCATCGGTGTGGTGTGCGGCGGAATCAATCTCGAGTATTATTTTTCACGTGTCGACAACCTTAAATTGGGTTGTGGAACGAAGCTACCTCACAACGTCATGGGTCTGCTGGGTGTCGCCAACAGCAGCGACGGTGATCTGCGACCGGGACTCCCCTGGCAGATGATCGAGCCTCATGATCCCGTCCGGTTGCTGGTGATCGTCGAACACAAACCCGATGTGGTGCACCGGGTGATCTCATCGAGTCCTGCCATGTACGAATGGTACGTGAACGAGTGGGTGCACATCGCCGCACTCGATCCCGATACCGGCGAGTTTCATTATTTCCGGAATGGACGATTCATACCGCATCACGCCGATCCTGCCGATCTCAAGGCTGTTGAAAATGTGCATCACCTCTTCGAGGAAGCACCGCAGATGATCAGCCGCCACATCACCCATTCCACTTTCGAAAACCTGCCCATTTACCAGATAGAAAACACCATCTCATGCGATTGATCCTGATACTCATTCTTTTTATTCCGCTCTTGGCCTGGTGGACCTCATTGCTGCTCGGGAATCGTGCTGAAAAGCAGATTGCCTACCTCGCTTCCGGAGCCGCATTGCTACAGCTGCTGGCGGGTATCGTAGCGTTAGTCCTTTGGCTTTTCAATGATGCAGTCGACACAGGGATACACCTGCTCACCGTTTATCAATCGCCCGATTTTGATTTCAGCGTGGATTTTTTCTACAATTCATTGACCGCAGTATACTTGCTTTTGTCCGCTTTTCTGATACTCATCGTTTCCGTTTTCAGTCGTTTTTATCTGCATAGGGAGAGTGGCTACAAACGCTACTACAATCACCTCCTTCTCTTTCATACCGGATTGACCTTTTTGATTCTGGCGGGCAACTTTGCGACCTTGTTTTTCGGTTGGGAGATCGTGGGCATTTCTTCCTTCCTATTGATCGCGTTTTACCGTGACCGTTATCTTCCCGTCAGGAATGCACTGAAAGTCCTTTCTTTTTACAGAATGGGCGATGTGGCCTTGTTGTGCGCCATTTGGTTTTTTCATCACCTTGCTCACGGACAATTTGATTTTGTTTCCGGCAACACCGAAAGCAATACAGAGGCTCTGCCTCTGGGATTTGCCTTGTTGTTGATTCTGGCAGCTTCTATCAAGTCGGCTCAGTTTCCATTCAGCACCTGGCTGCCCCGTGCCTTGGAAGGTCCCACAACCTCGAGTGCCATCTTCTACGGTTCGCTCTCCCTTCATCTCGGAGTCTTCCTGCTGTTGCGTACATCGGTACTGTGGTTCGATGTGCCCGGGGCAGGAACAACATTGATTGTTATTGGTACTATTACCGCTCTGCTTTCGAATTGGACCGCTGCAGTTCAGCCGACTACGAAAACACAGATCGCTTACGCTTCAATCACACAGATCGGATTGATGTTCATCGGCCTCGGTCTGGGTTGGCATACACTGGTGCTGTTCCACCTGGTTGGTCATGCAGTGCTACGAACATACCAGTTATTGATCTCGCCTTCCTCCATGAACTACCTTTCCCATCACCAGTTCTATTACTACGATCCGTCAAGGATTTCTTTTTGGAATCGGCTGCCGGAACGCGTACGCGATTCACTGTATTTTATCTCAGTGAAAGAATGGGGGATTGATGGTTTTTGGTACCACAGGCTATGGCGTCCCATCAAGCACTTGTCGCGATCGCTGCACTTTATCCGTAGGCCGGCATGGCTTGGATTCTTCATGGCTCTGCCCTTTGTGGTAGCGGCCATTTCACTCCGTGTACTTGACCTGGACGTCTCCAGTCTTGACCTTCTTTTTCAGTCAATGGGTTTGCTGGGACTCGTGTTCGTACTGATAGCCTGGTCAGAAAGACGTTCGGCCGTGCGGGCATGGCTGTTCGTGACTTTGAGTCAGGTCTTTTTCATGACCTCAATTGTCCAGGAGCACCCACTCGACGTCATGCAGTTCGTCCTATACGGTGGTGGTATTTTGCTGGCTTTCATCATGGGGTATTTCGCTCTGCACCGTTTGGATCGAATAGAAAACGGCATCGGCCTGAATGAATTTCACGGGCACGTGTATGAGCATCCGGGATTAGCCACCCTCTTCCTGGTTTCTGCTCTTGTGATGATTGGCTTCCCCTTTTCCCCCACATTTCTGGGCTTCGATATCCTGTTCTCTAAAATCGGATTTCATCATCCATTATTGGTTGCTACGGGCTTTCTGACGTTCGTCTTCCTCGAATTGAGTGTGCTGCGCATCTACGCACGCGTATTTCTGGGATTGCATGCAAAATCGTACCACGAGGTGGCGTTTCGCAGCTCCTGAAAAAAGAAAATAAATGAACGGAGGTTGGCCGATCAGCGCACAAAGATCCCGGACGCACTCTCGTGAATACTGCCATCCGACAAATTCACCAGGCTGCCATTCTTCCAGTACACGGCTTTGTCAACTCCGTTGCTGCCGGTGCGCAATCCACACACGTAAACAATGCCGTCCTTCACGACTAGTCCTGTACCTTCTGTGTTGACCGAAGCATCGTTTGACAAAATGCTGCGGGTGTTGTTCTTGTAAAGCACTGTACGGATGTTTCCTGTGTTCTGATCCTCTTCAATGACCAGTACATACACGTTTTGTCCGTCAACGGCTACATCCACCGCATCGCTGTAAAATGCCGCACCGGGAAGGTTCATCACTTGTCCGTTTCTCCACAGTCGGGCGATCTCAAAATCCACATCCCTTCCCACTACATAAACATTGGTATCCGAAACAGCCAGTGCATTCGCCGTGGTGGTCGTATTGCCATCGCCCATCAGTGTACGAACCCCATTTTTCCAAAAGGTGGCGGTGGTCAGGTTCGAATTGGGGTCTGTGCTAAGACCGGCCACATAGACACTGCCGTTAGCAACGGTTACATCAACCGCATCCTGGCATCCGGAGAGGTTGGAGGCCGTTCCGTTGACCCATAGGGCACCCGTGGTACTGCTGTAAAGCGGGCCTCCGGCTATGTATACCATGCTGTCTTTTACAAAAACCGCTTTGGCACAATCCACCGTTGACCCGTTCGGCGCATTGGGCAGGGTGATCTGTACCCCGTTTTTCCAATAGGTTGCATTGAACGATGTTCCGGATTGAATACAACCTGCCGCATACGTATCACTTCCCTGCACGAATAGGTCCAACGCCCGCGATTCCTGATTTGCGGTCAGCTGCTGTCCCTGCCTGTTGTTCCAGAGTTTCGCATAAAACGCCCCGTCGGGACTCGCGTCCGGCGGGTTCGACCAGCCGGCGACGAATACCGAATGATTCACACCGGGAGTTTCAGTCGAGGGCTCGTCCTTTCCACAGGAGAGGAGAATTGACGAGAGGCCAAGGGCGATGATCAGTTGTTTTTTCATAGCTGGAGAAACAAATATCCGATTATTCGTTCAACACTGCGTCACACTTGATGATCGAGAGCAGTACGCCCATGTATTTTGACGATAACAGTTGCTTACTATGGATTGCCCTTTGCTTTGGCATAAGTTCTGTCGGGTAATAAAAAAGCCGCCCTTGCGAGGCGGCTTTTCCTATAGATCAGTTCTACGATTAATTGACCACAAGTCGTGTTTTCGCCACCTGGTCTCCGGTCTGGAGTTCGATGAAGTACACACCGGGAGCTGTTGTGCCCAATTGCAGGTCGATGGTGTTCTGACCGCTCAGCGCAGTTCCCTCCTGGCTGCTTACCAGGCGACCCGACATGTCGATCAGACGCAGGATGTAGCGCTGATCATCGTTCCTGGAATCGAACACCACACGGGTGAATACATCGGCAGGGTTCGGGTAAACTTCGAATACGAGGCCGTTTCCATACTGGTCAGGCCTGGTGCAGGTTGAAACCGTGATGCCGGTTTTTGCCGAGGCAGCGCTGGTTCCGCAGGCGTTACTTGCCGTAACACGGACGGCCTGATTACTGGAAGCAGCACCCCACAACACAATGATGTTCTTGGTGCCCTGTCCGGTGGATATACTACCGCCCGGAGTCATGGTCCATGTGTAGCCGTTAGCGGCAGTACCATTGACGGTCGGGATGCTGTATGCAGTGGTGCCACCCGCACAAACTGCTGACGGTCCGGTGATCGCATCCGGTACGCCGGGTGCGCCGGTCAGGTAGAGGCTGCGGGTCAGACTGGAACCGCAACCGTTTACAGCTTGAACCTGGAGGTTAGCCGAAGTGAATGCACCGAAATCAACCACGATGGATGTGGTGCCTTGTCCACTGACGATGGTACCACCACCGCTCAGCGACCACAGGTAAGAGGTTGCACCCGTTACAGCAGTTACTGAGTAAGTCGTTCCGATTGCGTTGCACAATCCGAACTTGGTGCCGTTGATTGCTGTCGGTGCAGGAAGAACCAGCAAAGTGATGTTCTTGCTGCGGACCGGGCTTATACCGCAAACATTCGAAGCCCTGACATCGATTGTTCCACCGACATAGCCACCTGAGAATGCAACACTGATAATGTTGGTGCCTTGTCCGCTGATGATGCTTGCTCCGCTGGGTACGGTCCAGTTATAGGAACTGGCGCGCGCCACGCTTGCAACCGAATAGGTGGCCGTTTCTCCTCCGCATACTTTCGACGGACCGGAAATAGACGGCGGTGTAACCGGTGATGCAACCTGGTAATCGATGGAAGCACATGTCGAAACGCTGGAACCGCAGGCGTCGGTTGCCAATGCACAAAGTTGTCCGGTAATTCCGCTCTGAACAGCACCTCCGGCGAAGCTCACGGTGATGCTGTTAGTTCCCTGTCCTGAAGTCAGTGTGAATCCGGAAGGAACAGTCCAGGCGAAACCGTTGGTGCTATTGACCCCTGAAACGGTGAATGAAGTGGTACCGCTCATTCCTGCGCGGCAGGATTGAGTCAGTCCGCCGATGGTTCCCGGTGAAGAGGGCACAGCGCCATTATCTACGATTCCGTCACAGTTGTCGTCGATTCCGTTACAAGCCTCGGAAGCTGCGGGATTGACGGCAGCATTATTGTCGTCGCAATCACCCGATTGAGCAACGTAACCCGCTGGAGCACCGCTACAGGAATTCGTGCTGGACGAAGCGGATCCATAACCGTCACTATCGGTATCAGCGTAGTACGTAGTTGAAGTAGTGATGCTCAGGTTGAGGACGTAGTCCTGGCAGTTCGAATTGCTCGTGTAGGTTCCTGACGCAGTATAGGTTGTGCCGTCCTGTGCCCATGTATAGCTATCGCAACCTGTGGCGTTTGTGGTGATCGGTGCATTTGGAGATCCGGTCACATCCCACTGACAAGTGTTGTTGTTGAATGTTGCGGTTTCGTAACAAGCGGTGCTGGGCTGCGAAGGCTGCGTACCGGTCACATCCCACTGACAAGTGTTGCTGTTGAATGTTGCGGTTTCGTAACAAGCGGTGCTTGGCTGCGAAGGCTGTGTACCGGTCACATCCCACTGGCAAGTGTTGCTGTTGAATGTTGCGGTTTCGTAACAAGCTAGGCTTGGCTGTGAAGGCTGCGTGCCGGTCACGTCCCACTGGCATGTGTTGTTGTTGAATGTTGCCGTCTCATAACAAGCGGTGCTTGGCTGCGTAGGCTGCGTACCGGTTACATCCCACTGGCAGGTATTGCTGTTGAACGTTGCGGTCTCGTAACAAGCAAGGCTTGGCTGAGAAGGTTGAGTACCGGTTACATCCCACAGGCAGGTGTTGCCGTTGAATGTTGCGGTCTCGTAACAAGCAAGGCTGGGCTGAGTAGGCTGCGTACCGGTCACATCCCACTGGCAGGTATTGCTGTTGAATGTTGCCGTCTCGTAACAAGCGATGCTTGGCTGTGATGGTTGAGTACCGGTTACATCCCACTGGCAGGTGTTGCTATTGAACGTTGCCGTTTCGTAACAAGCAAGGCTTGGCTGTGATGGTTGAGTACCGGTTACATCCCACTGGCAGGTGTTATCGTTGAACG
>JBJOER010000177.1:0-4416 GCA_046049215.1 Bacteroidota bacterium | reverse complement strand
GAATCACTGAGACGCTCTATTCGAATGATCGGGGAAGGATCCTTTTCCACATCTTCCCTGCCGTTTAAGTATGATTGCAAGGCAGCGCAAAGTTGTTCTGTTTTGTGTGCTCCGGTGTCGTAATGCAGAGTCAAGGGGTAAGAGGCGCGGATCGATTGGCGAAGACTGATGTTTTCCACTTCCATGTCGATCATTTTCTTGTTCGGAACGGTGATCAGGGTTTTTTCCTGAGTGCGGATTTGTGTGCTACGGAACCCGATGCGTTCGACTTTTCCATTGGAGGATCCGATCCGTACCTGGTCGCCTACGGTAAATGGCTTATCAAGAAATATGGTGAATGAGCCCAGTAGGTTTTCGATAGTGTCTTTCGCAGCTAGGGCGATGGCGATTCCGCCGATGCCAAGTCCTGCAATTAGGGATGCCACATTCACCTCAAGGATTGATCCCAGCGCAATGAAAATCGAGAATAACAGAACGATGAATTTTAGCGAGTCTTTGACAAAAGGGATGAGCTGATCGTCTTCGTTGGAGATGGTTCTTCTTGCACGTGTGAGGAGTACGATGCCAAAAAAATCCACAATTCGCAATACCATCCAGGTAATGGAAGCATGTGTCGAAATCTGGAAGGTCCTCCAAATGAACATGCGCAAGCCGAAGGTGTTTTCGTCAGGCAATGACCATTGGGTCGGATAGTGTAGCTGTTGGGCGGCCAGGTAAACAGTGACCAATAAGATTAGGATACCGGACGGTTTTTTGAGAAGGCTGCGGAGTTCATCTACATGAACACCTTCCACTTTCTTCCTGATGACGCTGTATAAAATGTTTGAAAGCTGGTTGGCAACGAACCGCTTCAATGCAAAACCGGCAATGAGTATCCCTGAAAAGCGGAGAATGTTTTCCCAGCTATTGTCAAGTAATGTATCCTGCAGCCAATCGGTGTTCATGAATCAGCGGTGGAAAATGATTCGGCCGAATCGGTTTCGCGGATGGTCAGTTGCTTCAGCGCATGTTCATAGGCTACAGCCGTGATGTTGGCTATTTTAAGGCCATCTTCCATCAATTGGTCGAGGGCTCCGTGAATCGTCTGTGCTACGTCGTTGAAAATGTCTTCTGCAGCGGTGCCCTCCGGATTACTCATCAGATAAGCGAATACACGTGCCATTCCGCAGTTTGAAATGAAATCCGGAATGACGGCCAGATGTCTGTCGGCGTATTGGGCGATGGGTCCATAGAAAATTTCCTGATCGGCAAATGGTACATTGGCTCCGCACGCAACCACCTTCAATCCGTAACGGATCAGGTTTTGCAGCTGGTCCTGTTTGACCAGGCGTGAGGCGGCAGCAGGGATGAAGATGTCGGCAGATTGCTGCCAGAAGTTCTTATCGACATCCGGATCGAGTTCGAATCCTTCAAAAAGATTCATCGTCCTGGAGATGAACAATCTGCAAATCTCGTCGTGTGTGAACCCTCCGTGCCTGATGATTCCCCCCGCTTTGTCCTGAATACCTGTAATCAACGCACCGGACTGAGATAGGTAATATCCGGCGGCGGCTCCGACATTGCCCCAGCCTTGGATCAGGACTTTCTTTCCTTGAACGGATTCTCCCTGAAGCTTGTAGTAATGAATCACCGACTCGGCAACTCCGTATCCGGTGATCATATCGGCGACGCGGTACATGGTGCCGTGGGGGACGAAACGAGGGTCGTCCACCACCAGGCTTACACCTTCTCGTAGCTTGCGGATCCGGCTTTCGCGGTCAGTTCCCTCACTTTTGAAATGACCGTTCACCACGCCTTCTTGTGGATGAAGAAGACCCATTCCCGCTGTTATGGGAATGACTTCGTGGATTTCGTCCACTAACAAGTCTCCACCTGTGCCATAGTAGTGTTTGAGGATCGGCAACGCCACCTTGAACCAGCGTTCAAGTACCTCAGCCTTGCGGGGGTCTGTCGGGTCGAAATTGATGCCCGATTTGGCGCCACCGATAGCAGGTCCGGCCACGGTAAACTTGATTTCCATGGTTTTGGCCAATGACTCTACTTCCCGTCGGTCGAGGCCTTTGCGCATCCGTGTTCCACCACCGGCCGCACCTCCACGAAGGGAGTTGATGACGATCCAGCCTTGTGCACCGGTGTGCACATCGTTCCATTCAAATACGATTTCCGGCTTCTGTTCTTCGAAACGCTTTAGCAAGTCGAGCATAAACGCATGAGGGATTTTAACTGCAAAGGAACCGTTTTTTCAGGCTCGAAGGTTGTTCTAAAGCCCCGGTAGCTTGTAAAGGATTTGTTTTTGGCTTCCGATGTCGCGGATCAGGTTTTTGCAAAGTCGCGGGTCTCCCCAATTTCTACTCTCCAAAAGATGCGGGTAATAGCGATTCATCCCCAACAGGTAAATGCCGCCGTCGGGCCGTGGGCCGATGCAGCAATCCATCAAACGAAGGCTTAGAAAGGCTTCTTCCAGCTGCTGTTTGCCCAGTAAGGTTGGACAGCAGAAAAGTCCCGCCACCTTTCGGGCGCCACCTTCGAATGCAATCGCAAATTCATCCGAAATGGTTTGGCTCAGGCTCGTATTCAGGCCGGATTCGTCAGGCCAACCCTGATTCGGATTGCTGTTTTGGATATGAATCACAGAGCAGTTGGCGCCGAGCTCCTCCATCAGAATGCCGATTTTTTCCAGGGTGGAACGGTCATCCTCCTTCAGGCAGTCTTCCGAAGTGTGGAATCTTGTGAACACCAAAAGATGTCCCTGGCGGAAATAGTCGTTCATCCCTGTAAAATCAGTTGGTTGAAGAGTGATGACAAGGTGGCATCCGCCTCCCCGGCTACGGCGATGATCTCTTCCAATGTCACCGGATGGAGATTTTCAGGGTCGCACTCATCTGTCAGTACTGAAACGGCCAGACAGCGAATACCTAGCCTTATCGCCGCTGTAGCTTCCGGCACGGTGCTCATACCAACGGCGTCCATGCCGTGATTGATCAGGTAGCGGTATTCCGCCCTGGTCTCGAGCATGGGGCCGGTGACCGCTACATAGCTTCCACGATGCACTATGATTCCTTGTTCTGAAGCGATTTTCAGCAATCCTTCTGCCAACTCATTATCAAAGTGAAGACTGCCTTGCTTCTCATCAAGAAATGGGCTGTCTTGCCAACTGAAGCCCCGGTCGATGACCATCAATTCCCCCTTTTTGAAGGAGGGGTTGAGGGAGCCTGCTGCATTGGAGATCAGAAGTGTTTCGACGCCCAAAGCACTCATCAATTCGATGGGAAAACAAATCTGCTCAGTGGTGTAACCCTCGTATCGGTGGAACCGCCCTTGCATGGCGATCACGTTCCTGTTTCCGACTTTCCCAAACAACAGCCTGCCGGGATGACTCTCGACCGTGCTCAGTGGAAAATGGGGTATCTCTGCATAGGGGATTTCCCGTTGAACATCGATCATCGAGGCCAGTCGGTGAAGCCCGGTGCCCATGATAAGTCCGATGGAAGTGCCTTCCATGGCGTGTGCTTTCAGGACGTTCAATGCTTGTTGCAGGTGTTCGTGCATCGGTGTAAAAATAGGAGATGGCGGATAAGGGAAGGGTGCGAAATGGGCTACCTTTGTTCCCAATCAAACCGGTATGATTCAATTAGCTTATATCCGAGAGCACAAAGACGAAGTGATCAGCAGGTTGTCCGTCAAGAACTTTGATGGCGAGGCTGTTGTGAACGAATTGGTCGAAACAGACGCTGAAAAGCGCAAAGTTCAGACCGAGCTTGAAACCCTTTTGTCCGAGCAGAACGCCCTGGCCAAACAGATCGGGGACCTGTTCAAGGCCGGCAAAAAAGCCGAGGCGGATGATCTGAAGAACCGCAGTTCGGCCATCAAAGACTCGACCAAATCACTTGAGCAGAAGCAGGCCGAGCTTGAAGAACGGGTTCAGGAAATTCTTCTGCGGATGCCCAATCTGCCTTCACCGGCGGTACCTCCCGGGAAAACCGCGGAAGACAATGAAGTCGTTTTTTTGGATGAAACTCACACCCCTCAATTGCCGCCCGATGCTTTGCCCCATTGGGAGCTTGCCGCAAAATACGACATCATCGATTTCGAACTCGGTAACAAAATCACCGGTGCGGGATTCCCGGTTTACAAGGGACAGGGCGCAAAGCTGCAACGGGCGCTCATCAATTTTTTCCTCGACCGGGCGGCGGATGCCGGTTATCAGGAGGTGCAACCTCCCATCCTGATCAATGCCGATTCCGGTTTTGGAACCGGGCAGTTGCCGGACAAGGAAGGGCAGATGTACCATGTGGCCGTCGATGATCTTTACCTCATTCCCACCGCCGAAGTCCCGGTGACGAATATTTTCCGCGACAGCATCGTCAGTGCCGATCAGCTTCCCGTCAGGTGTACTGCCTATACACCCTGTTTCCG
>JBJOER010000176.1:0-13541 GCA_046049215.1 Bacteroidota bacterium | reverse complement strand
TCGCCGAAGCGGTTGCGGAATACGACTACCCGGTATGCATGGGTTTCCCGTCGGGACATATTTCAGATAACCGCACGCTGGTGCTGGGGTCTTCGTACACTTTAAGCGTTGCCGGTAGTGTGACGCTAACCCACTCCCCTGCCCGTTGAGCATGAAGACGTGGTTCGACTTGCAGTACATCATGTTCATCCGTTCCATGCGCGAAGCCGGCCTGCATCCACTTGCAGCTGTGCTCCTTATTTTGGCTGTACTCTACTTGATATTGTTTGTCATTTGGGAACGCGCGCCCTATCCAGAACATATGTTCAGTATCCTGTCGCTAAGTATTCTTTTGAAGCCGACCCTCCGCAAGCGAAATGAATTCCTGCAGTCGATATTCGGAAAACGCGCTTACTATCGTGTGCGCATAGCCGAACAATTACTGTTGGCTGCACCCTTCACCCTCTGTCTCCTTCTCAAGCAAGCCTGGTGGTGGTCGATCCTGCTCCCGCCGATCTCAGCATCGATGGCTTACCTCCGCACCGATCCGGGTCGAGGACGTGTGATTCCCACTCCTTTTGGCAGAATCCCGTACGAGGCTCCGGCAGGATTCCGCAAAGCCATTCTTGGGATCATTCTGTCCGTTTTTGTTTTGATAGCAGGTGTGTTATCGGGCAATTACGCTTTGTTCCCGGCAAGCATGATCATCATTATCCTGACCACATCGAGCTTTTACGGTGAACCCGATGAATCCGTGTACGTCTGGATGTTCAATACCAAACCGCGGATCTTCCTGCTGCGAAAATGGAGGGATTCGGCGCTTTGTACGACTGCATTGTGCAGCCCAATGTTGTTCACCGCACTGATTCTTGATTCGAGCTGGCTGCCCACGCTGGCCGGCATACTGGTAGTTGGCCTCTGCCTGAACGCCTTGATCATCGCCGGTCGCTACAGTTCTTTCCCGGATAAACTTTTGTTTGCGCATGGCCTGATCATGGCCATCTCCGTCATCTTTCTTCCTCTGCTTCCGTTTGTTCTCCTTTGGCTTGTCCGCCGATCAGAACGTCGCTTGTCAACCCTGCTTACATGATCATCCTGCGTTCCATCACCAAGAACTACGGCAACCACCGCGTCCTCAGTGGCATTGAAGCCAGGTTTGACCCCGGACGAGCCTACGGTATCATCGGCGAAAACGGAGCCGGTAAATCGACTCTCTTCCGGTGCATCTGTGGTTTAGAACAATTCGAAGGTGATATCACCTGCGATGATAGCCGGCTGAAAGACAGAATGGGATTTTTACCAACGGAACCCTATTTCTTTTCACACATGACCGGTAGGGAATACCTCACCTTGTTGTGCCAGGCAAGGGGAAAGAAGCCATCCGGACTCGATGAGAAAAACGTATTTGATCTTCCCCTCGACGACTATGCGGCCGTGTATTCTACGGGAATGAAAAAGAAGCTGGCCTTCTTCGGACTGTTGTTGCAGGAAAACACGGTTTTCATTTTGGACGAACCGTTCAACGGCGTTGACATCGAAAGCAACCTGCTCATGACCGAGATCCTCCACGCACTTCGCAAGTCGGGAAAGACCTTGCTGATCTCCTCCCACATTTTCTCGACGCTGAACGATGTATGCGATGAAATCCTCCTGCTTAGTGAAGGTAAAATTCAATCGCGTGTCGGTAAGGAGGACTTCAAAAAACTTGAGGACAAGATGAAAGCCGTTTCGGTTGGCAATCGGCTCAGCCGGCTGGGACTGGATTTTTGAATTTGATTGCCCATCCAATGAACGCTTTGAAAAGCGATGAGCTCAAAAGCCGGAGTGCACACATCGGTGTACGCGGAGAAGCTATCGCGGCCCATTACCTCGAATCAATTGGTTGTAGGATCCTGGCTCGCAATTTCCGAAGGTACAAGGGCGAAGTGGATATTATCTGCGAAGAGGGCTCCTTCCTGGTAGCGGTGGAAGTCAAAAGCCGCAGCGGACTCCTCCACGGCGATCCCGAAACGGCCATCGACCAGCAGCAGATCGAAGGCATCAGTCAGGCAGCCGGATTCTTTCAAGAGCTGAGAGGCATCCAAAAAGAACTCCGCTTCGATATCATCACCATCCATTTCCCGAAAGGCAAGAAAGCCCGTCTGAAGCATTTCCGGGATGCGTTTCACGGGTAGGATCTCCAAACTCACAATTCCCCTTTTGCAGGCACCAGGATTTAAACTTTACTTATTGACTTATTCTGGTAGCGATCAGAGCATTGCGACCGCTGCTACCCGCTGCTCCCGAGACTTCGGGACGCTGCGTTTAAACAACAGATGAAGATTAAAGCCGAAAACCAAAAGAAATCAGCCATCTGTTATTTCAAAGTGATTATTTTGTAAATCAGGTAGAACAAATGTCCTTCCAACTACAGAGGCAGAATCCCATGGGGCCTGCACCTCATAATTTCCGACCTTTGCAGCAAATTATTCACTATGAAGAAGAAACCAAGCCAGGGTCGCGGAAAAGCACGTGCCGGCAAAAGCGATCGCGAGCGCCCCGCCCGCGGAGGTAGCCGCCCCGACCGCAGCTCCACTGCCGGAAGGCGTAAAACCGGTTCTTCTTCCTGGGATGATTACGACCGTTCCACCTCCCCCCGCAGCAAAGACTCGGGAGCGGGGGAAAAACGCCCTTACCAGCGCCGCGACGACGACCGGGCCGAGAAACGTCCCTACCAGCGCCGCGAGGAAGGTTCGGCCGAAAAAAGACCTTACCAGCGCCGCGACGATGATCGTTCCGAAAAGCGCCCTTATCAGCGTCGGGAAGAAGGGTCAACCGAGAGAAGGCCCTACCAACGCCGGGAGGAAGGCTCAACTGAGAGAAGACCTTACCAACGCCGCGACGACGACCGGACCGAAAAGCGCCCCTACCAGCGCCGGGAGGAAGGCTCTACTGAGAAAAGACCTTACCAACGCCGTGATGACGACCGAACCGAAAAGCGCCCCTACCAGCGCCGGGAGGAAGGATCGGGTGAGAAAAGACCTTACCAACGCCGTGATGTCGACCGGACCGAAAAGCGCCCCTACCGGCGTCGCGAGGAAGGATCGGGTGAAAAAAGACCTTACCAGCGCCGTGACGAAGACCGCTCCGAAAAACGTCCTTATCAGCGTCGCGAAGAGGGCTCAGAGGAAAGAAGACCTTACCAACGTCGCGACGACGACAGGACCGAAAAGCGTCCATACCAACGTCGCGAGGAAGGTTCAGAAGAGAAAAGACCTTACCAACGCCGAGACGACGACCGGACCGAAAAACGTCCTTATCAGCGTCGCGAGGAAGGTGAACGGTCCAGGACCCCATCGCGTCGCGGAGGTCCCCCCAGCCGGGAAGAACGCCACGCCTGGTTCGAGGACAAGTACGCCAAAGGACGCAGAGGCTCCGGTGGCACTCGCAAGCGCAATGCCTCCGACGGTCCCGATCTGACCGGGGAGATCCGCCTCAACCGCTTTTTGGCCATGTCGGGCATCGGTTCGCGCCGCGAAGCTGACGAACTGATCACCGCCGGACTTGTTACGGTCAACGGCAAACTCATCACCGAACTGGGCACCAAGGTGAACCCGGGCGATGAGGTCCGTTATAACAATGAGCGTATCCGAAACGAGAAGCACGTTTACCTGCTGCTCAACAAACCCAAGGACTATATCACCACCGCAGAGGATCCGGAAGAACGCAAGACCGTGATGGAGCTCATCGAAGGCGCCTGCAAGGAACGTGTCTATCCCGTCGGTCGCCTCGACCGCAACACCACCGGACTCCTGCTGTTCACCAACGACGGCGACCTGGCCCGTTACCTTACCCACCCCAGCTCCAAGGTGAAAAAGCTTTACCACGTGGAACTCGACAAGAACCTGAAGGTGGCCGATATGCGTCAGCTGACGGAAGGGGTGGAACTGGAGGACGGCATCAGTCGCGTGGACGACATCAGTTTCGATGGCGAAGGGGCCGATAAGAAGTCGGTCGGTGTGGAACTGCACTCGGGCAAGAACCGAGTGGTGCGCCGCTTGTTCGAAGCCCTGGGCTACGATGTGCGCAAACTGGACCGCGTTGGCTTCGCCGGACTGACCAAGAAGGACCTTCCCCGTGGACGCTGGCGTTTCCTCGATGAAAAAGAAGTCGGCTACCTGAAGATGATGGGCACGGGCAAGAAGAAAAAAGCGAAAGAAGTCGAGGCTGAGTAAACCTTTCGGGCCTGCTCTGCGTGAGTGCCGGAAAACCTATATTCATACCCAATCCACTTATCCATGAACCGTTTCCAAATCATGCCACTTGGCATGCTGCTGCTATTGTCCGTATTCACCGTATCCGCTCAGCAATTGCCCGTTGACTGGATCAGGTCATACAACACCAGGGGCAAATGCGCCGACCGCATCGCCTGCATCCGGGCCGACCAGCAAGGCAACGTCTATGTCGCGGGCTTTGCCGGTGGGGAGCGCTGCAACCGCGATGCTTTTGTGATGAAGTACGGAGTGCTGGGCGATACGCTCTGGACCTGGTACTACGACGGTGGCGCCAAAGAGGACGACGAGGTACTCGATATGACCCTCGACAATGCCGGGAATGTATACGTCACCGGGATCTCCGAAGACAACCCGAACGGTATCTACGATTGCATCACTGCCAGGATCAGCAATTCCGGAGTGCAACAATGGCTGACCCGTTACCCCACGCCTACCAATTCGGAAAGCTTCGGGAACGGAATCGCCGTTGATAATAACGGTAACGTCTATGTATGTGGAATGATCGATCCATTATCGGCTGCATCAGACTGGCTGTTGGTCAAATACAATGGATCAAACGGTGCACAACTCTGGGCAGACATCTACAATGCCCCGTCCAATTTCAGCGAGGAGGCTTTTGACATCGCCATCTCCCCAAGTGGCAATCCCACCGCTTGCGGGTATTCCTACAATGCTGTTGCCAGCGGCGGACAGAACATTTACGTTCGGCAATTGACCCCTTCAGGTACGGTAGTCTGGTCCGACACCTACAGCAACCCCGCAGCCACCGGAGCCGAATTCGCTTCGGGCTTGAAATTTCTTCCCAACGGCGATCTGGTCGTTGGCGGGAGCACCGAAAACGGTGCAACCGATGTGGATGCCATGGCTTTGCGTTACGACGCCTCCGGTACACGCCTATGGGCTACCATCAACGCCTATACGAACGACGAATACATCCTGGGTTTCGCAGCCGACGACTCGGGCAATGTTTACCTGGCAGGAACCGAATACCAGAACGGCACCATCAACCGTATCAACAACAACGGTACACCGGGATGGCGCAAAAAATGGATCGGTCCGAGAAACAACGGATACGATGTGTTCCACGATGTGGCGGTAGATGCTCAAGGAAATGTCTACGCTACCGGTCGTGGGGTGTATGACGGTCAGGACTATTATCTCAACGGAGGCATGGCCAACCAGATCATCGCTAAGTATTCTCCAGCGGGCGATTCGTTGTGGTCGTACCGCAGTGCCGACACTCTTAATCCTTCTATGGGCTTCGCCGTTTACAGCATCGGCGACCACGTGTATGCCGGCGGTTTCGTCACCGACACGGCTTATTACAACGAAAACCTCTACACCATGCGTATCGACACCTCCGGAGCGCCGATTTCCGAGAGGAAATACAACGGTATCGGCGATGCTGTAACGCGCGGACAGATCGTCAGGACCGACGCACTCAACAACGTGTATTGTGCAGCCACGGTGGAACAATTCCAATACCAATATGGCTTCGATGTGGTGCTGGTGAAGTATTCACCCTCGGGACAACTCTTGTGGGAACGCGAGTACAACACCCCCGGAGTCCACAACGACACCCTCACCCACATGGAGATCGATCCCAACGGGAATGTAGTGATGTGCATATCTACCGATTCCGCCCTGACGAAAAACAATTACCGCATCTCGCTGGTAACGGTCGATCCCAACGGCACTTTCCTCGACACGGCCTGGTATCTGCCTACTCCAACGGGTAACACCTTTGCCAAATCCATGTTGATGCGCAATGACGGCAGTGTCGCACTCGGTGCTGTATCCAATCTGTTGGGCGGCATCACGGTCTTCTTCGATCCTGCAGGAACTGTACAATGGGTGGCGCAGATCGACTCCACTCCCTTTGCCTTCACGCGCGTGAACAGCGTAGCAGCCTTCCCGAATGGTGATATCGGTATTGCCGGATTGGTACAAACCGGAGGAGGCAATACAGGGAAAGGAGTTGTGCAACGATTCACCCCGGCCGGTATGCGGTTATGGTCGGCGGATTACGATTCAGCCAACGTATTCGACGAAGCCCGCGACCTGGATGTGAGCCCTGCGGGCAAGGTCGCCGTGGTAGGCCTCTCCGGCTACAGCACCACCGGAACCTCCACCCTGATCACCTACGACGGAGCGACCGGACAGCAGCTTTGGCGCAAGTCGTACAACCCCAATACAACCAACGAATACGGCATCAAAGTATCCTTCACTCCTGCAGGCAACATCGCCTACCTCTGCCGAGGATGGACCGGATTCGTTGCGCGCTACACGACCGTACAATACGGCGATACGGGTCAGTTCCAGTGGGCCACAGTTTATAGCCAGACTGCTTCCGACCGGGAACCTGTCGAACTGGTGGTTGCACCGAACAATACGGTTGCCACAGCCGGATGGTGGCTCAATGGAACAACCACGAACGCTGAGTATGTTTTGGTGGGGTATACCCCTGCCGGAACGCAACAGTTCCTCAACACCTGGTCGAATACTGCTGCTACCACTTCGAACCCGGATTACCTGCGGTCGATGGTACGCGACAACGCGGGTAGCTACATCGTGACTGGAGAAAGCGCTACGGAGTTCTACAATCAGTTCCTTTACCGGATGGTCACCATCAAATACGGGAACGGATTGGTCGGTATCGAAGAGCCTATTGGTCAGACGGAAAATAGCTACGCTCCGGTCTTCCGACCCAATCCATCCTCCGACGGCGTATTCCATCTGATCGATCCCTCGCTTGCAACAGCACTGGCTGGCGCATCTCTGTTCGACCTACATGGCCGGAAAGTAGCTGAAATCCCGTTTGCAACCGACCGTGTCGAATTGAAAGGACTCCCCTCGGGTATCTACGTGTTGCACACTCAGTCCGCGCTGAATGGTCAAAGGGTTTTTCGCCTTTTGATCCCCTGAGTTGTACTCTTAATCATCCCCTTAACTGACCTGAGTCATCCCTATTCAAGGGGGTGCGGTATAGTTTTGGAGCCATGGCTGCATGGCTGCATCGACGTATTCTATTCGGGATTTTTATTTTCCTGATTTCGTCATTTCTATTTCAAGGTTGCACAACCGGCACCTTTTATACCATCCTTGATCCTTACAAGGAGCTTAGCGACGAAGACAAGGACGAGAATAAATTGTCCTTCGGCATGCAGCCTTTTTCGATGGACGCTCCTTTATTGAAAGAAAAAGGAGACAAAGTGCTGCAGGTGGGTGTAACAACCGGATTATCTGTCCATGGAGCTTATGCCCTCACCAACCATATCGGAATCTACGCGGGCGCTAGCCTGACGAGCCGTAACGATAAGATCGATCAAGCCGGTGAAATGTCTGTATTAAGAGAGGTTTGGGACCAAGGCAATCTGATCGACTCGGACTCGATGTGGACGATGGGAAGGGTGACCGGAAAAGCCAAGCTCACGCAGAGCCACCTGGAAGGAGGATTGTACCTGTTCAATGCAGGAAAGCGTGACTGGCACCATGAACTGATTGTGGGTGCGGCGACCACCAGTGCACTCACTAAACATGAATTGGTATTTAAGTACGTAGAGGCCGAGACCCCGGTTGAACTCAGGGAATCCCGAATCAGCTACCAGGCCTTTACGCAATACAACATGGGCTTTCGGAACGAATCAGGTGAAATCGTGTGGATGAATCGGCTTGGAAGGGTATGGCAGTATCAACGGGAATTTGAACCCAATGTACGGAGTATAGGCAACGATGTGCATAGTCCATTCGATTTCTACAGTACCGGCATCCGCATCGGCTCAGGAAAAGCGCAGTGGCACATCTACGCTCAATTCGAACGTGTTTTTCCGTTGGAATCAACCCTCATGCGCTGGAAGAGAAACCAATTTTCAGTGGGGGTGGTCATTCGTCCACTCTCCCAATACAAGCCTGAAAAGGATGTTCAATAACTCCGTTCAGTCTTCACGCCGATAAGTGTCGTTACTACTATAGAACAGGTAGATAACTAGCGTTTGACCACCGATTTGGTGATCACGCCGCTTTCGGAGATCACACGGACGTGATAGATTCCTGCCGGTTGATCTGTCAGGTCGAAATTGTTTGCTGATGGAACAGGCTTTACCACCAATTGACCGGCAGCATTGAAGACCGACAAATCTACTATTCGGGTGCCCGGTGCAGAGATCAGCACAGGTCCTGCGGTAGGATTCGGATAAAGGATGACATCGTCCTTGGACACGACTGACGCAATTCCGGTGGTGGTGGAAGGTCCGTATTTCAGGTTGAGGACCGGTGCGAAATCGGAATCAGCGGCATCACTGAAACTCACCACACCGGTTGCCCCGGAAGCAGTGATCATGAACTGGGTGAGCGTATCATCGGCAATGAAGGGCAAGAGGGAGGAAGGCAATTCCAGACGCACCCAGTCGCCATCGTTGGCGAAGGATCCGAATCGACAAGGCACATCAGTCGCATCGCCCGTGGCAGAAAAATCAACTGCCTCTACATCCGCACTGCTACCGAAAGCGCCGTTGCTCACCCTGACCTGCAATGTAGCAGGATTGGCCATCGGGTTGGTTCCGGTCAAGGCTGACCTGCGCAGGAAGATGCTGGCAGCAGCAATTCCTGTGTCGGGGACAGTAGATGTATTGAATGACAACGATAGCGCCAGGTCGTCTGTTCCATTGTTTCCAAGCTGAAGGGTACTGCTCACTGCACCTGTCGAGGAAACCGAACCGTCACGGGTTCCCCCATCCGACAAAACATACTGATCATCCATCAAGGCCTTGTGGTAATACTTTTGGGTGTGGTAATTGATCAGTTCCGAATAGCCTGCGGCTGATAAATGGAAACAATCGCGGAAGAACAGGTAATTCCGCATTGATGCTTTAGGAGAGGGATAGGCAGGATCACCGAGTGGAAGCGGCACAGTGTAGGGAGCGTAGGTTCCCCCTGGCGGCACGGCTAGCGGCGTGGTCTGACCGTAAACGTACTGCATCAACCCTGTAGCCTTCACAAAATCAACCTGAGGGTCGTTGGCGGCTAGGGTGTCCATCGCTGCAGAGTAATCGTTTAAGATTCCGTTTAATTGAATGAAGTCCGGAAACCCCATCCCCTGCCAGGTTCCGTAGAAAGGTTGTGCGGACGGATTCGACAATTCCCCGATGATCTCGCCGAAGTTGGGGTAGCAGTAACCGCTCCATAGCACACGGATGCCCGGGCGCTGCTGCTTGATGAAATCGATGAGCGTGGTCAACCGGGCATAGACCGAATCGAGCAGGGAATCGGTTTGGAAAGGCGTATAGGTCACATCCCAATTGTTCAGCACATCGTTTCCGCCGAGGCTGAGATGCACAAAATCGATGTCGGGGTATTGTGCCAGCCGGGTTTGAATCTCATTCAATCGCGCGGATGTGAGGAAGTCACCGGTCTGGGTGCCGTTGGCAGCCAATGTGGAATTCGAATAGAATTTATAATTGGAATGCCCCCATTTCTCAAAAACCGGATTGATGGTGTTATCGGTATTCATGAATTGAGCCCAGCTGTCGCCGATGAGCATCACGCGGGTGACATCGGTTTCCGTGCATTGGGAAAACACGGTTGCAGAGGACAGGGTAAACAGGGAAAGCAGGAGTACGAGTTTTTTCATGGGGGTGAAATTGTGCACTTAAAATTAGGTGTTTCCGTGAAACCCACAATCATTCCGGTGAGTAACCATTAAAATCTACCGGTAACCAGCCCAACCTCACCCGGCCCCGGCTTTCCTTACCTTTACCCCAATGTGCGGCCGATACGTCCTGATCGACAAACTGGGAGCTTATGAAAAGCGATTCAATGCCACTGCGGTTTCTATTCCTCCCACGTTGGTCCTCCCGAATTACAATGTGGTTCCGGGTGCACCGGCACCGGTCATCACCAACGACCAACCCGACACCATCCAGTTCTTTCGCTTCGGTCTGACCCCCTTTTGGGCCAAGAAGCCCATGTACATGATCAATGCCCGTGCGGAAGGCGACCACAATTCAGATGATGATCCCTTGTACCGCGGAGCCAAAGGCATCATCAGCAAACCCTCCTTCCGCAAGCCCATCCGTTCACAGCGTTGCCTGGTCATTGTCGATTATTTCATCGAAGGACCCAAGCTTGAGAAACTTGACAAGCCATTTCTGGTCTATTTGCATCGCCGCCCCATCGCCCTGGCGGGAATCTGGGACCAGTGGGCCAATCCCGAAACGGGAGAGATCATCTCGTCGTTTTCCATCATCACAACGACCCCCAACAAGCTGCTGCAGAAGATCCATCACCACCGTTCGCCTGTCATCCTCCACGAGGAGGACGAACGGCGGTGGTTGGCCGACGCACCGTTGTCCGACATCACCGCCTTGCTAGAACCGTACGACGGAAGGGACATGAACGCCTACCCGATCGATCCGCGCATTAAAAATCCGCGCGTGAATGAGCCGGCCCTTTTGGCGCCTGTAGGTCCGCCGGTCGAACCGGAAACGGATATACGGGTCGTTAGAGAGTTGAAATTGCAGGGAATGGGGTATACTAAACGGGATGACCGCCCGCAGCAGGGATCGCTGGGGCTGTGATCCTTGAATGATGTCAAATTTCTTTTCATGGTGATCGATGCATTCATCCCAACATTGATTCCTGATAGATCACTGCGACCGGCATCACAACCGGAACTCTTCTACTGACCGTAAGTCGTGCCTGCATGAAATCCCCGGAAAAGGGGATGCTATGGTATTGAACACGGCTTTGGACGAGATTAGTTTTGCTTCATCAAATTACAGATTTCAAACAACACCAAAATGCACAAAACCATGAAAACGATCAAATCCCTCCTCGCCTTTTGTGCCTTCGCGCTGATCTTCTCTTCTTGCCAAAAAGAAGAGGTCAATCCTGCGTCTCCAGTACCTGCTGCGGATGCCACCGACTTGCAGCCCCAAACCGGAACTGATGAATCGCGCGACCTGGGCTGTATGCTCCTTCCAGCAGCCGACTACAACAAACTTCCGAAAATGCCCGATCTGCCTACGGTGCAAACCCTTCCATCGTCGTTCACCCAGATTTGTCCTCCCATTCTCAGTCAGGGTGGTGAAGGAAGTTGCGTAGCATGGGGCGTAGGATACTCTGCCAGAAGCATCATGAAAAAGTATGCAAGCGGTGGCAGCTATTCGAAAAGCACCAATGTATACAGCCCGGAATACATTTACAACCAGATAAAGATATCCAGCGATTGTACCGGAGGTTCATATGTGTCAACAGGATTGGACTTGCTGGTCAGCCAAGGCGTCTGCACCTGGTCGTCTATGCCCTACAGCAGTACGAATGGGTGCAGCCTCATGCCCACGCTATTTCAACGTGTCGCTGCCGGATCCCATAAGATCACGAGTTGGAACACTGTATCGCGAACAGTCTCTAACTTCAAAAACCTGGTCTACACTAAAAAACCGATCATCGTAGCAGGTCCGGTTGATAACACCTTCTATAATTTGGTGGGAAGTGCAACGGTTAACTCTTACAATAGCGCAGCACTTATCGGCCATCACTGTTACACTGTGGTTGGTTATGATGATAGCCGCCAAGCCTTCCGGATCATGAATTCCTGGGGGACGAACTGGGGCGATGCAGGCTACGCATGGGTCTCTTACAATATGATCACTACCTTGTTCGCAGAAGCATACGTGATGAGTTGATCCGACACAAAGGGTCAAAGAACATCGATGAAAGAACCCCGGTCCGGAAAAGACCGGGGTTCTTCGTTCTCAACAAACAATTCCTAAGCGTATGGCATTCTATTCATCTCATCCCTTCAACTACAAGCATTGTGAATCAGGGTTTATGTATTGTTATTACGCTTCAAAACAAAAATCAAATGTCAGCACCTATAATGTGGCGGTTTCGAAATGATAAGCACTGGCCGTGCATTGAGTTGACCTCTTTCGAATATTCATCACTGCTCTTCAAAATACAATATCATTCGCGAGTTTACAGACATCCATACAGTTGAAGAGGGCGGATCGGTTAGTGGCCGAAAAATAACCGAGATTCCTCAAAAGAATACGTTTACCAATGCACTGCTGTTGTAACCAGTTGACGTGATTCTGATTTATCGATAGAAGAATAAGAAATAAAACACCTTAGGTGAAAAATGCTGTTCTATTTTTAAATACAACATTGGTCGTTGATGTAGTCCTGTGTTTAAAGTAATTGTTGAAGAAACGCCGCTTGAGCCTTTACACTTCATAAATCCCCACAAAAGGGGATGACGCCATCTTGCATACGGTATGGAATCGTCCTAATTTTGATTCATCAAATTGATAATAACCGATTCAAAAGCCCCGTAAGGCCAATACAAATGCCCCTCCGTCAGACGGCCCCTGAGCTTTCCCGATAGCTATCGGGAGAAGGGTAGAAGAGCCAGTAGGAGAAGAAAAAGACACACATGGATTCCCCGCCCCCTGCCCCGTAAGGCAGAACAAACGGGGATGAAACAGAAGATACACACATGGATTCCTCTTCTTCACTGCCCCGTAAGGCGGAGAACAGGGGATGAAACGGAAGATACACACATGGATTCCCCGCCCCCAGCCCCGTAAGGCAGACTACACGGGGATGAAACGGAACTTCTGAGTTTGAATTTCTGGGTTACCAAAGTCCTAGGTCAGGTAAGATTTTGCCGTTAAATCAAGAAGATAATAATTGATCCAGTAATAAATTGATTCAATACCATACATAGATTCCTATCCTTAGGTCGACCCCTTCAGGGTCGTTTTCTTTTAAACACGCCAGGTTACAAATAGTTGACCCTTTCAGGGTCACGCTTTGTCTCCTTTTTAATCAATGGATGCAGTAGTACGACTCTGAAAGGGTCGACCAGCTATAACTCCAAAGCACACCCCGAATCCCGGTCCTGAAGAGGTCACGCTGAGTGGATCGTAATTGTCTCATCGAGTTAGTCGTCGTGTACATCCCAGGTCGACCCCTTCAGGGTCGTTTTCTTTTATACACGCCAGGTTACAAATAGTTGATCCTTGCCAGGTCACGCTTTGTTTCTTTTTTAATCAATGGATTCAGTAGTACGAATCTGAAAGGGTCGACCAACTGTAACTTCCCGATCTTCATCACACCTCGACCCTGAAAGGGTCGCGCTTTGCCTCTTTTTTAATCAATGGATGCAGTAGTACGACTCTGAAAGGGTCGACCAGCTATAACTACCAGGTCATCATCACACCTCGACCCTGAAAGGGTCAACCAGATGTAACTCGAAGTACTTCGTAATACACGACCCTGAAAGGG
>JBJOER010000175.1:0-2701 GCA_046049215.1 Bacteroidota bacterium | reverse complement strand
ATCGAGTACATGCCTTTCGCCTTCAATGGTTGGACTCAGGACCTGGTTGTCCCCATGGACGATTTGGTTGAAAGGATCAGCAACGATTTCCAAATCGAAAAGCTTGAAGACCGACCGAACGATACAGCCCGCAATTTCCGTGTCAAAGGATATTCCGGGACTTTTGCATTCATCGCGACCATGTCGCATCCATTTTGCTCTACCTGCAATCGCCTGCGCATCACTGCAGACGGAAAACTGAAAAATTGTCTTTTTTCAAGTGCAGAAACCGATCTGCTCACCCCATTGAGAAGCGGGGAGGACATCGAACATCTCATCCGCCAGACGGTCATGGCCAAAAAGGCTTCACGAGGTGGGCAAATGGACGATGCACTTGAATTCATCGAGGCAGATAAGATCAGCAATAGGAGCATGATTGCCATAGGGGGCTAAATTCCGGTGATGAAAAAGATGCTGCCTTTTGAAAAAGCCTTGAAGATCGTCCTTGCTCAGAAAGTGACGTTGGCTTCCCGGAAAATCGCGATCACCGAATCTTACGGAGCGATTACCGCCGGGGAGATCCGTTCGGCGGTGGACAATCCCCCCTTCAGGCAAGCGGCCATGGACGGTTATGCATTGCGTTATATACCCGGTTGCACCGATTACAATTTGTCCGATACAAGTTCGGATATCCCGGCCGGTAGAGTGCATGCCTCCGCGTTGAAACGTGGACAGGCTATCCGGATATTTACCGGAGCCCGACTTCCGGAAAATGCCGATACGGTAGTCGCCCAGGAGCAGGTGGAATTCGACAATGGAATGATTCGGATTCTGGACAAGCAGTTCATCAAAGGCAGGAACGTACGGCCGGCGGGTTCTCATTTCCGGAAAGGACAGCTGCTGGTCCCCAAAGGAACTCGGCTTAACAGCGGTGCGATCGCATTACTGGCTCAATCGGGAAGAGCCGTAATTCAGGTCGCCCGTACTCCTAGAGTGGGTGTCCTGGTGACCGGTGATGAACTGGTTCCACACGGTAAGCGTTTGAAGGGCGCTGAAATTTACGAATCCAATTCTGCAACCCTCCGGGCATTGTTGGCAGCCCGCGGCATTTCGGATGTTCGCTTTGAACTGGTTTCTGACGACCCAGTTAACATTCGCAAAGCGTTGAGGACTCTCCTGCGCAGTTCGGATCTTATTTTGGTTACAGGAGGTGTTTCCGTCGGGGACTATGATCATGTCCCCGAATGCCTGGAAGCCACCGGAGTCGAGCTTATTTTTCATAAGATCCGGCAGAAGCCCGGAAAGCCCGTCCTTTTCGGCCGTAAGGGCAAGTGTTTTGTGTTTGGCCTTCCCGGTAACCCGGGTTCGGTGATCAGTTGCTTCCACACGTTGGTTTCTCCACTCCTGAACAAAATGCTGGGGCAGAAGCCTCTTCCCCTTGCCATGGGAGTGATGAAACATGAATTCAAAATCAAACCGGGGTTGACTCATTTCCTCAAAGCCAGACTCGAGGATGGTGCAGTTGAAATACTGGATGGTCAGGAGAGTTACAAAGTGGATGCGTTTGTAAAAGCCAATGTGCTGGTAATGGTTTCAGAGGAAAATGAAGGCTTATCTCCAGGTGATAAAGTATCCTGTGTTCAAATCGTTCAGTAAATCCGTCAAGGAGCCATGAAACTTTATCTTCGTGGATGTTATGATTGTTGAGGACGTTGCTACTGCATCTGTGTTGTTGCCGCTGTTGATCGGATTGGTCGCTTTTCTTTATTCCGGAGTGGGACATGGGGGAGCCAGCGGGTACATTGCGGTGATGATCTTGTTGGGAATGACTCCTTCTTCGGTTCGTCCCCAGGCTTTGGTGTTGAATTGCATGGTGGCGGCCCTGTCTTTTTTCGAATTCCGAAGGGTTGCCGAACCGAACAAGCGTGTTTTTATCCCGTTGTGCATGGCCTCCATTCCCGCTGCATTCCTTGGAGGAATGATCAGTGTTCCTGACAGTTTGTTTCATCATCTCCTCGGTTTCCTTTTGCTGTTTCCGTTCTTCAGACTATTGGATCTGCCGGGAATGAAGAGGCCGGATCCGGCCGACAAGGAACCCGCTATAGTGGTTCTTGTTTTAGTCGGTTTATGCATTGGGCTCCTTTCCGGAATGATCGGAATAGGAGGAGGGATTTTGCTTAGTCCCTTGTTCCTGATGATGGGGTGGTCCGGTCCAAAGCAGGTTGCTGCACTCTCTGCCTTGTTCATTTTCGTAAATTCACTGTCCGGACTTGCCGCTCAGGGTCTTGTGAATGGTTCAGGCCTGTTGACTTCACTCTCGATTCCGGTGTTGATTTTTACATTGGCAGGCGGTATCATCGGTGCGCGATTCGGCTCCGTTAAGCTCAATTCCGTTCAATTGAAACGGTTGCTGGCCACAGTGATTCTCATTGCCTCTGTTAAACTGATTTTAACCTGAAGTGATACCCATGGGACTACAGATCTATATCCTTGCCGGTGGTAAAAGTTCAAGGATGGGAGAGGACAAAGGCTTGATCATGCACAACGGAAAAGCCTTGGTTCGGCATGTCATTGATGCCGCTATACCACTGGGGACTCCCATCAAATTCATCGGCGCACCTGCAACCTATCACCGGTTCGGATATGACAGTATCCAGGATAAAATTGCTGCGCAGGGACCTGCGGGTGGAATACTATCGGCATTGACTGATTCAACCTCAGA
>JBJOER010000174.1:0-2612 GCA_046049215.1 Bacteroidota bacterium | reverse complement strand
AGTCCGATGTCGCAAAACACATAGAGTTGATCGAATTCCTCACCAAGCCCGGAACTGTAAATTCCGCTGACCTTCACCTTGCGCACTTTGCGGTCGTTCTGAATGAAAAAGACCAGGAATTCATCGCCGGTTTTAAGGTCCATCTTTCTGGCGATATACTCGCTCACCAGTACTTCCTTTGAATAGGAGCTGTCACTGTATTCCGGTAGTCGTCCGGACTTCAAACTGGACTTGAAAAAGGATCTGTCATGGTCTCGGTTGTATCCCTTCATGACAATTCCGTTGATGTCATCACCAGCTTTGAGCAAAGCGGCTTTGTGGGAGAACTCCTGCACGTGCCTGATCCCGGGTGTAGAACGGATCTCGTCCAGTTTTTCGCGTGAAATGGTGATCGGTTGCTCTTCGAAAGAGTCGGAATTCGTAAGGCTTGAAATCCGGTAGTTGGCGACAAAGCCGGTGACTTTTGATGTGATCTCATCCCGAAAACCGGTGACTACCATGGTCGATAAAAGCATGGCTGCTACACCGAGTACGATACCGGTCGTAGCGATGCGTACCACCGGCTTCAAAGTTTGATTGCCTGAAGAATCTCCCCGGAGAAGCCTCCAGGCATACAATCGAACAATAGACCGACCGGATGTTGAATTCATGACCGCGTAAAAATAACGGTGAAGTGCTTTCCATTTACTTTTATTGCTTCGAAATCATCCCATGAGAAAAGAAATCCGCTTCCTTGTTGTTATCCACCTGCTTGTGCTTTTTATAAGTGGGGTATGGATACCTTCCAGCCTATGTGCACAAGAGGTCAGAGTGGGGGCGATGCAAACTACTTCGTACCTACCGATGATGAAGGGGGAGCGGGTTGCTGTCGTGGCTAATCCGGGTTCGACTTGTGGCCGCACGCATTTGGTAGATACCTTGATTGCATCGGGGGTGAATGTAGTTTCTGTTTTTGCTCCTGAACACGGTTTCAGGGGAGAGGCAGAAGCGGGAGAGAAGGTGAAGGATGGACGGGACGCCCGAACCGGAGTCAAAGTGATTTCCTTGTACGGAGATCATAAAAAGCCAGTGGGTACCGACCTGGACAGTACCGATAGGGTGGTTTTTGACCTGCAGGATGTCGGAGTGCGTTTTTACACCTATATCAGCACGCTTCAATATGTGATGGAGGCATGTGCCCGCAGATCAATCCCGGTGATCGTATTGGATCGCCCAAATCCTCATGGTCATTACATCGATGGTCCATTGCTAGAAGAAAAGCACCGTTCTTTCGTGGGCATGCAAATGATTCCCGTGGTGCACGGAATGACCGTAGGGGAATATGCGCAGATGCTGAACGGGGAGCGATGGCTGGAGGATAGCCTTCAATGTGATTTGACCGTAATTCAGATAACGGGATGGAAACGGGGAGTTCCATACATCATACCTGTACCACCATCGCCCAACTTGCCCGACATGCGGTCCATTATGCTCTATCCCTCACTTTGTTTTTTTGAGGGGACAAACGTGAGCCTTGGTCGGGGTACCGATTTCCCTTTTCAGGTTTATGGCTTTCCAGGTTACAATAAGGGTGATTTCGAGTTCATCCCCAGGAGCATTCCCGGTAAAGCAAAGACGCCCCTCTATGAAGGGCAGGTTTGTAAGGGGCGCGATTTACGGAAATGGGTCGACCAAAACCCACCGGACAGACTGCACCTGGAATGGCTTGTCGATGCCTGGCGGAATTATCCGAAAGAGGATCGTTTCTTCAATGCGTTCTTTGAAAAACTCGCCGGGACCGACCGGTTGAGGAAGCAGATCGAGTCAGGAATGTCCGAATCGGAGATTCGTGCTTCCTGGAAAACCGGTTTGTCCGCATTTTCAAAAATCCGGGAGAAGTACCTCCTTTATCCCTGAAGTGTCCTTCGCTTGAATTTAGAGGATGACGTTCACCTGGCCTTCTTTCAACTGCCGGCCACCTTTGGCAGTGGAGGCTGTGACCTTATAAACGTAGGTGCCCATCGGAACAGGTTCGCCCATATAGGTGCCGTCCCATCGGTCCATAGCGTTCTTTGATTCGAAAACCAATTGTCCCCATCGATTGAATACCTGCATGCGGAATTCTTCTATGGCTTCTCCTGCAACACCGAAGGTGTCGTTGAGTCCGTCTCCGTTCGGGGTAAAGGTGTTGGGGACATAAATGCTCATGGCGGGCACGATGATCACTTCGTTTGAAACGCTGGTGATGTGGGGTTGCCCCGACTTGTAGGCGATGACACGGTATTTTTTTCCGGCCTGAACTTGTGCCGATGCCGTTTCAATGGAAGACAGGCTCATCAAACCGGTCAATAAAAGTGAAGCAATAACAAGAGTGCGTTGTGTTTTCATAAAAGTGTACTGTGTTGTTCGTGTATGCAATTTACCCCGGTCTATGCCTTGAAATGCCTTGAATTCGTCCTAACCATTCATGTGTAAGAATTGACGGGTTTCCTGCCGGATTTGGGGGGGGAGGCGCATGTGTACCTTGGGGGTTGTCGGTTGGACCGGCAGTTTTACGTTGTAAGAACTTTCCAGAAAAGCAACCTTTTGGGCGGTCAGGTGTTGCGGAATATCGCTGGTTTTTCAGAATAGCA
>JBJOER010000173.1:0-3448 GCA_046049215.1 Bacteroidota bacterium | reverse complement strand
GTTGCCTCCGGCTCATTGGGCCAGGGGCTTTCCGTGGCCGTAGGAGCCGCTTTAGCGAAGAAACTGAACAATGACGACCACCTGGTTTACGTTCTAATGGGCGACGGCGAATTGCAAGAGGGGCAGGTTTGGGAAGCCGCGATGTTCGCTGCGGCGAAAAAAGTGGACAATTTGATCGCCACAGTCGACCTAAACGGCCAACAGATCGATGGCGCCACCTCCGAAGTACTGCCCATGGGTGATCTGAAAGCCAAATTTGAAGCCTTCGGCTGGCAAGTCATCGGAATGAACGGAAACGACATTGAAGATGTACGGTCCACCCTATTGAAAGCAATCACGATGACCGGATTGAAAAAACCCACACTGATTCTCATGCAAACAGAGATGGGTAATGGAGTAGATTTCATGATGCACTCGCACAAATGGCATGGTATTGCCCCGAACAACGAACAACTGGCTTCGGCACTTGAGCAAAATCCCGTCACACTTGGCGACTACTGATTTGAACAACTCACTCACCATTCGGCAAACGCGACGATCCGGCCTTTTAGTAGGACTGATTTTTTTCGCCTTTCTATCGGGCGCCATTCCGGCTCACGGCCAGTCCATCAAGGGACCTGAACAACTCACCCGACTCCTATTCCTTTTCGATGCTTCCCAAAGCATGTATGCAAAATGGGAGAGCAACACGAAGTTCGAAGTCGCCAAGAGCCTTTTATCGCAAATGGTGGACAGTTTGCAAGGAATCCCCAATCTCGAATTGGCTCTTCGCGTTTATGGACACACCAAGCGTTATCCTCCACAGGATTGTGATGACACCAAACTGGAAGTGCCGTTCGGTAAAAACAACGGAGGATCCATCAAACGGAGGCTGAATGAGATCAGCCCATCCGGCACCACTCCCATCGCCAGGTCCCTTGAAGAATGCGGCCAGGATTTCCCGAAGGACAAAGCCCGGCACATCATCATCCTGATCACCGACGGCATTGAAGAATGCAACGGCGACCCCTGTGCCGTATCGGCCATTCTTCAAAAACGCGGTATTGTGATGAAACCATTCGTAATCGGCCTTGGACTTGGCAAGGATTTCATCAAGTCGTTCGAATGCGTCGGCAATTATTTTGACGCTACCGACGAAACCCAGTTCCGGCTGGCCTTCAACATCGTGATCACACAAGCCTTGAACACCACCACCATGCAGGTCAATCTGCTTGATATAAACGGCAAGGCCAGTGAAACCAATACGGGGATCACCTTCTACGACCAATACAGCGGAGAGATCCGATACAACTTTGTCCACACCATGAACGCGAAAGGCGTTCCGGACACACTACCTGTCGATCCTCTGGGTCGTTATCGTTTGACTGTACATACCATCCCGGAAGTCTCTAAAGACAGCATCAGCCTAATTCCCGGAAAGCACAACATCGTGGCTGTTGAAGCTCCTCAGGGCGACTTGCTCCTTAAAATGGATGGCGCCAACGAATACAAAAAGCTCAAGGCCATCGTCCGAAAAGCCGGAAACAGTCAAACACTGCACGTACAGGACTTTGATGAATCCACCCGTTATCTTGTCGGCGAATACGACCTTGAAATACTGACCTTGCCCAGGATCCGTATTGACAAGGTGAGTATCGATCAAAGCAAGACCACGACTGTACAGATTCCGAATCCGGGACTGGTCACTTTTGTTTGCAACGCCCCCGGCATCGGAGAAATCCTCCATGAAGACAAGAACCGTTTGACACGAGTCCACCGTTTAGGGACGAGCAGCATCAAAGAGACGCTTATCCTTCAACCCGGGCTTTACCGCGTTGTCTTCCGGCCGAAGAACTCCAATTCTGCCATCTACACCATCGAAAAGACCTTCCGAATTTCTTCGGGCGGCAGCACCGTTGTAAACATCAATTGACAAAGGCTGCAGATCACCACAAGTAGCGCATCTGAAAAATGAAAAAATACAACTACACCGAAAAAAAAGATACCCGCTCGGGTTTCGGAGCCGGACTTCTTGAACTTGGACGAAGCAATCCGAAGGTCGTCGCACTTTGCGCTGACCTGACCGGCTCATTGAAAATGGATGCCTTCGCCAAGGAATTTCCCGAACGGTTTTTCCAGACAGGCATCGCAGAGGCCAATATGATGGGGATCGCATCCGGCCTGACAGTGGGAGGGCACATTCCGTTTACCGGCACGTTCGCGAATTTCAGTACAGGCAGGGTTTACGATCAGATCCGTCAATCCATTGCCTACTCGGAGAAGAACGTTAAGATTTGCGCCTCCCATGCAGGGATAACCCTTGGCGAAGACGGTGCAACCCATCAGATCCTGGAAGACATCGGTATGATGAGGATGTTACCGGGAATGGTCGTCATCAACCCTTGCGACTTCAATCAAACCAAAGCCGCCACATTGGCCATTGCCAGACACCATGGGCCTGTTTATCTGCGCTTCGGTCGTCCAAGTGTACCGAACTTCACACCCGCTGATCAAGAGTTCACTATCGGCAAGGCTGTTCTTCTTAACGAAGGCATGGATGTGACCATCATCGCAACAGGCCATCTCGTTTGGAAAGCGATTGAAGCAGGAGAACGCCTGGCGGAAGCGGGTATTTCGGCAGACATCATCAACATCCACACCATCAAACCCATCGATCGTGAGGCCATTCTTCAGTCTGTCAATAAAACAGGATGCGTAGTCACCGCCGAGGAGCACAACCGTTTTGGTGGATTAGGAGATGCCGTCGCACAGGTTATTGTCGGATCCCACCCTGTACCTCAGGAATATGTAGCGATAAACGACCGCTTTGGTGAAAGCGGAACACCGGATCAGTTGATGCGCAAATACGGACTGGAGTCTTCCGATATTTACGCTGCCGCCGAGAGGGCGATACGAAGGAAGGCCGTTCACGCCTAAAGACTTATCCTGATTCGGGTCTGCCTGCTTAAACCAAGGCGCGTCAGCATCGTCAAAAATACAATTGCAGGCTTTTGAAACCATGACCGAATTCAGCGACGCAGAGTTGCTGCAGATGTTCCATGAACCGGATGGACAACGGAAGCATTACGTATTCAATCTACTGGTGAAAAAGTACCAGCAGCGCGTTTACCAGCATGTCAGGCGTATCGTCATCGACCACTCCGATGCGGATGACACGGTACAGAACACGTTCATCAAGGTTTGGAACAACCTGGAGCATTTTCGCGAGGAAAGTCAATTGTTCACCTGGATCTACCGAATAGCCACCAACGAATGCCTGGCCTTGCTCAGGCAACGCCGAAGGCGATTCATGCTTCCCATCCATGATGTGGAGCATGAGCTTTCTAATAAGCTCGCAAGCCAGGAGAGCCCCATCAACGCCGACAAACTGGAGATGCGCCTGCACCAGGCCATTTTGAAATTGCCCCAAAAACAACGGCTCGTATTCAACCTGAGGTACTTCGATGAG
>JBJOER010000172.1:0-4862 GCA_046049215.1 Bacteroidota bacterium | reverse complement strand
CCCCCCGGCCTGAACCAGGCGCCATCGAACGGCGATCCGCCCCCCCCAAATAGTTTAAGATATCGTCCGTGTTACAAATGTTCGACCCCTTCGGGGTCGTGTGCGGATACGGATGATCCGTTGTATAAGCGCAGCGACCCGAAATCCTGCAATCACCTATGACGGGTGGACACTTTGTTTCCCGGGACAATGAAAAATCATGTCGTGGATTCAATTGCCTGTCAGGGATATGAACTGGGATGGCCAAGCCCCGTAGGGGCGCTGCAACAACAGACCAGGCATTTTCAATAAAGGTCAAGCCCCGCAGAGGCGCTTCAACAACAGACCAGGTGTTTTCAATACAGGTCAAGCCCCGTAGGGGCGTCTCAACAATAGACGACGGGCATTGAATTACAGCCAAGCCCCGTAGGGGCGCTTCAAAAACGGGGCTTCAATGGGTTCATTGATCATTAATTAGACCGCACCATGGCAAAAGCAATGGGTTGCATCATCAATGATCAACGATAAAAAAACCGCCGACCGGTGATTCAAACCGATCGGCGGTGGAATACGATTGTTTTCGATCAGAGCGGGATCAATGCACCGATGAATGAAGCGACGTTGTTGTCGAGAATGATCTGGTCGAGGAAGTCAACGACACCATCACCATTGATTTCAGAGGGAAGGTAACCGAATCCGAAATTCGATACATCGTTGTCCATGGTGATCTGGTCAAGGAAGTCGATCACGCCATCGGCACCACCGTTTGCACCTCCTGCGAAATCACCGCTGTACAAACCGAAGAGGCCGGGCTCGAGTTGCCTTTGGTTGTCGGCAAAGGCTTTCGAAGCCGCATCACTGAAATTGTAGGCGGCCGGGTTGTTGAGTGTGACCGGCGTGGCACTCCAGGTTTCGACCGCATTGCGATGATACAAGGCGATGTAGGCACTGCTGCCCGCCAGGCTGCCCGGAAGGGTGAAGGTGGATTGTCCGTTGGTTCCGATCACAACCACTGCGCTGTGCAGGACTGTTGCGATGTTCAGGGGGTCGCGGAATTCGACACGGATCGAATCCGCTTCTGTAGAACTTGTTCCCACACCCGAATTGAATAAGGCGGGTGTCATACCAGCAGCTCCGTCGTAAAGACCTTCAATGAATACCGTGAGTGTGAAGGTGATATCGGACGAAAGGATAGTGAAGTTGTCTGAAGATATTACTGGAGAACATCCGGGAATGGTCAACTGAATAGGTCCGGTGGTTGCACCATTCGGAACAGTTGTCGTGATCAGAGTATCGCCGTATATGGTGAAGGATGCCGTAGTTCCATTGAACGAAACTCCCGTCACTTGCGTAAATCCAGTACCGCTGATGGTCACAGAAGCACCTGCCGCTGCCGTGTCCGGAGTGAAGGATGCCAGTGCAAATCCCTCGTCGGTTTGTCCGTCGCAGTCGTCGTCCACACTGTTACAAAGGAGCTCAGTTGCCCCGGGATAAACAGTCGGACTACTGTCGTTGCAATCGGTAGCATTGGAGACGTATCCTGTGGGCTGAACGCAAGTCCGAAGCGTATCGCCGCTGTCACCGAATCCATCATTGTCGACATCCGCATACCAGAGCGGCTGTCCGGTAACTCCGGCATCGTCGTCGTCGATGTCACCATTGCAATCGTCATCGATGCTGTTACAAACCTCTGTCGCATTGGGATTGACGGAGGCTAAAGCGTCATCGCAGTCGGAGTTGTCGAATACATAACCGGCAGGTTGAGTACATGCGCTCAGTGTATCGCTCGGATTACCGAAGGTGTCGTTGTCGAGGTCGCGGTACCAAACAGGAGGCGCGGTGTAAACCACTTCAACCGTATCGGACGAACCGGTGCATCCTGTCCCATCGGTGGCTACGAAGGAGTATTCACCTGCCGTGGTGACCTGTATGCTGCGCGTGGTGGCGCCAGTTGACCAAACAATTCCCGAAGGCACATTCGCGGAAAGTGTGACCATCGTGCCTGCACATTGTGTTACTGTTCCGGAGGGGGCAATGGCCAGTGAGGTAGTTGAAGCCGTCAGTTTGACGTCATCCAGTCGGAAACTTGTCGTGGCGTTTTTAGTGAATCGGATGTGAAGGTTGCTTGTGGCCGGAATACTTCCCGAAGCCGTGATGAGTTGCCAGGTGTTTGTTGCCGTCGGTTGGGTGACAGAAAGCGGGGTATAGTTTGTACCATCGCTCGACACTTCAACGGTCATGGAGTTGGTGAGGTCACTCCTCAACAGTCCGAAACTCAAAGTCAGATTGGATGCACCCGATGTGTTGATTCCTGATATGATTAACTGCTTGAGGTTGCCTCCAGTTGTGCCGAAGAATACGTTACCTCCGCCACTGGATCCCGTATAGCCGGATGAGGCAGTGGTAGTGCGTACGTCCGTACTCGTTGCATTGTTGCTGAAGGCGATGGGTGCCTGGTTCTGCCAACCGGTGTAGGTGTTGACGTTGGTGGTTGCAGCTGGTGTTCCGATGTTCTCAGAAAACAGGGTGCCTGAAAAGCTGTAGGTGGAAACGCTGACTGCGACAGGCAGGGATACCGCATTGCAGGTGCCGTTGGTCACTGTGACAACGTAGTTCCCACTTTGTGTGGCCGTGATGCTTTGCGTGGTTTCTCCGGTAGACCATAGATAGGCCGATCCTGCTCCCGCACTTAATACGACTGAACCACCAACACAGAAGGTGGTCGGTCCGCCGGGCGTAATGGAAGCCGATGAGGGAGGATTCACAGTTACGGTGGCCTGTTGGCTGCAGCCGGAAGCATCGGTTGCGGTTACAGTATAAACGCCCGCAGAGAGTCCGGTGGCGGTCGCCGTGGTCTGCGCAGGTGTGGTGTTCCACGAGTAGCTGACGGGTGTGGTGCCCGTGATGACAGTCGCAGTGGCTGTTCCATCGAGAGCCCCTGTACAGGATTCATCGGTAGCCGAAGCGGTAATGCTCAGCGTAGTCAGGGGTGCATCCGTGGCCGTGAGGGTGGCGACACCGCGTCGTGCGAGCGTGGTGGTATTGATCGTACCGGACCAGATCCCATCCGCGTCCGTTACAGCGTTGAATAAGGTGTTGTCCGCATTGCGGGCTTCGATGCGGCGGATGCCGTTGGGGTTATTGGCTCCGGATGGAATCAATGCTACGTAATCACCGACGGTGGAGGAGCCCCCTTGGGTCAGCACTTCATTGATGGCTGTGGGAAGTTCCGTCTGCGAGGAATTCGTGGGCGTCATCTGACGGGCCTGGTAACTGGCGATAGGATCTCCGGTGCCGGTTTCGTTGTCGTATACTAGAATGTATTTTCCACTGAGACAGTTAGCTGTAGCCGATCCTTTAAGGAATGCACCATCATCGGCTGTGTTTGAAGTGGCCGTGTTTCCGATGTCGAGTGCGCGGATGAGCTTGCTGCCGCCGAAACTCGGAGCCGTGGGCATCAGTCCTCCGTTCTGCACGAATCCGATGCGCAGCTTGTGCAGCGAGTCGGCGGCGAAGCGGTTGTTGGTGCTACTGGCTGTGGGTTGCAGGTAGATCCAGAAGGGACCGCTGCTTCCGCTGGCGTCGGTGGTGAATGCATTGGCCACATTACCAAAACCGAAGGTGGCTCCCAGCCAGGTGTTGCCCGAACCGTAGGTGCCTGCTGAATCGCTGGCGAGGGCTATACCTGCGCGGATGTCGTAAGCTGTATTCGGAACCAGGTTGTCGATCTGTAGGCAGACCGCGATGGGCACACGGGCATTGTGGGCACTGGAAGCAGATTTGGCCGATATGAATTTCGGAACCACCAGTTCGGTGAGGGTGGGATTCAGGGTGATGATGATCGGGTTGCTGAGCGCGGATGTCAGACCGGTAGCAGTCGCTTGCAGTTCGTAGGTACCGGCCTGGTCGAAGCCGATGCCGCTGAAGGTGGCTATTCCGGCAACGCAGTTGACGGTAAGGGTACCCGTGAGGTTTCCGGGGCCGCTGAGTTTGGTCAACGTCACAGGGCCGGTGTAGAACTGGTCGATGGTGAAGTCGCTGCGGAAGGCTTCAACCGAGAAGGATGGAAGCGCAGTGTTTACAATGCCCGATACAGGGGTGCTTGCGCTGAAAAACAATTGTGTGGCGGTGCCCAGCACGTTGAATGCAACGCTCGTTCCGGGATCGAGGGTTTCACCGGAAGTGGCATCGGCTTGGAGCTCGACTGCGAAATCTTCAGGACTATAGGTCACTCCTGAGATCGTCAGGGAGTTGGTGCCGGAGGCCATGATTCCGGAAGTGGTGCCGCCCAGGGTACCGAAACCGGTCAATACACTCAGGCTGACCGTAGTGGCCTGCGATACGTTCTGTGGGTTTCCGAGGTCGTCCTGAGCCTGCACGACGACATTGAACGGGGTGTTGTCAACCACGTCATTGCCACTGTTGACCGACAAGATAACCAGTTTGGTGGCGGCCGAAGGCAGGGCTGTGCTTTGGCTGGTCGGATTACCGGTGGCCGTATTCACATTGTATTTGGTGGCACTACCGGATCCGTTGTAAGCATAGACACGGAAATGGTAAGTAGAGCCGGCAGTGAGGCCGCTTACATTGACCACGTTGGCGTTGCCGTCATACACCACCTGCTCGCCCGATCCACCGTATACCGGATTGGCGGTGTATGTATTACCATCTACAGGATCGGTGAAACTGTTGGACGTGTTGACCTTGACGATACGGTTCGTAGCATCACCACTGGTCCAGTTCACGTCCATCGAGGTGGTGAGGACGTTGACGAAAGTGATGAGCGAATCCTGCAGAAGGGGAGTACTGGGCCCTTGCGCCGAAAAGCTGAAGTCGTCGATGGCCAAACCATCATCGTTACCTGCATCGTTGTTGTCGGTCCA
>JBJOER010000171.1:0-8314 GCA_046049215.1 Bacteroidota bacterium | reverse complement strand
GGCCTGTGGTACCACGGCAATAATGAAGACCAGTGGGTTAAACGAGGAGTAGGCTCCCGGCCACCGCAGGAGTTTGCAAAGGGTGTTTATGGCTTTCAGTGGTGGCTTGATGATCAAGGTCAATGCACTGGAGAAAACATCGCCGACCGATTCTATGGCATCGATGTCCAAGCCTGATTTAAGAATACGATATCGGAGTCCGTGTTCCGTGTACCGGTAATGGTCGAAGTTGCCGTCTACAATCGGTACGACAAATGGACTGGTTAGAAAAAGAACGCCCCCGGGTTTCAAAAGGCGTTTGGCCTCGTTGAAGAACAAGTCGGGCTCGGGTAGATCGTGAAGGACTTCCGTACAAAGAATGAAATCAATGCTATTGTCGGGTAAAGGTACCGACGTAGCAGAGCAAAGGATGTCGATTCCATGCTGGGGGAAAGGTGCGTCGGGTAAATCCGCTCCGATCGATTTTTCAAAGAAAGGATCATAGATTGACCTGTAAGGTCTTGTACCGCAGCCAAGGTCGAGCAGGGTGCCTGTCGGACACTTTTCTTCCAGGTAGTTTCGGAGTAAACGGCTTCTTAAGCTGTTTTCGACAATGGCACCGGGATTATCTAGTCGCATGTTCAGATCAGCTTGGCATTGATGCTTGGCGTCATGGTCATGAAGCGCGGAACGTGTTCGCGGTTATAGGCCTTCATTCGTTGTAGGAATTGGAATCTATCGGCTAGAAAACCTCGCTGTTGGTGATAAACCGGACAGGTGAAAAGAAAGCGATTTGTTCTGTGTAGTAGCTTGAAGTAGCTTTTTCCCAGGAAAGAAAAGGCAACGGGTAATTGCCATCCGTCATGCGAAAAACCAACCTTTTCTCCGGGCTTGAGTAGCATATTGGAGGCGATAGTGTAATTGCCACTGTCACTTTCGGGAAGCATTAACGGGTGGTTTTGCAGGATTTCGTCAGCTACAATAGGGAATACGGCCGAAAAAGACTCGATCCAATCCCTGATTCGTTCATCAGAGGGTGTATAGTCAAACCAATGTATAGTCAACTCACGCAGGGTGCTGATCAATGGGTGGAGTGGACTATCGTTCATGTTCAGAAGGTCCATGTCGTAAGCAAGGCCTTTCATGTGTTGCAGGAACGACCTCAGTTTGAATACTCCGTAGCTGGATTGAACCATGAAGTCGATGTAATTGGCCATGAGGAATTCAACCGCTGTTTGACGGTCCAGAATTAACTGATCATGTTCGGGTCTTTCCTCCGGACAGGTCAATTGCTTTCCCCATATACAATCGGCTTTGCTCCAGATGGAAAACCGGAAGTTGTCTTCAAATGCATTCTCGCTCATGGCCATGATGCCGTGAGTAAACAACGGGCCGAATTTGTCGGGAAGACTCTCCAGACCATTCATTGGGCAATAGGCACCCTCTTCAAACACAAAAAGGATGTCGAGATCGGAGATCCCGGGTGCGTTCACTGTGCCAAACCTATAGATCGACAGGAGTCCCGGAAGCATGCTGCAATTCCGGATCAGGTGGTCCACTGCCTCGTCGTAAAACGAGCGGGGAATATGAACCGGCCGGTCGATGAATTGAATCGCCTTCATTGTTTCAAGTTACGGATAAAAAGCGTTTAAATGCGAAAGGATTGAAGACGCTTCTTTTTCCGTCGATGCAAGTTTTATCGCCCAAGGCAGAGATGGTATGTGTGCCCAAGCGATAAGGCCCTGTGAAATTATCAGGGGACAGTACGTTGATGGCTGTCTCACTGAATCGTTCAGGGCTCAGTTCATCAATGTGGTTGATGATGATTCGGCCTCCATAGGACTTGCTGCTGTCCTGAGAGGGTCTGTATAGCGATCCGTTGTGGATGAACAAATGGCCGGCCGGCCGTGCCGAACGGATGTCGGTTTTTACCGGATTCATCGGGTGTGACACCCAAGGTCCCCTCAGCTGGTCGGCAAAGAAGATGTGGAGACGCGTATCAGCTCCTTTGCGCGTGCGATCCGTACAGAAAATCCACCACTTGCCATTGTGATGGATGATGGATGGGTCGACCGCTTTTAGTTCGATTTTTAAATCGATGGGAGGACCCAGTTGGAGGCTCTTTGATTCGATCGGGTAAATGCGCACGCCTTCTGTTTCACTACATTCCGGAACAATGTAGGTTGTGCAGTCAGCGGTGAAAGTATAGGGGTAGCTGAGGTGGGATTTATTTTCAATTAGCACCTTTTCCCTGGCTCCGTTTTCAAGTACGTTTATCTGTCCGCGGGAATCGCGCATGAGTTCAAAAAGAAGGTGAGTTCCCGAGGAGGTGCTTATGCCGAATGGATCGGCTCGGAAATCGCTGCCATTTTTCTCCCGAAGCCATTTCACCTCCCAGTTAACTTTTTTTGATAAGGCGACTTCGTGAATTGGAGCGTCAACAATGCCGATGTTCCAGCGTTCGATGAAGAAGGTCTGCCATAAACGTTTTTTAATTTTTGCCCGGTTGACTTTTTTAATGACCGTTTTAAAAATGGATGTGTGTAGCCTGTGCTTCGTTTCAGATTTGTACGGTTGATCATCCGGGGTGAATGGTCGTACAATAGCGGAATCAATTTGTGCAATTAGTATTTCAAGCAAGTTGATCGCTGTTTCGATCGCCAATTCAAGACTCTGTTGGTAGCTGTGCGCGATGAGCTTAGAACACCCTGTGAGTACATAGGATTGGCCGGAAGCCGTGTCGGTTGCGACGGCATTGAATTCAAAGTAGCCATCGTCTTTCAACATGGCATGGATCATTTCCGGAAAACAGGGGCCGGCAGCACCATCGAACAAGGAGCAACGGAAGATAAACCTGCTTCGGATTTGAGCGTCTTGTCCTGCTTCTGTACTGAGCTGAACTACGTATGTGTCCTCTTCGTGGTACTTTGCCGAATCTAAAGGAGGTAGCCAACTCGAATCGAGTGTTGAGGGCGATTGCCAGCCACGGGGAAAATCGGCGGGGACTGGTTGTCGCTCTTTCCCAAAAAGAACAGATACATCTGGAATTCCGTTTTCTTTCAGGCGGTCCATCAACCGCAGGGCGTAAACAGGCACAGGGCCGCCGGGAAGCTGGAGAATGATGGAATTCGGCATAGCGGACTCAAACAAAGTTAATTTTTTTAGCCATCCACCTCATTCCGCCCCTGGCCCGCGTCTATATTTGTCATCATGAATTTAAAAGCGGTCGATTGGAACCTGCTCTTGCGGAAAAGTTCTCACTTTTTAAGCCGTTTTTTTTCGCCTCGACTTCAGCCTGAAAAATGGGTCTTTATCCTCGGATGTTATAACTCCGGAACCACCCTTTTGCATGATTTGCTCTCCATTCATCCTGACGTTGGAAGTATGCCCAGGGAAGGCCAATTCTTCACGGACCAGCTTCCAACCGGTGCATCTGTGGGCTTGCCGCGGTTGTGGGCACTGGATGTCGGCCGATTCCATTGGACTGAGACTTCCGATCCCGGAGTGGATCTTGCGAAATTAAAACGCGATTGGGCCTGGTACTTCAACCGACCTTACAGTAAGGTGCTCCTGGAGAAAACAGTACTGAATGCGGCCCGGTCAAGGTGGTTGCAACGTGTTTTCCCCAATGCCGTGTTTATCTCCATTTTTAGGGATCCTTTCGCTGTCTGCTCAGGAATCGCCAGAAAGGAGGGGCATGGGGTTGAGCAAGCGGCTCTGCAGTGGAGCGAGTCCAACCGGATTTTGTTGGAAGATATCCCTTTTCTGAACCACCACTTTCAATTGACCTACGAGCAACTCACTTCAAATCCATCACAGGTTTTCAAAGAAATCACCAGGTTCCTTGGATTGTCCGAATACAGCTCAGGAATTCATGATTTGGAATTCAATATACACGGATCCAAGTCGCGAATTCGCAATATGAATGATGAGGCTGTCAGGCGGTTGTCAGACGACCAACGGGATGTGATCCGTCGGTGCTGTTCTGATACCATGAAGCGGTTGGGCTACGACTGAAAACGATGCTGCTCTAATTGCTCATCACAGGCGCTGAGGAAAAATTCAGCCTTTGTTTTCCAACCGGGAAATGAATTTCGGAGGGTATCGGGAACCGCGGGCAATAAAAATGAAAGCCGGATTCCTCGCTTTTTACATGCATGGAAGAGCCTTATTTTCGTGTTTATATCAGGTTTTTTCCAATTCAGTCTCCATTCGCTAACCATTCTGAGGGCGGCAAGTTTGTCGGAAGTGATGTGCGATCCAATGACGTTGAAGCTTTCTTTCTTGGATACAGGGCGGCTCATGGCTTGAAGAAATAGTGCCGGTACGAGCATGAACTCACTGCAGAGTGTCTTGAATGAATACAGGCAAGAAATGGTTCTTTGATCCATCAGCTTTTTCCGGATCGAAGCAACTGTATTCCGGTAGCTCTCCATTGGATCAACAGGTTGCAGAGTGTCGTAAATTTGGAGTTCGATGGGATGGACGGGATGGATGGTTTTACACTCTTCGAGAATTTCACATGGTAGATCCATGCCGACAATCTTTTGTTCTGCATCAATCAGAACAAAATGCCAGCCATGGTGCTGTAGAGGATCAGTAGCCAACATCATCTCTTCTGAACGAACAATGATGTTCCGGAGCCTTAGCAGGGATACCGCACTTTTAATGGCTGAACAATCGATGACGAGAATGCCGTCGAAGTCGCTGTAAGGGCATGCAGTTCCGTCCGCCAGGCTGCCGAAAAGTAGGGCGGTACGGATTGCCGGGTGAGGATTTGCATCGAGGTAGCGGAAAACAGGGTTGGAAACGGGTGAACGCTTATCAGCGGACTGAATCTTGAATTTTTGCGAAACTTCAGAGAATTCTCTTTCGCATGCAATGGACTTCCACTCAATTTCTGCGAAAAGATCCTCTGCAACCTTGTAGGTAGAGAGAAATGAAAGAAGTCTTGATTTTCGATCGGTAAAGCCTCTTCTCAGGTAGTTGGACAGGGAGTGCGTGGGGTTCATTTTGGAAGGGCCAAAAGGATGGTGGCGGCGATTTTTCGGAAGGAGAGTTCCCGAGCTTCTTTTGAGGCCCTGGCGGCTTTTTGATCGCTCTCTGAACGATGTTCGATAACATACCGAATCCCTTCGGCCAATGCCATGGAGTCGTCCGGTCGAACAAAATGGCAATTGTCATTTCTCAGCAGATCACGGGTCGCCGGATAATCCGGAGTGACGATGATTCGTCCAGCAATCATGTATTCACAAATCTTGTTCGGAAGGTTGTATCGGGTGTCGTGAGCCTGATCTGTATAATAGGAGATGAGTACGTCGGCCGCATACTGATAAAGCCTGACGCGTCGGTAGTCGTGAATATAGCCGGTGAATTGGATGTTTGATATGCCCTCGCCTTCACAATATTCCTCCCAAAAACGTACGGTGTCTTGTTTCCCCCCCGTTAAAAGAAATTGAAACGAAGGCAGCATTTGGGCTGCAGTGAAAATATGCCTGAGCTCCCGGTCGTAATGCATTCCGATTTTTCCGGTGTAGACGACCAAAGGAGCAGAGAGGTTTTCGAGATGGATTTGTTTTCTGGCTTCTTCTTGGGTGAGTGTTTCAACAACTTGCTGATTGGTTACAGGGTTGAGGGTGATGCATCCGTCACTCTTTGACCGGTTGACCAGTTTGAGCATCGATTCCAAGGTGCTGCTGTTGGTGGCCAGTAGGAAGTCGGATCTTTTATAGACATCTGTGTATTTGCTGCTGGTATGCAGGTCATGCGCCCAATGGATGATTTTTACGTTTTTAAGAAGGAAAGGTGCCCACCTTTTTAATCCTAAAAATGGTCGGATGAGATGCGTGCTTCGGCTGATGATGTAAGTTGTGTTGTGGTGTTTGCGAGTTCTGAGTATGCCAAAAGTTCGGAAAAACGATAAAGTCGCGACAAGAATCAATGGCCATGCACCGTGTACATCGTTCCTGAATCCGGTCGGCAGATAATGAATATGGGTGCGGTGGGTCAGACCGTAGATCTCATGTACTTCCTCCTTGGGGATATTGTCTTTCCTGTAAACAAAAGGAACGATGATATGGGCGTGGCAGTTGTTTTGTGCAAAACCTTCGGTGAACCGTACGTCGCTGAGCTGATTCGTGCGCGGGCGGAGGATGTCGTAAGGGGAGAGCAGGATGACAAATGGCCGGTGCATATCAGCTGCGTACTATGGCGACTCCGCCTTTGTTGAAACGGTGCATGGACAGTCCATGATTTTGGGTGAAGTGCGCAAAAGCTTCGTTCTTGTCCACATCATCACTCAACAGGATTCCATGACTTTTCAGTCGAGGTAAAGCGCACCCGAATTCGAATAGCATATGGTCATAGCTGTGGTCGCTGTCATGAAAAAAAATGTCGATGGTCCCTAGGCGTTCAAGAAGTGCGGGCAGTTCAACGCGTGCGTCACCAAGGGTCAATTCCCACCTGTTGCGCAATTCGTCTGGAACAGCCCATCCGGTTTCGGTTGAGTGTCCTTTGAAATTGTAAGCAGGATTGGTGTCTTTGTTGGGTAGGTCTATCGAGTAAAGCCGCCCCTTTCCGTTCCTGTGCATGGCATCCAGGATATTGCGGGAGGAATGGCCGTGTGATACGCCGGTTTCCACCATGACTTCGGGTTGGAAAACTCGTACGCAGCACCAGATCCATTTGCCGAAGGTGGAGTTCGGACGGTTCCCGCCACTGTTTTTCTGATCGACAATTTCAGTCGGCTTGGCCTTTATGTTATCGAGTTCATCCAAAGCGGACCTGAACCGACTGGTGATGTTTAAATCGTTCCACAGCCTGGATGCCGTATCGAGAATTTGAATCCGATGCGCTTGCTCCTTTTTGCCCAAAAGAAAGAGCAATCCCGCCACGGGATGCGACAGGAAAAAACTCAATTTATGCGGCTTGTTGTCTTTCAAGGATGATTGCTTTCAAGAAGGACTTGGGTAGGTTACTTTGGATTTCATGCGTGAGATCGACATCAGGATGAACATCGCCGTGATGAAGAGATTCGCACACAGCAAGCCGACGGCTACTCCACTTGCCTGGTAGGAATTGATTAACAGGAAGGCTATCACGCCACCCAGGAGAATTGCAAAGATATGGATCAACAGGCGCTTGCGAATCAGACCCAGACTTTGCATCAAAGGGACAGACCAGAAAAAAAGGCTTCCTTGAATTGCGCTGATGAGTAGGATGAAGAAGGGCATTGAGGCTCCTGTGAACTCGTTTCCGAACAACATACGAATGATCTGCTCCCGGAAGAAAAAGCCCGCTACCAAAATGACGATTGCTAACGGAAGTAGCAACCGAGTTGTTGTACTCAACATGATGCGTATTCTGGTATAGGCCTTTTCTGCGGCAAGGTGAGAAAATTGCGGGAAAATGGCGCTGGTGAGCGGGTCGGTGATCGAAAGGATGGAATAGGCCAGTTTTTTGGCAGTGGAATAGTATCCGACTTGAACGGTCGTCCCCAACAAGCCGAGTAGGATCACATCGCCCTGGTTCATAAACACCTTGATGGAACTGCTCATTGAATTCCCCAAGATGTACTTGTTGAATGAAGGTCTGTCTTTGGTGATGGACGAAATGGGAATGCGAAAGAGCTCAGGCAGTTGTTTTTTCACCTCTGTATAAGCTGCGGTGCTGCATACTATGCTATTCACCGTTTTGGAGACAATGATTGCGGTGAAGAAGGCTTCGAGATCCGCACCGAAGGTCAAAAGTGTAATGGCAACCGTTGCGAACTCAAGGATGTCCATGATGATCTGCAGCATGGAGTTGATTCGAAACTTCGAATACAGGCGTAATGCTGCTCTGGAAATGGCATCGAAAAATGACAAACCGTTGGCTATGGAGAATGCCAGGATGAACATCTGGAGGCCTTCTGCCTTGAAAAAATACGAATAGGAGGTGGATAGTAAGATTGAAACGAGTGCTACCGACGCGGCAACGGATACGGCGCTCAGTAAAACGCCATATTTGAAGATTCCGGCAACCTTGTCCGACCTCTTTTCAGCAATGAATTGTGCACCGTATTTCACCAAGCCCATGGCGATATTCAATCTCAGGAATTCCTGGATGGTGAGTACTGCCGCTACCGAAAGTGCGTAGATTCCAAACATGTCTGCCCCCAAAGTCCTCGAGATGAGTATGGTCTTGACAAACGCAAGCAAAGTGGCTACTGCATTGGCCAAGAAAACCCACGAACTGTTTTTGACCAGTTGTCCGGAGTCGCGGTCAAGTCTACCCAGCAGTAGGTCGATGATGTTCCGGGCAGTGGCCTTCACGATGAGTTTTGTGGAGAGAGGTC
>JBJOER010000170.1:0-7236 GCA_046049215.1 Bacteroidota bacterium | reverse complement strand
ACTCTACAACATCATCGGAAGCAGGCTATTTGCTGTGGGAACGCAGGGCACACCAAGCGTATATGAGCTGCCTCGTCATGTTGTTGACCTCTCCATCACCAAAGGGATCGGAAAGCACCTGGAGGTAAAAGCCGGGGTGCAGGACCTCCTTAACCAGGCGGTCACCATGCGACAGGATTCAGACGAAAACGGATCCATCACAAGCAAAGACGAACTCGTTTACCAATTCAAACGCGGAAGCTACTATACCCTGGGCATCACAGTCCGATACTGATCTACCAATATTAAAATCCAAAAGACATCCAATTTACTAAACTATTTCACAACCATGAACCCGTTCAAAAATCTCCAAAAACTCTCTGCACTTGCTTTGCTGGGGCTTGTAACGATGTCCTCCTGTAACAAGGATGAAACAACACCAACCCCTGGCCCGTCGGGCGGCACCGTATTCACAACGACCACACTTGCCGACGGTACGATCCAAATCGAAGGAAACACAGGCAGCGACTACACATTCGAAAGCAGCAAAAGCTACCTGCTCACCGGATTTGTGTACGTCGACTCCGGCGCAACATTGACCATTCAACCCGGCACAATCATCAGGGGGGACAAAACCAGCAAAGGAACGCTCATCATCCGCAGGGGAGGCAAGATCAATGCGAACGGCACTGCTCAGTCGCCGATCGTATTCACCTCGGACAAAGAACCGGGATCACGCAATCCGGGCGATTGGGGCGGTTTGATCATTTGCGGAAATGCTCCTGTGAACCTCCCTGGTGGTGAGGCGCAGATCGAGGGAGGACCAGATGCATCCTACGGCGGTACAAATCCGAATGACAATTCCGGAGTATTGCGGTTTGTAAGGATCGAATACGCCGGAATACCATTCCAGCCCAACCAGGAGATCAACGGACTCACACTTGGCGGAGTCGGACAGGGAACACAGATTGAATACATCCAGATCTCCTACTGCGGAGATGACTCCTATGAAATGTTCGGAGGCAATGTGAACCTGAAATACATCATCAGTTACAAAACCACCGATGATGACCTGGATACGGACAACGGCTACACCGGCAAAGTGCAGTTCGGAGTCGTTCTGCGTGATGCGAACATTGCTGACGTTTCGGGATCCAATGCCTTTGAATCGGACAATGACGCCACTGGGACAGCACTCACACCAAATACCAAGGGTATTTTCTCCAACATCTCGGTATTCGGACCAAAGCAGGATACCGCCTCCGTAGTCAATTCCAACTTCAAACGTGGAGCCCATTTGAGAAGGAACACCCAGACCTGCATTTACAATTCCCTCCTCAGTGGTTTCCCTTTAGGATTGCTGGTTGACGGCACCTCGTGCGAGGCCAACGCAAATGCCGATGCTCTGCAAGTCAGGAACACGATCATAGCCGCCTGCAACACCCCTCTCGGGACAGCCAGTGGCTCCTCTTTCAACATCAGCAATTGGTTCAATTCGCCAACATCCGGCAATAGCATTCAATACGATGCGACTGGATTGAGCACAGCACCCTATGCCGCTGTGCCCAACTTTTTGCCGGTATCCGGCTCCGCTCTTTTAAGCGGCGCGGATTTCGCCAATCAGAACATGGACGGATTGGAAGTGGTATCCTTCCGCGGCGCATTTGGAACAACGGACTGGACCAGCAGCTGGGCCAACTGGGACCCCCAAAACACAGTATATTGATTCTTCGCCTTTTAGGTTTAAGCCTCCGGTCTGAGCCCCGGGGGCTTTTTTGTTCTTAACATTTCCTTAATACTTGCGAAACATGGGGATAACTGTTTCTTAATCTATTTGCAGACAATTCAAGCCACAACCACCATCATGAAAAAACTTCTTGCATTCTCCCTCGTCGCCCTACTGGCGTCCTGCGGCTCACCGACTGAAAACACTGAAAACAAAGGCGCCGAAATCAAAGGCTCCATCAGTATCGACGGATCGAGTACTGTATACCCCATCACAGAAGCTGTAGCGGAGGAGTTTCGAAATGAAGCGCCCGAAGTAAAAGTGACTGTGGGACTTTCCGGAACAGGCGGAGGCTTTAAAAAATTCTCCCGTGGCGAAACCGACATTAACAATGCTTCCCGGTCAATCAAAACCGAAGAGGCCGAGCAGTGCAAATTGAACAATATCCAATTCGCAGAGCTGACAGTTGCCTATGACGGTCTTGTAGTGGTGGTTCATCCCGAAAACACCTGGGTGACGGAAATGACTGTGGCCGAATTAAAGAAAATCTGGGAACCGGAAGCCCAGGAAAAAATCAAATACTGGAACCAGATCCGTCCCGAGTGGCCCAAAGAGGAAATCCATCTTTACGGTGCCGGCGTAGAGTCAGGCACATACGATTACTTCACAGAAGTGATTGTTGGAAAGAGCCACAGCAGCCGCGGCGATTATACGGGCAGCGAGGACGACAATGTTCTGGTGCAAGGGGTAGCCGGAGACAAGTACGCTCTTGGTTTCTTTGGCTTGGCTTACTTTGAAGAAAACGCATCGAAATTAAAAGCAGTTGCCATCGACGACCAAGACGAAAAAAACGGTACAGGAGCGGTTCTCCCTTCGTTGGAAACCGTGCGAAACAAGACCTATGCTCCTTTGTCCCGTCCGCTGTTCATTTACATCAATTCAAAAGCAGCCAAGCGCCCCGAGGCCGTAAAATTCGTCGAGTTTTACCTTCAATCGGCAGCTGAACTCACCAAGGCGGTCGGTTATGTCCCACTCACGGAGGAGGAATACCGCAGCGAGAAGGAGAAATTCAGCCTCTATCTCCAAGGGTTAAACTGATATTCATTATTTAACAGGGTAACAGGAAGTCCGTCGCATATCTTTGCGGGCTTCCTGTTTTGATTCCATGAAGATTCCGGAGAAACTGATTGTCTCGCTACTTGCTTTCTGCGCAGGACTGACCATCCTGGTCACCATGGGGATCCTATACACCCTGGCGAGTGAAGCCTTCGTATTCTTTTCAGAAGTATCAATCATTGATTTTCTCACCGACACACAATGGACCCCTCTATTTACCGAAAAGCATTTTGGTATACTTCCCCTGCTTAGCGGTACCATCCTGACCTCATTTATTGCCATACTTCTGGCATTGCCGGTCGGCCTGACCATTGCTGTCTACCTTAACGAATATGCTCCTCGCTCATTTGGCCTGGGTATCAAACCTATACTGGAAATACTAGCCGCCGTACCTACGGTTGTTTACGGCTACTTCGCACTCACTGTCGTCACTCCATTTTTTCAACAGATCATCCCTTCGTTATCGGGCTTCAACGCATTGGGAGCCGGATTTGTCATGGGCATCATGATTATTCCTTTGATCTCTTCGATGAGCCAGGACGCCTTGTACGCCGTACCCAAATCACTGCGTGAAGCTTCTTACGGCCTCGGTGCCACCCGCTTTCAAACCGCATTCAAGGTTTTAGTTCCGGCAGCGTCCTCCGGTATCATTGTTTCTGTCATTCTGGCTATTTCGCGTGCAGTCGGCGAAACCATGATCGTCGCGATCGCCGCAGGGATGCAACCGAACCTCACCTTAGACCCTACCGTACCGATCCAGACGATCACTACTTACATCGTTCAGATCAGCATGGGCGATGTACCGCACGGTTCGCTTGAGTACCGAACAATATTCGCTGCCGGCATTTCACTCTTTATGCTCACATTCCTGCTGAACAACATCAGCTTCTGGTTCAAGAAAAAATACAGACAGCGGTATGAGTAAAACCAGTGTCAACAGGCTAATCGATGTGGCGTTCCGTTATTTTGGACTCGCTTGCACCTTGTTCGGCCTTGTCATGCTGGGCATTTTCATCATCGATGTCCTGATCAAGGGATTCGCCCGAATCGATTGGGAATTCCTCAGCAATCTACCCTCTCGATTTCCGGAAAAAGCCGGAATCTATACAGCATTGCTAGGCACATGCTGGATCTTGGTAATGACTGCACTTATTGCTATCCCCATGGGTGTTGCGGCCGGCATTTACCTGGAAGAGTACGGAAAGAAATCAAGGTTTGCCAATATCCTTGAGATCAACATCACCAATCTGGCAGGTATACCTTCTATCATTTATGGCTTGCTGGGTTTGGAGATTTTTGTTCGCACACTCGGACTCGGACAAAGTGTATTGGCCGGAGCGATGACCTTATCGCTTCTTATTCTGCCCATCATCATTGTGGCTACCAGGGAATCGATTCGTGCTGTACCAAGGGGACTCCGGGAGGCTGCATTTGCCTTGGGTGCGACCAAATGGCAAACAATCTGGACTCAAGTCCTACCCGCTTCCGCAGGCGGTATTCTGACCGGTATTATCCTGGCCTTATCAAGGGCGGTAGGTGAAGCGGCACCCTTGATAGTTGTCGGTGCCCTGGCCTATGTACCCTTCGCACCCAAAACCCCATTGGATGAGTTTTCTGTCCTCCCCATCCAAATATTCAACTGGGTATCTCGCCCTCAACAAGGATTCGTCATCAATTCAGCAGCGGCAATCATCGTACTGCTGGCCATCACCTTCCTGATGAACGGCATAGCCATTTATTTCAGGAACAGATGGCAAAAGAAAGTCAAATGGTAATGGACGCATGAATAAAAAACTAGAAGCCCGGAATGTCAATGTCTATTACGACCAAACGCACGTCATTAAAGGCGTAAACCTTGGCATTGACACGAATTCCGTCACAGCCTTCATCGGCCCTTCCGGTTGTGGTAAATCCACTTTTCTTCGACTCTACAACAGGATGAACGACCTGATCGAAGGTTTTCGAAAAGATGGACAGATCCTTATCGACGGGAAAGAGATTTACGAAAATGGCATGCGGGTGGAAGACCTGCGCAAGAAAGTGGGCATGGTTTTCCAGAAACCCAATCCCTTTCCGAAAAGCATCTACGAAAACGTCATTTACGGCTTGCGGATACGGGGCATCAACAACAAGAAGATGCTGGACGAAACGGTGGAACGAAGCCTTCGTCAGGCAGCATTGTGGGAGGAGGTGAAAGACAACCTAAAGAAATCGGCGCTTGCCTTATCAGGGGGACAGCAGCAGCGCCTTTGTATAGCTCGTGCGATAGCCACTGAACCGTCCGTACTTTTAATGGACGAACCGGCATCTGCCCTCGACCCAATTTCCACCTCCAAGATAGAAGACCTGATCTATGAACTAAAGTCCCAGTTCACCATCATCATCGTCACGCACAACATGCAACAGGCCGGACGCGTTAGTGATCATACCGCGTTCTTTTATCTGGGCGAACTGGTAGAGTTCGATGAGACCAAAAAAATATTTACCAATCCGGCTGACACAAGAACGCAGGATTATATCACCGGCCGTTTCGGCTGATTTTTCATTCATCTAAATTCAAATACCTAAATCAGACAGCATGACACACCTCGACTCGGAAATCAAGAATCTCAAGTCAGAAATGCTAGAAATGTTCGTGTTGGTGAAAAGCCAGCTTGAAAAAGCGAAGCAGAGCCTAATACGACTTGACAAAGACCTTGCGCGGGAAGTCCTCGTACACGAGAAGCGTGTCAACGGGTTTGAATTGAAGGTGGACAGGGATTGCGAAAACATCATCGCCCTATTCAACCCTGTAGCCATCGACCTGCGTTTCGTGCTGGCTTGCCTGAAAATCAACAGCAACCTGGAACGGATCGGTGATATTGCGGAGGGAATCTGTCAGTTCGTGCTTAATATCAAGTTGGAACCAGAAAAGTCACTACTGGAAAACACCCGGATGATGGAAATGTTCGACACCAGCATCATGGTGTTGGACGATACGATGCAGGCTTTCGAAAACGAAGACACGAAATTGGCCAGGAGCGTTTTTAAGAAAGATGAGATCCTTGACGAAATCAATCTGAACGCAAACCAGGCTGTCGCAGATTTCATCCGGGAAAATCCCGAACGGATAAACCAAAGCCTCTACCTTTTAAGTTCTATTCGCAAATTGGAACGCGTGGGCGATCAATGTAAAAACATCGCAGAGGAAATCATTTTCTACATTGAAGCGAAAGTGCTGAAGCACAAATCAAGGGAACAGAAGCAGGCCTGACGCAATACTTCAGAGAGATACCCCATCTGAAAATTTCGCTTTTACAACAGACAGGAAATCCTCGTGAATTCCGGGCGTGCATGCAATGATTTCTTTACCGAAAAGAAAATTGTCGCCTCCTTTAAAATCGCACACTTTCCCGCCTGCTTCCGCCACCAGAAAAGCGCCTGCGGTCACGTCCCAGGGATTCAAACCGTATTCGTAAAAACAATCGAAACGGCCGCAGGCCACATAAGCCAGATCAACGGCAGCAGACCCGAGCCTTCTCAATCCGCGAGTGCTTCTCATGCAATGGTCGAATACGGCCATATAGGAGGACATACGCAAATAATCAGTGTAAGGGAATCCGGTGGCGATCAGTGAGCGTCCCATTTCGGTCGTACCGGACACCTTCACCTGTTGACCGTTCAACCAGACTCCTCCACCCGACCAGCCGTAAAAGCACTCGCCGAGGTTACATTCATGCACTATCCCGAGAACAGGCACCCCTTCTTTCAAAAGACCTACACTGATGCAAAAGCAAGGGAGGCCGTGTACAAAATTCGTGGTTCCGTCAAGCGGATCGATCACCCACGACCATTCCTTCAATCCGGTATTCAAAGTCGATTCCTCAGTGATGAACCCCGCACCATCTATCAAAGGCATCAATCCATCGACCAATAGCTTTTCGCTATTCTTATCCACATAAGAAACGAGGTCGTTGAAACCTTTGTATTCAACAGACTTTTGATGAAATGTCTTTCGCTCCCTCCGAATAAAATCAACCGCCACCGACACTACAAGGCGGGCAGATTCACACAGGTTTTCGAGCTGTGCCTGGGTCATGACGAATCGGATATTTCAAAAAGTAGTAGAGACCGGAAACACCCAGTACAATGAGCGTGAAGGCGATCACTTCAGCCTGGGTCACATTCATACCGAGCAAATCGAATTTATTGTTCACACGGATCTGTTCGATGAGCAACCGTTCAATACCATTAAATGACAGGTAGAGTGAGAACAACATCCCAGTTGCGCTGAAACGCTTACGAATGCCCCACAGGAGGAAGAAAAGAAGAATACATGCAACGGCTTCATACAACGGGGTGGGGAAAACAGCATCAGGCAGAACCATGCAATGACGGCCATCGCAACCCGGGATCGGAACACCTTCGTTGATGAC
>JBJOER010000169.1:0-2518 GCA_046049215.1 Bacteroidota bacterium | reverse complement strand
CAAGAGCTGCATCGAGTGTGAGATCGAAGATGAATTCAAAGAGGCCTATAAGGGCATCCTCCAACTACCCGCCGAGGCCCGTTTCGGTGTGTATGTAGCCTATGTCTATTACCTGGCTTTGCTGCGCAAGATCAAGCGTATGCCTGCTTCTTCCGTCCGTCATCACCGCATCCGCGTACCCAACAAGCAAAAGCTTTTCCTGCTTTTTTCGGGCTGGTTAAGGTACCGGCTCAACATGCTTTAGGAAGAACATCCAACCTCCCGCTGACCATCAGATAGAGGTCGTTCCTTTTCGATACAACTGATGAATTGTCATTCAAGCCTGGGGTAAAACACCCAAAAGCTATTTGGATGCCACACTTCTATTTGCGCAATAGACTGACATCCACTTATTTAAATTTATGGCAATTGGATTCATACGGGATTTCTTTGAACCACTATTTTGTTAATAAGTTTCCCTTTCGCCCATCCATTAAGGCGCTTCACCAAAAACCTTTGCAGTAAGGTTCTTTCTTCGTCCAACGCCTTTCCAGCCCTTTCGGAAAAAGGCTTTTCCAGAAGAAAATTTCGGTTTACGAGACCGGGGCAAGCCAAAGAAAACGGATCATCCAAATAGAGACTACATAAACCACTTTCACAATCAAACCAAAAACAATGAATCAAAACCCGACCCTATCATGGTCAACCCAAATGGGTAAAAATGCCTCTGGAAGCAGGTGCCTACCGGTGATACTGCTCCTGTGCACCTGGTACCTCTTGCTTTCTTCGGATAGCCTACAGGCCCAGACCATCAGTGCTCAATCATCAGGATGTGCCACTACGGTATGCAATTCGGCAATCAACCTCGGCAATTTCGGAGTGGATGCCGATCTGAATGCAAACGAACCCGGAAGCCTTTCGGGAGTCAACGATGACTGGTTCGATTCCCCCACCCTGCCAGGTCCGGGAATCGGAGTGATCGGAACCACAGCAGCGACCTCAGTCCCCCCAGGACTTTCCGCGGCTGACTTCAATGCCTTGGTACAGGCCAGCCCTACCCGTAATTTGACCTATGTCCAGCGGATGGCTTTCCCCAACATTTATCCACGTTTTATTACTCCAACCACCGGACATCTGCTGCTGGATGCTGTCGCTGCACGTGACAACCACACCGCGGGCAACTCCGATGACAGTACAGCCTTCGGCCCGGGCTCCAAGAACGGAGTTGATCCCGGAGAGTGGACCATCAGTGTGACCGGAGTGCCCCAGAAAAACGACCTCATCGACGCAGGAGGGCACCTCCGCCGTGCTTACGACTTCGGAACCAACACACCGGGATCACTTCTGGGTTATGCCTTTGCAACAACACGCAACACCTCGGGGGATTCGCACGTTGATTTTGAAATTTTCCGGACTGCACCGGTGATCGTAAATGGACAACTGACCAATACCGGTACCGACGGAGGCCATACAACCACGCTATTCGTGAACGGTGGCACCTCCCTGCAACAACCCGGAGACGTTCTGGTCTCGATAGATTATGCAAATGGAGGTACCAACCCGTGCGCATCGGTACGGGTATGGGTGAATCCGGCCAATGTAGATGGTAACGGCATGGATACCGCGACCTACAACGCACTGCCGGTAAATGACCGCATTTATACATTCACCGGCACGTTCGACAGCGACAACACCACAGCACCGTATGGATATGCAGAGATCCGTCCGAAGAACGGTTTCGCCGGTTGCCTCTTCGCCTCGGTGACAAATAACACCACTTCACCACTTGCAGCACCCTGGGGAAACCTCAGTTCGCAAAATGCAAGCTACTCCACAACACTCAATCCCCTTCAGCTGGTTGAGGTGGCCATCGACTTCTCTGCATTCGGACTCGATATCGACCCGGCATCCGGACCATGCTTCAATCTGTTCGGTTCACTGCTGATCAAGACGCGTTCCTCCACCTCCTTCACGGCGGCGATGAAAGATTTTGCAGGTCCCTTCATCTTCGGTAACTTTCAGGAAGTGAATGCAGACGCAGGAGAAGACAAGAACCTGGCCTGCAGCGTCACTTCAACCACCCTTGACGGATCCTCCACTACTCCCGGAGCATCTTACCAATGGGTTGTCGTACCGGGAAGCGGTGGACACATCGTTTCCGGTGCGAACACAGCCACTCCGCTGGTTGATTCCGCCGGTACTTATGTATTGACCGTATCCAATCCGGCTCTTGCTTCGTGTGTGGCCACCGACACCGTCAGTGTATTCGGAACACCCGACACCACACCACCTGCTGTCACCTGTCCTCCGGATGTTGTACGGAATTGCATCGACGAGATCCCTGCACCACCCGCAAACCTGTCTGAGTTCGTTGCCCAGGGTGGAAGTGCATTCGATATCAGCGGTGTGATCAATATCGTTTCGGTTGACGGCCCACTGATCGGCGGTTCATGCGGCGGCACCATCACACGGACATTCACGCTCACAGACGAATGCAATAACGCAACCACCTGTATTCAGACCATCACCATCGACGACA
>JBJOER010000168.1:0-12955 GCA_046049215.1 Bacteroidota bacterium | reverse complement strand
TTTGGAATATTCCATCCTGATGGAAACCGCAAGCCAGAACAACAAACCCTACTCTGTTAAACTGCCGGCTAAAAGCAACAACGGATTGAAAAATCCCGCTGTACCGATGCCACAGCAGATCAGCGGCGGAATTCGTAATCCGTTCATCATCCCCGGCTTAAAGAAGATCGATATCGACTCCCAGCTGAATTCGAATTACTCGTTCGAAAACCTGGTGGAAGGCGATTGTAACAGGTTAGCCCGATCCGCAGGTTTCGCCGTTTCACAGAAACCCGGAGGGACCTCTTTCAATCCTCTCCTTATATATGGTGGCAGCGGATTGGGGAAAACCCACCTTGCACACGCCATTGGTATCGAGATCAAGAACAACTTCCCGGGCAAAACTGTACTTTACGTGCCCAGTGAAAAATTCATGCATCAGTTTGTCGATGCCGTAAAGAACAACAGCCAGAACGATTTCGTACACTTCTATCAGATGATGGACGTACTCATCATCGACGACATCCAGTTCTTTGCCGGCAAAGACAAAACCCAGGATGTGTTCTTCCACATTTTCAACCACCTGCACCAGAACAACAAGCAGATCATCCTGACCTGCGACAAACCTCCTGTTGATCTTCAAGGCATGGAGCAGCGTCTGCTTTCCCGTTTCAAGTGGGGACTCTCTGCCGACCTTCAGGTACCCGACCTGGAAACACGTATCGCCATTCTTCGCAAGAAAATGTACGTGGACGGCATTGAACTATCGAATGAGATCACAGAGTATATCGCATTGAGTATCACGAACAATATACGTGAACTCGAAGGTGCCCTCATCTCCATCATCGCCCAGTCTTCGCTGAACAAAAAGCTGATCACACTGGAGCTTGCCAAGCAGATGATCGACAAGTTCGTGAAGAACACAGTTCATGAGATTTCCATTGATTACATCCAGAAGATCGTCTGCGATTATTTTGAACTGCCGCTTGAAGTTTTGAAATCCAAAACCCGTAAGCGAGAGGTCGTTCAGGCCCGTCAATTGGCCATGTACTTCAGCAAGCAACTCACCAAATCCTCGCTTTCAAACATCGGAATGCATTGCGGTGGAAAGGACCATGCTACCGTACTGCATGCTTGCCGGACAGTCAACAACCTGATCGATACCGACAAGAAATTCAAGGCTCAGGTCATGGATCTCCAGAAGCGGATCAACCTTTCGCGATAACATCCCAAAAACACGATTTGACAAAACATCCCGGCTGATTACCGGGATGTTTTGTTTTTACCATGGACATGTTCCTTGATATGTCGAAACCGGGGATGATTCAATCTTTTGAACGGGAAAATCCATACACCTACAGGAACGAATCGTCATTCGCAACTCTTAGATTTTGTTGCAAATGAAAACGTTCAGCCCAAACCAAAGCTTATACCGGTGTTTCGCAAAGACGATATTAGAGGTTATCTTTGATGAATTCGCTAACAGTATCGATACAGGTTCCAACTCTCTAAACCATGTCTTCCAATCAATTGCAATTTCTATTCAGGGGCAAGTTGGTATCACTCGATTTGGAGAATAAAGGAATCCCCCCAACCACAACCGTTTTACGTTTTTTGCGTGAATCCGGCCTTTCTAATGGGACGAAGGAAGGGTGCGCTGAAGGTGACTGCGGTGCCTGTACAGTAGTTGTCGCGGAACCGGATGCCTTAGGGCGACTACGCTATCATGCCGTCGATTCCTGCCTAATGTTCCTCCCGATGTTGCATGGCAAACAGTTGATCACCGTAGAGGACCTGGAAGTACAAGAGCAATTACATCCTGTTCAACAGGCCATGATCGACTGTAACGGTACCCAGTGCGGATATTGCACTCCGGGTTTTATCATGTCACTTTTTGCCTCTTCCAAAAACCGACAGGATTCCACCGATGAAGAACTGCGTGACGCTTTGACCGGTAACCTTTGTCGCTGTACCGGTTATAAACCAATTCTTGCTGCTGCCGGCCGCTGCGTGGCAGACCCCCCAACCGATAAATTCGATGAAGAGGAGAAGCAGACGCTGGAACTACTCGAGGTCATTGACCAAAAATCACAACTGGAACTGGCATTAAAAAACCAGAAATACTTCCGACCCGCTTCTCTTCAAAAAGCTCTATCGCTATTGGCTCAACATGCGGAATTGATCCCCATGGCCGGAGCCACAGATGTTGCCCTCCGCGTTACTAAAAAACGCGAAACATTAACAGGGTTACTTGATCTTGGCGGAATCAAGGAATTGCAATTCATCAACAGGCAAAACAACCGGATCGACATCGGAGCGGGTGTCTCGCTTGAAAAGATCAGGATTGACCTCAGAGCTGAATTGCCGGCATTGACCAATATGCTTGACGTGTTTGGCTCACGGCAGATCCGCACATTGGCCACACTGGGTGGCAACATTGGCTCTGCTTCACCCATTGGCGACATGCTTCCCGTATTGATGGCTTATGAGGCTGATGTCGTGGTTCAGAATCTGCAAGTGAAGCGCACCATTCCGCTCATCGAATTCATTACCGGCTACCGCACCACACAACGCAATTCTGACGAACTGATCACACAGGTATCCATACCACTTCCCTCGCCTCACGCCATTATTAGATCCTACAAGGTTTCCAAACGCAGAGACCTTGACATCTCCACTCTCAGCGGAGCCTTTCGCATTTCAATGAGCGGCGGTCTGATCACAAGTGCGATCCTCGCCTTTGGAGGAATGGCGGCAAAAACTGAACGTGCGGAGGAAGCGGAGGCATACCTACTTGGCAAGCCATGGACCCGGTCCATTGCTGAAGACGCCTCTGAGCTGGTTCGGAAAAGATTCCAGCCCCTTTCGGATGCGAGATCAGGAGCAGAGTTCCGCAGAATCGCCTCCGGAAATCTGATCCTTAAATTCTGGAACGACACCCGGCCATGAATTCTCCCTCACACGAAAGCGCTAACAAACACGTCAGTGGTAAGTCGGTGTATATTGACGACATACCCGTTCACGGGCTCCTTTTGCACGGCCATGTGGTTTATAGTCCGCATGCACATGCCCGGATTCTAAGCATCGACACCTCCAAGTCCCGTGCACTGCCGGGGGTTTCAGCTGTTTTGACTGCCGAAGACATTCCCGGTGAAAACCAGATGGGCCCTGTCATTCATGACGAACCTTGCTTGGCTCATGGAACCGTCCATTGCATCGGACAAGCTATCGCAATCATCGCCGCCAAGGATGAAGCCACAGCTCGTGAAGCGGAGCGACTACTCGACATACAATACGAGCCACTGGATGCCGTAATCGATCTCCGAACGGCGATCAACCGTAACCTGCTACTCGCTCCCGAGAGAACCATGAAACGTGGTGATTACGAGGAAGGATTGAAAGCCGCCCCTGTTGTTTTAAGTGGAACTTTAGAGACCGGCGCCCAGGAGCACTGGTACCTGGAGACACATACTTGTCTTTGCATTCCGGGAGAAGGGAATGAGATGAATGCATATTCATCCACACAACATCCTTCGGAAACCCAGGCGGTAATTGCGGAAGTGCTCGGTGTCCCCAAAAACGAAGTAACCGTTGAAGTACGGCGTATGGGCGGCGCCTTTGGTGGAAAAGAAACGCAGGCCAATCATGTAGCAGCCTGGACGGCATTGTTGGCTCGAGCTACAGGTCATCCTGTAAAAATCCGATTGTTCCGCGATGATGACCAGAAGATAACCGGAAAAAGGCATCCCTTTATCATAGAGTATTCCGTTGGTTTCGATTACAACGGAATTTTATCGGCGCTGGATATCACCCTGAATTCCGATGCCGGTTATGCTACCGACTTGAGCATGGCCATACTCGAACGGGCGATGCTCCACGTGGACAATGCCTATTACATCCCCAATATCCGCGTCACAGGCCGTGCCTACCGGACCAATCTTCCTTCCAACACCGCCTTCAGGGGCTTCGGAGGCCCACAAGGAATGGCGGCAATCGAAAACATCATCGACCGAATTGCCAGGCATTTAAGCAAAGACCCGCTTGAGGTGAGGAGAATGAATTTCTACCGGGATCAAGATGCAAACGTCACGCATTACGGACAAACGGTTGAACTTAACCATCTCCATTCCATAACCGAACGCCTGCTTAACAGCAGCCGTTACCATGAACGACGCATAGAGATCGAGGCCTTCAACAAGGAACACGAGTTCGTGAAGCGCGGAATAGCCATCACTCCGGTCAAGTTCGGGATTTCGTTTACGACCACGTTTCTTAACCAGGCGGGAGCCTTGGTTAACATTTACACCGATGGATCCGTTTTGGTAAATCATGGAGGTACTGAAATGGGTCAAGGGCTGCACACCAAAATCGCACAAATAGCTGCAGCAGAATTGGGAGTACCCCTTTCAAACATCAAGGTGAATGCGACAAATACCACGAAGGTACCCAACACCTCGGCCACAGCCGCATCCGCGGGCACCGATCTGAACGGAATGGCCGTCAAAGACGCCATCGATACAATCAAACGTCGACTGTTTGTTTTCGCAGCCGAAGAATTGAACAGGCGTTTCCCCGGCTGCGATGCCGCTGCAGAGCATATTTGCTTGCAAAATGGAATTCTTTTCGATGCCCGAAAAAGTGACGAACGTAGTTTCACTTTCGCCGAAGCGGTACAATCAGCGTACCTGAACCAGGTAAGCCTGAGTTCATCCGGTTTTTACAAGACCCCCGACATTGGTTGGGACAAACTGAAAGGATGGGGACGCCCGTTCAATTACTACGCCTTTGGCATGGCGGTCAGTGAGGTTGAGGTGGACACTTTGACAGGACACGTCCAGCATCTTCGCACCGATATCTTATACGACGCGGGTGATTCGATCAATGCAAGTATCGATATCGGTCAGATCGAAGGAGGGTTTATCCAAGGTCTTGGCTGGTGCACCACGGAAGACATTAAAAGGGATGCAAAAGGCAACCTGTTGAATTATTCACCCGACACCTACAAGATACCCTCAGTGCGAGACATTCCTGCCGATTTCAGGGTTGAGTTAATGAACAATGCACCCAATCCAAGGGCAATTCGGAAAAGTAAAGCCGTCGCAGAACCACCATTCATGCTGGCATTAAGTAGTTGGCTGGCCATCAAAGATGCCGTTTCGTCGGTGGCCGACCATCGCATTGAACCCGAATTCAGAATACCTGCAACAAACGAAACCATTGTCCTGGCCGTCACTGATTTACTCAGGCTTATGAAGGACAAACCAGCCCACAGCAATTAATGAGCGATAACTTGAGGGAAAAAGAGCAAAAGCTGGAGCTTGAAGAACTGCTGGAAGAGGTAAGCCAGTATAGGACGGTCATGCTCGTCATTTCGCTGTTGGTTGCAGGCGGTTATGGCCTATACCTGTTGGCCGGTCATTTCGGATGGACTGCCCACTTCCTCGACTGGACTCACCTCATTGTCAGGTGGGTTCATATCGTTGTAGGAATTGCATGGATCGGGGCCTCTTTCTATTTCATTTTTCTGGAAAACAGTTTAAATAGAACAAAGGGACTGCGTGAAGAATTGGCAGGAAATCTTTGGGCTGTACACGGTGGGGGATTCTATTATTTGGAAAAATACAAAGTCGCCCCCTCCCAACTTCCAGAAAAACTCCACTGGTTCAAGTACGAAGCTTACTTCACCTGGCTCACGGGCGTAATGCTTTTACTGATCGTCTATTACTTGAATGCAGGAAGTTACATGGTTGATCCTGCCGTTGCAGCCATTTCAAACCGCGAAGCGGTTGTAACCGGAATCGGTTCATTGCTGGTTGGGTGGTTGGTGTATGATATCCTTTGCCGTACCCCATTACTGAGAAACACCAGAGCCTTCGCTCTCACCGGTTTCCTCATCCTGACCTTGCTCTCCTGGTACCTCTCCACGCACCTCAGCGGCAGGGCTGCATTCATTCATGTTGGTGCATTACTGGGCACCTGTATGGCAGGCAATGTTTTCTTTGTCATCATCCCTTCGCAAAAAGCCCTGGTGAAGGCTGCGAAGCTTGGACGGGAACCCAATGCGGCCCTTGGCAAATATGCAGGTTTGCGATCACTGCACAACAACTACATGACACTACCGGTGCTGTTCATCATGATCAGCAACCATTTCCCAGTTACATTCGCAAGCAAATGGAATTGGGTCATTCTGGCTGGATTGACCCTTGCCAGCGTTGCGATTCGCCACTACATCAATAAACACGAACAAGGATTTCGCCTGAATTACCTGTTCATCATGGGCATAGTCGGCTTGCTGGCGCTAGTAGCGATCACCGCTCCTCCGCGGATCTCAACCTCAGGAGCGTCCGTATCATTTGCAGAGGTGGAGCCCTTGTTCAAGAAACATTGTGTGAGTTGTCACGCCGCCAAACCGACCGACGAACTCCAGACCAAAGCACCCAACGGAGTCATGCTGGAAACCCCTGAACAGATCAAACGGATGGCTGATAAAATCCTGATTCGTGCTGTGCAAACCCATTCCATGCCTCAGGGAAATAAAACCGGAATGACTGAAGAGGAACGAATGCTTATTGGAAATTGGATTGCTGGTGGCTGTCCAATCAACAGATGAACGATGAGTCACGACAGCGTACTGTACAGTAAAAATGTAGTCCTGCCGGAAGGAGTTAAGCCTGCCACCATTTTCATCAAGGATGGCCGCATCTCGTCTATCGAACGAAACACACGCTCTGAGGTCGGTGAACTTACTGTAATCGACTATGGCGATACCTATATCATGCCGGGACTGATCGATTGTCACGTTCACATCAATGAACCAGGGCGAACAACGTGGGAAGGATTCGAAACGGCCACTCAGGCTGCCGCAGCAGGCGGCATCACCACCCTGGTGGATATGCCCCTAAACTCCAGTCCGGTCACTGTCACCACTCAATCATTTCAAGAAAAACTTCATGCAGCTCAAGGAAAACTTTCGGTCAATTGCGGCTTCTGGGGAGGAATTGTTCCCGGATACAGCGAAGAGGTCCTTCCGCTGATCAAAGCCGGAGTAATGGGCTTCAAAACCTTTTTGTGCCATTCAGGAATCGATGATTTCCCCGACACTTCACTGAAAGAACTGGAACTTTCGCTTCCTGTATTGGCCGATCATGGCTTACCGCTTTTGGTACATGCCGAAATGGAGACAAAACACAATGGACAACTGGAGCTGGAGAAAAACGCGAATTCCTACATGGCATGGCTTCACTCGCGACCTGCCAGTTGGGAAAACGAAGCCATTCGGTCATTGATCGCGCTTTGCCGGAAATACAAGGTGCGTATACATATCGTCCATCTTTCCTCTGCCGCTGCGCTGGACATGATCCGTTCGGCAAAGTCAGAAGGCTTGCCACTCACCGTTGAAACCTGCCCGCATTATCTATTTTTTGCAGCTGAAGAAATTCCCGATAAAGACACCCGCTATAAGTGCGCCCCTCCGATCCGAGAACGTGAAAACAACCGGTTGTTATGGGAAGCGGTAAAAGACCAAACCATTGACTTCATCGTATCCGACCATTCTCCGGCCCCTCCTCAACTCAAAGAGCTGGAAAGCGGTGATCTGAAGCGTGCATGGGGAGGGATCGCATCCCTGCAATTCACGTTACCGGCAATCTGCACTGTTGCTTTAAAAGACCATCAGCCTGCGGGGTTGCTTGCCGAATGGATGAGTACACGGGTGGCCGATTTCCTTGGACTTCGATCAAAGGGCCGTATTGAAGCGGGCAACGATGCAGACCTGGTGATCTGGAATCCAAATGAACGCATGAAAGTGGACTCGTCCATGATCAGGTTCAGGCACAAGGTAACTCCATACGAAGGAGCGCTCCTGAACGGAGTGATTGAAGAGACCTGGGTGGGGGGAGATAAGATCTATAAACGCAATGAAATAGACATCCAACGAAAAGGCAGAATAATCCTCAGCAACAAATGAAAAATAACGATACTGAATCCCCTTCATACACTCAACTCCTGAACCTTGCAGCAGATCGTCTTGGTGCTTTCACAATTGCCTGCTCAGACGACTTCTTTGCAGAGATGGGGAACTTAGTGAAACCGGGAAGAGGTGTTTTTATAGCAGACAAGTACACCGACCGCGGCAAATGGATGGATGGCTGGGAGTCGCGACGAAAGCGTACCCCTGGACACGACTGGTGCATCATTAAACTAGGGGCATCCGGAATCATCCGTGGCTTTGATATAGACACCAACCATTTCTTGGGCAATCACCCTCCCTTCGCCTCCATCGATGCCTGCCGACTGGAAGGTGATCCTTCCCCTGAAAAATTGCAGTCCGCAGATATGCCATGGACGGAGATCCTGCCTAAATCACCGTTGAACCCTGGAAGCCAGAACTACTATACCTGCAATTCCCAGGAACTTTTCACCCATGTCAGATTAAACATCTACCCCGACGGTGGAGTGGCGAGACTTAAAGTATACGGTGAAGTGAAAAAAGACTGGACTGCTATCGCTCCGGATAATGAAGTAGATCTGGCTGCGGCGGTCAACGGTGCGAAGTCCGTGCTCTGCAACGACATGTTCTTCTCCCACATGGACAACCTGATCATGCCGGGCCGTGGCATTAACATGGGCGATGGTTGGGAAACCAAGCGGAACCGCACTCCTGGCAATCGGGACTGGGTCATTGTGCGTCTTGCCCATCCAGGTAAAATCAAACGTATATTGATCGATACAGCCCACTTTAAGGGCAATTACCCTGACACCTGTTCCATAGAAGGGTGTTGCATCAACGGCGGAGAGGAAGAGGACATGATCCCGGAAAACAACTCCTGGTATGAACTGCTTCCCAAACAAAAACTACAGGCAGACCACATACATCTTTTTGAAAATGAAATAAAACCCCATGGAAAGACGACGCATGTGCGATTATTCATTTATCCCGACGGAGGAATCAGCCGCATGCGTCTGTACGGCAACATCCTATCGTGATACGACTTCAATGAACGCATGAATATTACGGAACTCAACAACCTCCCATCGGATGTATTGAAAGGACAGCTTTCGAGTTGTTGCGGGTCATCGAAGTGGACAGAACTGATGATGTTCTCCGCACCCTTCTTATCGGAAAAAGAACTGTTCGATGCTGCAGACAGATCCTGGACGCTTTGTGGTGAGGAAGATTGGCTGGAGGCATTTCAACACCATCCCAAAATCGGAGATCTGGAAAGTCTTCGCAACCGATTCGCTTCTACCCGGCACTTGGCCGGGAATGAGCAGGCGGCTGTGAGTCATGCTTCTGAAGAAATCCTTCGTGCACTCAAGACCGGGAACGAGGCTTATGAACAAAAGTTCGGTTTTATTTTCATCGTTTTCGCCACCGGAAAATCAGCTGGAGAGATGCTCAACTTGCTTGAACAGCGCATTTTGAACGATCGTGAGACCGAACTTAAACGTGCCGCTGAAGAACAACATAAAATCACTTTATTGAGGCTTAAAAAAATAGTGGAATGAGCAAGATCACCACCCATATCCTGGATGTTTCGGCCGGCAAACCTGCTTCAGGTGTAAACGTCATTCTGAGTCGACTTACGAATGATGAAAACTGGGAAAACATCGCCCATGGAATCACGAACGAAGATGGCAGAATACCTGGACTTCTTCCCGAGGGATCATTTCTTTCTTTGGGAACCTATCGTCTGCACTTCTCAACCGGTGCATACTTCCAGAACTTGAATACCGATTGCTTTTATCCGTTCATTGAAGTCGTTTTCGATATAAAAGACACAAAGCACCATCATGTACCTTTACTATTAAGCCCTTACGGTTATTCCACCTACCGCGGAAGCTAATCACGAACAAGCGAAAATCAATATGAAAACTTCCATCGACGAAAAGCAGAAGACCATCATTCTCGACGAATTACGTAAAGCGAACCTCGCATTTCAAAAAACCTATCCCGGTGACCGTTCCGACAGGCAGCCGGTGCATACCGTTTATGGAGGGGCGAATCTCTTCCGATCGAATTCTGTTCGCAAGATGGGAGAAATCGCCTACAAAAGCATGCGAACCAATGCCGCTGACTTTACGGAGCTGGCGCGTGTTCTTGAGCTTCCGGGCCATGAACAATTGCCAATACGATCTGATGAAATTCAAGTGTTGATCAAGCAACTTGAGTACATGGATGAATCGGAGCGCAAGAGGCATCCTGCATGGCTAGCTTACACCGTTTACCAAAAAGTACTGGCCAAGCTGGAAAGGGAAGCCGTAGAGGATTTCCGAATCGATTTCGAGGATGGTTTCGGCAATCGTCCAGATGATGAGGAAGACAGAACAGCCGTGCAGGCGGCTCATGAAGTAGCCAAAGGGATGCAAAACGGCACCCTTCCTCCTTTCATCGGTATTCGGATCAAGCCGTTCACTGAAGATCTCAAACTACGAGGCGTGCGAACCCTTGATATTTTCTTAACTGAACTTCTGACATTGACTTCGGGTAAGCTTCCCGAAAATTTCGTGGTCATGCTTCCTAAGGTGACCATTCCCGAGCAAGTGATGGCGTTGGCCGGCCTTTTCCGCCTAATTGAACACAACTTCCATTTGCCTGAAGGAGTGCTAAAAATGGAAATGATGGTGGAAGCCACCCAAGCGATCATGGACAAGGACGGCAAGAACCCCCTACGTACACTGATCATGGCTGGCGAAGGACGTTGTATTGCTGCGCACTTCGGAACTTACGACTATACAGCATCCTGCAACATCACTGCGCGATACCAGACGATGGACCATCCCGTTTGCGACTTCGCACACCACATGACCAAAGTAGCGCTGGCTGGAACAGGAATCTATCTCTCAGACGGCGCTACGAATGTGATGCCGATAGGACCTCACAAAGGAGAAAACCTCACGGAAGCCCAACTTGCAGAAAACAAAGCCGTGGTACACAGGGCCTGGAAGCTCTGCTTCGGCCACACGATGCATAGTCTTCGCAACGGATTCTACCAGGGATGGGACCTCAATCCTGCACAACTGCCCATGCGCTATGCCGCCGTTTATACATTCTTCCTTGAAAGCTACGAAGATGCAGCCGTCCGATTAAGGCATTTCATCGACAAGGCCGCACAAGCCACATTGTCCGGAGACATTTTTGATGATGCAGCTACCGGTCAGGGCTTGCTCAACTACTTCCTCCGCGCCATGAATTCCGGTGCGATCGACGAAACCGAAGCGACGGTGACCGGTTTGACACTTGAAGAGATCCGCAGCCGTTCATTCTACCGGATCTTACAGGGACGTCGGACAGCAACCATTTGATCAAAGGGAGATGGCTGTACGACGCACCCGTATAAGCTTTGCCAGGATGCTAACGGCTATCTCATCGGGGGTTTCCGCGCCAATATCCTCTCCCATTGGCATGTCTACACGCGACAATTCTTCAGAGGTGACCGACAATCCTTCTTTAAAAAGTTTTCTCGTCATCTCCACTTTGCGTTGACTGCCGATCATTCCCAAATAAGCGAACGGCTGTCGAATGCAGTGAGCAAGAATTTCACGGTCATTGGCATGACTGTAAGTCATAATGGCTACAAAAGTGCGATCATTAAAAGGCAGTACCGGCAAGGCCTGGGCATGGTGCATGTTCAACTTGCTTACACCGGCTATACCAATTGAATCCAGGTACTCCTTCCTGTCATCGATTACATAAACGTCGAATTCAAGCTGCACGGCATGACGTGCAAGTGCGGCACCTGTATGCCCGGCTCCGAAGATGAACAATCTTTCCTTTTCCATCAGTGGTTCAATGAATAAATCCACGCTTCCACCACAACACATGTTGTGGCGATGAAGCAGGTCATGGCGGTATGTGGATGGCCGCCTGGATTTAATGACCGAAATAGCTTCCTGAATAACGCTTTTTTCCAACTCACCACCACCGATTGTGCCCAGAATCGAAGAATCTGAGAAGACCAGCATTCTGGCACCGAGGGAACGCGGCGTAGATCCACGGGTTTCGACAATGGTGCACAACGCGGCAGTTCCGCCCTTATGTTTCCATTCATCCAGTAATGCCGTCAGCTCCATACCCTAGAGCCAAAATTAATCAAACTCTAAAGGAGACGCCTTTCGTTGAATGGTTAAGTAGTATGGAGCTGTGTATATTTACCCATTCGAAAGGACTATGGAACAAAGCGAATCACCAATGAAAGCCGCCATTACTCTGGCAAAACAAGGACTTGAATCCAATGTCGGAGGCCCATTTGGTTGCGTAGTCGTCAGGAATGGGATCATCGTTGGAAAAGGATCCAATAGGGTGACATCGACCAACGACCCAACGGCCCACGCCGAGGTGGTTGCGATCCGAGATGCATGCGCAAAACTGGATACTTTCCAGCTTGAGGACTGTGAAATCTACACCAACTGTGAACCCTGTCCCATGTGCCTGGGAGCGATCTACTGGGCGCGTCCAAAGAGAGTCTTCTTTGCAAATACCCGGTACCAGGCTGCAGAAGCAGGCTTTGACGATGCCTTTATCTACGAAGAAATCCTCCTGGAACCCACTGCCAGAAAGATCCCGATGATCCATGTCCCCGATGAAGAAGCCATGCAGGTTTTCCGCGATTGGATCGCCAAGCCGGACAAAACGCTTTACTGAGCCCTCTCCACGTTCCGCTAATCGAACCACTATTATTTAAATACATGCATCCGAAAATTGATTTCAGAGAAATGTCTCGCTATTCGATTTTAATAAATTGGACGATCTGATGCTCTACTCCCGCTATTTTCATTGTGACAGAACCTGATACATGAAGATACTGATGGTTTGCCTCGGCAACATTTGCCGCTCTCCGCTTGCAGAAGGCCTCATGCGATCCAAACTGGAAGCGCAAATCGACTCCGCCAGCCTCTACATCGATTCAGCCGGTACCGGCGGCTGGCATGCAGGAGAAGCCCCTGACAGACGCTCGATTGCAGTTGCCATTCAAAA
>JBJOER010000167.1:0-3325 GCA_046049215.1 Bacteroidota bacterium | reverse complement strand
TATTTGCTGGTTGAGCTGGGGCCATAACTCACTATGGTCGCTTCGTCGCCATCACCATAACCCAGTTGCGCAGGTCCGCTTTTCCAGGCAGCATCGTTGAATCCTGTGCCGTTCCAGTTGGTGAGGGCGGTCACAACACTGTCGTAGTAATTCCATACCGATCCGAATGGAATGGCGTTCAATACGGTCATCGGGTTTACGCTTACGGAAACGTCGTCTGTGGCTGTTGCACCCCCGTCATCAGTTACGGACAACCGGAAGACATAACTGCCTTGTGCCAATCCGTTGATCGCTGTTGATGCGGATGTCGGACTGGAGATGGTTGCAGTTCCGGGTCCCGACAATTGGGTCCACTGGTAGGAGGCGATGCTTCCGTCGGGGTCGGTCGATCCGCCACCATCCAGTGTAACGCTGCTTTGGGGCAAGGTGATCGTCTGGTCTGCTCCCGCACTCGCCGTGGGAGGCTGGTTGAAGGCCGGGGATACCTGTACAGTGATGGTGTCAGTAGAGTTTGATCCGTTGTTGTCTGTCACTGCCAGCGTGTATTGGTAAGTTCCCTGGACAAGGTTGTTTATTGCAGTGATAGCACTTGAAGAATTATCAATCGTTGAAGTGTTAGGCCCAGAAACCTGATTCCAGGCATAGGTTGCAATCGTACCGTCGGAGTCACTGGAGGCGCTGCCGTCAAGCGTAGAAGAGCTTTGGGGAAGCGTGATGATTTGGTCGCTGCCTGCATTCGCTACTGGTGCTTGATTGGAAACGGGATTAACAGCTACAGCAACAGTATCGCTTGACGAACTGCCGTTGTTGTCGGTCACCGTGAGGCTAAAGAGGTAAGTGCCTTCTGCAAGATCATTGACGGTCGTACTTGATGCCGTTGGTGTACCGATCACCGATGAGGAAGGGCCTGCTATCTGGTTCCAGTTATAGACAGAAATCGTTCCGTCGGGATCACTCGAGTAGCTGCCATCGAGTATGGTGAAGTTCAGCGGGAGGGTGATGCTTTGGTCGCTACCTGCATTAGCAATCGGTGCTTGATTGGGCGCAGGATGCACCACCAAGGCAACTGTATCGGCTGAGGAACCACCGTTGTTGTCCGTCACTGTGAGGCGGTACAGGTATGTGCCCTGGACGAGGTTGCTGACTGTAGTGGTTGAGGATGATGGGGTGCCGATTGCCGATGTTGAAGGTCCTCCGATCTGGTTCCAGGCATAGCTGGATATCGATCCGTCGGGATCTGCAGATGCACCGCCATTTAGACTGGCAAATTTCATGGGCAGAGTCACGCTCTGATCCGTTCCGGCATTGGCCACAGGTGGCTGATTGGGGTTGGCAATCAGCTGAAGATCGAAGCTGATATCGGGGTCACTGGTGCTGAACTGATGGATCTCGACTCCAATCACATTGTTGCCGTTGACGAAGAATGTGGATGCCAGCGAAACGGTTTGCCAGGTGTTCCCATCATCAGATGCGGCCGTCGATGCTTTCGTATTGCCACTGATACTTCCAGTCGGCATATTGGTGCGGAATCGCTCCGTGCCGTTCACATAAACTACGGCTCCGTCATCGCGTTTGAGGTTCAAGGTGAAATTCCTGAAAGCGGTGGGATTGCTGATGGAGACGGTTTTGCGGAAATAAGTGGTGAGGTATTTTTTCGCTGCATTCGTTCCGTAACTCACTACAGTGGTCTCGTCTCCATCGCCGTAACCCAATTGTGCTGCTCCGCTTTTCCAGGTCGCATCATTGTAGGTAACCGATCTCCAGCTGGTGTTCAGATTGCCTTTGTCGTAATATTTCCAGATCGAACCCTGGGGCAGAATGGTGCTCTGAGCCAGCATGTTTGAGATAGAACCGAATGCCAGGGCAATAATGAGCGCATATTTCATCATAGTCGGGGAGGTTGCTGATTTCTTAAAGGTACTTAACCGAAAGCAAAGATGAAAGCATGTACTGCAAGTCGCTATGACCGCAATGGAGGAGTGGACTGATAAAAATCAGTTGGTTGAATAAGGTGCCCATATTCCTGTTCGTCGCTCGAATTGCAATGCAGCTGGATGAGATTTGTCAGAAAGTTCCACCTGCATTTTTATGAAATTTACAACATGAAATATAGGGTGCAATGGACAAGGGGTTGACGATTCAATCCCGCTTTACAACGGGTGTTCAGGATGTGTTTCCTTTGTTTCAATGGGAGCGGAGAGATGTACTGATCCGTAATGCCGACGGCAAGGTGTTGTTTGAACAGCACGGTGTCGAAGTGCCGGTTGCATGGTCGCAAACGGCTACCGAAATCCTGGCTCACAAGTATTTCCGCCGTTCTGGAGTACCGCAAGCGGATGGCACTTCCGGTGGAGAGTTTTCTGCCAGGCAGGTGGTGCATCGTATGGCTGCATGCTGGAAGGCGAACGGATTGAAGTACGGGTATTTCAAATCGACCGAAGATGCGGATGTGTTTTACAACGAATGCGTGTTCATGCTGCTTTCGCAAATGGCGGCACCGAATTCTCCACAGTGGTTCAATACCGGACTTTTTCAGGAATATGGGATTACCGGTCCGCCCCAGGGACATTATTACTTGGATCCCGTAGACGGTGAATTGAAGCAGTCTGATTCCGCTTATGGTCGCCCGCAACCGCATGCCTGCTTTATTCTGTCGGTGAAGGACGATCTGGTGAATCCGGGTGGCATTATGGATCTGCTGTTGCGTGAAGCCCGTCTATTCAAATACGGCTCTGGAACTGGGACGAATTTTTCCGCTCTCAGAGGAAAGGATGAGGCATTATCGGGAGGTGGTCGCTCGTCGGGCCTGTTGTCCTTCCTGAAAATCGGTGATCGTGCTGCCGGTGCGATCAAATCGGGTGGGACTACGCGCCGCGCTGCCAAGATGGTTTGCGTTGACGATGACCATCCTGAGATCGTCGATTTCGTACGCTGGAAAAAAGGGGAGGAGCTGAAAGCACGGGTATTGATCGAAGCAGGTTACCCGGCCGATTTCGAGGGAGAGGCTTATGCGACTGTTTCCGGGCAGAATGCGAACCACTCCGTGCGGGCAAGCGATGCCTTCATGCAGGCGGTGGAGCAGGATGGGAGCTGGTCCTTGCGCCGTCGCACCGACGGTTCGGTTTGCGAGACGATTCCCGCTCGAAAGCTCTGGGAAGAGATCGTGTCAGCTGCCTGGAGCTGCGGTGATCCCGGGTTGCAATTCGATACTACTATCAATGCCTGGCATACTTGTCCGGCCGGAGGGCGCATCAAAGCATCCAATCCCTGCTCGGAATACATGTTCCTGGATGATACGGCCTGCAACCTGGCTTCGCTCAACCTG
>JBJOER010000166.1:0-3188 GCA_046049215.1 Bacteroidota bacterium | reverse complement strand
GCCCAGTCGATCACTTCCTGGTCATCGAGATCGTCACAATCGTACCAGATCTCTCCGGTATCAAACAGGATGAGCTCTCCTTCATCGGATTCGATCCGGTAATGGAATGTTTCGTCGGGTTGAGGATATATTTTCAGTTTGTGTTGCATTGTCGAAGTTTTTTTAAGTTGAAAGAAAATGGCATTGGAATGAGGATTATTTGATTTCCCTTTGTTCAGCATACGGGAGGGCGGATACCCGATGCATCCGCCCTCCGCATGCTTTTCTTTTTACTCTTTTCGCACCTGCACCACCTTGTTCCCTTCCAGGCGGGCTTCGCCTTTCAGCTGGATGGAGGCCAGATTGCCGCTTTCCGAATCGAAGTGGCAGATCTCACTGAGGTCGAGCCCACGGCGCTGCATTTCTTCCACCAGGAGGCGCATGGCCCGCATGCGCAGTGGAATCCAGGCTCCTGAACCTTCGCCCCGGTTGAATGCTGCCACCAGTTCCTCGTTGCTCATGGCTGCGAACTCACCTTTCCTGCGCTCCAGGGCCTCGTTCTTGCCGCGTTCAATGGCTTCGTAGCGCTCACGGATGGCATCCTTCAGTTGTTGAACCAACGCCTCGTCGGTCTGCTCCCAGGGGAACTCCGCACGACCCATGTGTCCGAAGGCTGCCGTGGCCCTGTAGATCGGCCGCTTGAGTTGCAGGGTGGTGATGATGCCGGCGGGAGTCAGGTCGAAGCACTGCTGCACGATCTGCGAGAGGTCCTCGTTGCTCAGGTTCGACTGGTTCATGAACCCACCGTTGCGCGAACGCACAGCCACCGATACCGGCTCGCTCCTGCCGATGGCGTACGACAGCTGCACCATGCAATCCCTGTTCACCCCGGCAAGCACCAGGTGCCGTGCGATGTAACGCGCCATATAGGCTGCGGAGCGGTCCACCTTGCTGGGATCCTTTCCGCTGTAGGCACCGCCCCCGTGCGGAGCGGATCCGCCGTAGCTGTCCACCACGATCTTCCGTCCGGTAAGGCCCGTATCCCCGTGCGGACCACCGATGGTGAAACTGCCCGAGGGATTGATCAGGTACTCCGGTTCCTCCTCGATGATCCATTCGCCCAGCACGGGACGGATGATCTGTTCGATGACCGTACGGCTAAGCGTTGCATGATCGATGCCGGACCGGTGCTGCGTAGACAGAACCACCTTGCGCACGCTTTCCACTGTACCATCAAGGTTGTAGGCCACTGTGACCTGCGCCTTCGCATCGGGCAGCAGCCAGGGGATCTGACCGGAGTGCAGCAGTTCGTTGTGTTTCTGCATCAGCCGGTGCGACAGGTGGATGGCCAGGGGCATCAGTTCGGGGGTCTCGTTGCAGGCATAGCCGAACATCAGTCCCTGGTCGCCTGCGCCACCGTCGGCCACGCTCTGGTTGATCTCGGGGCTTTGGGTATGCAGCAAATTGATGCATCGTGCGGAGGCGGCATCGAAGCCGATAGATTCATCGGTATAACCGATATCGGCTATCACCTGCCGGGCGATGGCCTCTGCATCGACTTTGGCGGTAGAGGCGATCTCACCGGCCAGCACAAAGCAGCCGGTCGTGATCAGGCATTCGCAGGCCACTTTCGCGTTGGGGTCCTGCGCCAGGAACGCGTCGAGGATAGCATCAGAGATCTGATCAGCGATCTTATCAGGATGACCCGCCGAAACGGACTCGCTCGTGAAGAGCGAAGCATATTTTGATTTCATGTTGTTTCTTTTTTTTGATGATTTGAAATGAAATAGTGGAGCCACGGTATGCCGGTAGACACAATAATTCACCAAACCGGGCGCCCGGATGCGGGGGAGGAAGTAAGAAGGGGAGAGAAGTTGAGCAGGCATGAGCGGAGGTGTTGATCCTCACCGCAATCCTGCAGGCTGCACCGATAAAAAACCGAAAACCGCTTTTTTGACCGGAAGGGCCCGCATTGTTTCACCACCGTGGCATCGACCGCTCGGTTGGCATCGTATAGCGTACTTGTTCTGCTATACGATTTCGGAATGCGATGAGAGAAGTGTATTGGATTATCTGGACATGGGTGGGTATGGATTAAAGCAATTGGATATTGGATACAATAGAGCTGTTGAGATGATTGCTGATTGCGAAGAGTCAACCGTTGATTCAAGCAGGAACGAGTTCCGGTTCGGGGCAGAGCAACTCGTTCAGCTCTTCCAATTCCATTGGAGGAAGCACTTCGCGGAAGCGATTCATCCGGAAATGCACTTCTACGGTCATCATCGCTCCGGTGTAGGATTTAAAAGTGACCGGTTTGCCGTAGAATTCCTCCAGCAACACACCGGGCGGACCATTCCGCACTTCATAATTGGGCAGGATATTCCGCACCATGTAGAGGCGATCCCGAACGGGCAGTCCTGATAAGTTAATTCTGGATTCGGGACGGAAAACGTCGTCCACACACGTTACAATCGATCCTGGTTTCATATGCGTTGTTCATTAGGGTTAGAGACGCCTGACAACACCGGGAACCACAGGAAGGAGGGGAGTTTTATTTTGGCCTTTCGGCCCACATCCATTCACCACCGCGGAGTTGTGCTCTCGGTTGGTACCCTTCTTGGGATTCCTGATGCAAACATATTACACGACAAGTGCGCGGGCACTTGAAAGAACGTGCATTCAGCGGATGGGATGTGACAGGGAGATATCGGCGAAAATCGCTTTTTTGACCCTGGGTCCGCATCGTTTGACCACCGTGGCATCGACCGCTCGGTTGGCATCGTGTAGCTGATAATGAGGCTACACGATCTCTGAATGCTTGAGTGCAAATATACTATTGTTCGTTTACCGAAATCAAGTGTTTTTGAAAATATTTTTCGGTTTTTGTTGTAATTAATCGATTGAATGGGCGCAAAACATGTTTCAAGTGTATTCAATAATAGGTTAGAGTTTCAGGTTGTGGTGTTTGCTTGGAAAGCTCAAGGAAATCTTTCCGTCATGGCCGTATTGAGTGTATTAGCTAAAAAATTATCAAATAGACTGTTTAGGATTAATATCCACAATATTTCGCTATAAACTATAAAGCTTCTATTTTTTTATATTAAAGTTTATTTTAAATATTTATTATTTTAATTAAATGGAGTTTTTAGTTAGAGATCTGTTCTGTAATTATGTGATTTTTTTAATTTTTGTTTGCATTATTATTGTTG
>JBJOER010000165.1:0-30395 GCA_046049215.1 Bacteroidota bacterium | reverse complement strand
CTGTGGTTCGTACAATCTGCAAGTTCCTGTAGTAATCCGCTTTGTTACGTACGATGTAACCGCTCATGTACAAAACAGGTGCTTCCAGCAAACCATGCAACAGCATGAAAAGCAGGTTCAGGATACGACCCGTGCGACCGTTTCCATCGTAAAAAGGATGGATGCTCTCAAATTGATGGTGCAACACGGCCATGCGGATGAGAGGGCAGAGGTCGTCGTTGGTATTGAAGTGCTGCTCGAAATTTCCCAAAAGGGCGTTGATCACCTCCGGATCATCCGGTGGTGTGTACACCGCCTTACCTGTTCCGGCATTCATGAGTTTTGTTCCGGGAAGCTTACGGACACCCGCATCGTTCATTTCCATGACCTTCTGTACGTACGCCATTACACGGAAATTGAGAAAACCATGAGCTTCGATGAACGAGAGGCCGTATTTGACCGCCTCGCGGTATCGCAGGACCTCCCGGGTGGCCGCATCCGCTTCCCGTCCCCTCAGGTTCAGCGAACGGTACATTTTGTCGTGGGTGGTTACGATGTTCTCGACCTCCGAACTGGCTTTGGCTTCACGCAGGATGACCGCATTCAGTAGAATGTTCTGGTTGTTGAGGGTATGTGAGATCCCCTTCAATTCCGCCACTGCTGCCGATGCACTGATCGACTTGCGCAGGGTAGCCAGGGTTTCCACCCGACCCCGTTCCACCGGAAGCGGAGACAAGCCGTTGTTGGGGACTTCCGGCTCGAAGTGGATGAAGGGTTTCATGTCTATTCAACAGTTTTGTCAGATAAAAATAATACAAAAAAATATATATGATATCATTATTTATATAACAATCACATTATTAAATATATATAATGTATAAAAAACAAATGAAAATATACACGATAAGCTCATCATGTAAAAGATTTATACATGAGGGCGATATCATGAATAAAATAATTAATAAAATATACATGATACGGGTTTTGTTATAGAACCGTGTAGCGCAATGTGCTGATCATGAAAACGGCTGGAAAGCAAGTCCTTTTTGTTGATAATCTCCTGATGATAGGTTTTTTCAAATCGACCAATCTCCCTGTTTTTGAATGAACTGTGCCGGAAACTTTCTCAGATTAGAATTGTTCTAAACAAGCGCGAAGTCCGTACCTTTGCAACTGATAAAAATCATGATTACTGTAACCGAAAAAGCAAAAGAGAAGGCCATTGAGCTGATCATGGCGGAAAACCGACCTTCCGATTCCTTCATTCGCGTAGGCGTCCAGGGCGGTGGGTGTTCCGGTTTGAGCTATCAGCTGGAGTTCGACCACGAGGTGCGTCCCGATGACAAGGTGTTTGAGGACAAGGGCATACGAATCGTCTGCGACAAGAAAAGTTTCTTATACCTGGTGGGTACCCAGCTCGACTTCAGCGATGGGCTCAACGGAAAAGGATTTCAGTTCAACAATCCTAACGCATCACGTACCTGCGGATGCGGAGAGTCGTTTGCAGTCTGAAACCCGTTTCAAAAGGCACCTCAAAGTCATTTCCCCTTAAAGCGTAAAAAATCATCCGACCTTAACGGCAGCTATGTCAGAAGACTTGAAAATAATCGATGATGTCACCGGTTCCGATTACAAATGGGGCTTTGTCAGCAACATCGAAAGTGAAAACGCCCCCAAAGGGTTGAATGAAGATACCGTCCGCTTCATTTCTGCCAAGAAGAACGAACCGGAGTGGTTGCTGGCCTGGAGGTTGAAGGCTTTCCGCCATTGGCAGCAAATGGTAGAGCCGAGCTGGCCCAATGTTCAATACCCGGAAATTGATTTCCAGGACATCATCTACTATTCGGCACCCAAGAAGAAGCCCACCTTGAACAGCCTTGACGAACTCGATCCCGAGATCAAGGCGACGTTTGACAAATTGGGTATTTCGCTCGAAGAACAGAAGCGGCTTTCGGGCGTGGCGGTTGACGCGGTGATCGATAGCGTATCCGTAAAGACCACTTTTCGTGAAACACTGGCCGAACTCGGCATCATTTTCTGCTCGTTCAGCGAGGCAGTGCATGATCATCCCGAATTGGTGAAGAAATACCTCGGCTCGGTTGTTCCCTATACCGACAATTTCTACACCGCTCTCAATAGCGCAGTATTCAGCGACGGTTCCTTCTGTTACATTCCCAAAGGGGTCCGTTGTCCGATGGAACTCAGCACTTATTTCCGAATCAATAGCGCCGGCACGGGTCAGTTCGAGCGGACATTGATCATCGCCGACGAAGGATCATACGTCAGCTACCTGGAGGGGTGTACCGCTCCCATGCGCGATGAAAACCAGTTGCACGCCGCGGTAGTGGAGATCGTCTCCCATGCCGATGCCAACGTGAAATACAGCACAGTTCAGAACTGGTATCCCGGCGATAAAAATGGAAAGGGCGGCATTTACAACTTTGTGACTAAGCGCGGCATCTGCCTGGGCGACCGTTCACGCATTTCTTGGACGCAGGTGGAGACCGGTTCAGCGGTGACCTGGAAATATCCCAGCGTGATCCTCAAAGGCGATCATTCCATCGGTGAATTCTACTCGGTTGCCGTGACGAACAACATGCAGCAGGCCGATACGGGCACCAAAATGATCCATATCGGTAAGAATACCCGCAGTACGATCGTATCGAAAGGGATCTCCTGTGGTCGCAGCCAGAACTCATATCGCGGATTGGTGCGCATAGGAAAGAACGCCGACAATGCCCGTAACTTCTCTCAATGTGATTCCCTTCTCATTGGCGACAAGTGCGGAGCCCATACATTTCCCTACATCGAGGTGTCGAACAAGTCCGCCAAGGTGGAGCACGAAGCCACCACCAGCAAGGTGGGCGAAGACCAGATCTTCTACTGCAACCAGCGCGGCATTTCCAACGAGGACGCTGTCAATCTGATCGTAAACGGCTATTGCAAGGAAGTGTTCAACCAACTGCCCATGGAATTCGCAGTAGAGGCACAGAAACTTCTGGCCATCTCCCTGGAGGGGTCGGTCGGATGATAACCGCGTTTTAAAGTATTAAACCATTCAATTGAAAGAATCTTATACTATGTTATCGATAAAAAATCTGCAGGCATCGATTGAGGACAAGCAGATCCTGAACGGCCTTAATTTCGAAGTGAAACCCGGAGAAGTTCATGCCATCATGGGACCCAATGGTTCCGGAAAAAGCACCCTCGCCTCGGTACTGGCCGGCCGTGAGGACTATGAAGTCACCGGCGGTCACGTCGAATTCCTGGGTGAGGATCTTTTGGAGATGAGCCCCGAGGACCGTGCGCGCGCCGGACTTTTCCTAGCTTTCCAGTACCCTGTGGAGATTCCTGGCGTCAGCAATGCCAACTTCCTGAAGACTGCAGTGAATGAAGTGCGCAAGGCGCGTGGCCTGGATGTACTCGATTCCAAGGATTTCCTCAAGCTGATGAATGAGAAGATGAAGCTCGTTGAAATGGATAAGGCCATGACCCAGCGCTCAGTGAACGAAGGCTTCAGCGGCGGTGAAAAGAAGCGCAACGAGATCTTCCAGATGGCGATGCTCGAGCCGAAACTGGCCATCCTCGATGAAACCGATTCCGGTCTGGATATCGATGCACTTCGTATCGTATCCAACGGAGTGAATGCGCTCCGTTCAAAGGATCGATCCTTCATTGTCATTACACACTACCAGCGACTTTTGGATTACATTGTACCTGATTTCGTGCATGTACTTTACAAGGGCCGTATCGTCAAATCCGGTACCAAGGAACTCGCACTTGAGCTCGAGGAGAAGGGTTACGACTGGATCAAGGAAGAAGCAGCTGTTAACGCATGAACACCATGAAGACCCAAGTGAGCCACCCGACGGTGCCCGCCGGCTTCGTGAACGCTGCCGAGTCCCTGGCGAACCTCCATGGTCATAGCCAGGAGACGTTGAAGGAGCAGCGTGTCCGTGCCTTGAGCGATTTCACCCGCCAGGGTATTCCCGGTACCCGCCACGAGGAATGGAAGTACTTCGATTTATCGCATATTGCAAATACTGCATACGCTGTTGCCGGTCCACTTGATCGTTTTTCCATCGACAGTGCTTCTGCAGATCAATTCCGCCTTGAAGGAAGCAATGCATGTTTGTTCGTTGTTGAAAACGGCAGCCTGAACGATACGGCTTCTCATATGGAGAAGCTGCCGGTTGGGATCCGCGTCGGTACATTCGCCGACCTGGGTGCGGAAGCCCATGTGGTGAATCATCTTTTTCGGCATGCCGAGACTCATAATGAGCCCATGGTGGCGTTGAATACCATTCTGGCTTATGATCCCCTCATTGTTCTGGTCGACAAGAATGTTCGGATAGACGTGCCCGTCCACTTCGCATTCGTATCTACACCGGGTGGTGCACCCATAGCCATCAGTCCGCGCCTGCTTATTATACTTGATGAGAATGCGGAGTGTACGATTCTCGAGACCCATCACACGCATGGTGCGGGGCAGGAAGTGTTCGTGAACACCGTAACCGAGACCGTCATCGCCCGAAACGCAAAACTGCATCATGTCAAGGTGCAGAACGAGTCGGCCGATACCCGACACGTCTCTTATCACAAGGTCAATCTGGCTGCCGACAGCAATCACCACCTGACGACCCTGACACTCGGTGGAGGAATGGTGCGTAACAACCTCAATATTCGTCTCGACGGACAACAAGTCAACACCTGGCTGAACGGACTTTATGTGCTGAACGGAAATCAGGTCGTGGACAATCATACCCTTGTCGACCACGCCATGCCACATTGCTTCAGCAGCGAATTGTACAAGGGCATCATTGACGATAAAGCACTGGGTGTCTTCAACGGTAAGATCTGGGTTCGCCCCGATGCGCAAAAGACCAATGCTTATCAAAGCAATAAGAACCTGTTGCTGAGCAACGATGCCTCGATGTACACCAAGCCGCAGCTTGAGATCTATGCCGACGATGTGAAGTGCAGTCACGGTACGACTACCGGTCAGCTCGACGACGATGCCCTGTTCTACCTCCGTGCCCGTGGCATCGGTGAGGTGACAGCACGTGCATTGTTAAACCATGCCTTCGCAGCCGATGTGATCGAGCAGGTGGAGAACGAGTCGGTCAGGATTTCATTACTCGATCTTCTTGACCGGCATTTGAATTCCTGATGCAACTTAGGAGTCGCCACAACGGGTGATTTTGACCGATTCTAATGGTGTAATATGACAATAAGATAAATGGCTGCTTTTGACAATCAACGTGTTCGCCGGGACTTCCCGATCTTATCCGAGAAGCCCTACGGTAAACCGTTGGTGTATTTTGACAATGCAGCTTCTTCACAGAAGCCACAGGTGGTCATTGATGCATTGGTCGACTATTACTCCCATACCAATGCGAACATCCACCGAGGCGTTCACTTCCTTTCCCAACGCGCCTCTGATGCTTTCGACAGTGTACGGGTGAAGGTCAGGGATTTTCTGAATGCTCCCTCTGAAGATGAGATTGTTTTCGTTCGTGGAACTACCGAGGCCGTGAACCTGGTGGCTTCCACTTTCGGCAGACAACGCGTGCAGGCTGGCGACGAGATCCTCATTTCGGCTATGGAGCACCACAGCAATATCGTTCCCTGGCAGATGCTGTGCGAGGAGAAGGGCGCCAGGCTCAACGTGATCCCGATGAACGACGATGGTGAACTGGTGCTCGACAAGCTCGATCTGCTCTTGACCGATCGTACTCGACTTGTTTCCATTGTTCACGTATCGAATTCACTCGGAACAATCAATCCCGTGAAAGAGATCATCCGCAAAGCGCATGCGAAAGGGATTCCTGTCATGTTGGATGGTGCCCAGAGTACGGCGCACATGGCCATCGATTTGCAGGAGCTGGATGCTGATTTCTTCGCTTTCAGTGCACACAAGATCCTTGGTCCTACCGGAATCGGATGCTTGTACGGCAAACGCCGGCTTCTTGAAGAGATGCCCCCCTACCAGGGCGGAGGAGAAATGATCCGTACAGTTTCTTTCGAGCGCACGACCTACAACGACATCCCTTTTAAATTCGAGGCAGGTACGCCCAACATCGCCGATGTGATCGCACTCGGCACAGCCATTGACTATTGGAATACTCTGGACCGCAAGGCAGCCTGGCAATGGGAGGAGCATCTCCTACGGCATGCCACGGCTCGTATATCCGAAATACAAGGGGTGCGCATCATCGGTCGCGCCCGTGAAAAGACAGGTGTGCTTTCTTTCGTCATTGACGGGGTCAATGCCATGGATGCAGGCATGTATCTTGATACCAAGGGAATTGCTGTCCGAACCGGACACCACTGTACCGAGCCGGTGATGATCCGTTTCGCTATACCGGGTACGATCCGTGCCTCGTTCATGTTCTACAACACAATCGAGGAGGTCGATCATTTCGTCGACCAGGTCGCACAGGCCATCCGTTTCCTTCAACCGCAGGCTACAGCATGAGTGCCATGGATCCCATTGAGCAGGAAATTGTAGACGACTTCGGGTTGTTCGATACCTGGGAGGAAAAGTACCAGTACATCATCGAACTCGGTCAGAAACTCCCTCCTCTTGATGCGAAGTATAAGACCGACGAACACAAGATCAGGGGATGCCAGAGCTCAGTCTGGCTGCACGGTGAGGAGAAGGAGGGAAGGTTGTACTTCAGTGCAGACAGTGATTCGACTTTTGTAAAAGGGGAGATCGCCATGCTGATGAAGGTGCTATCGGGTCGCACTCCCGCTGAGATCCTTGACTCCCGATTGCAGTTCATTGACGCGATCGGTTTGCGTCAACATGTAGCCGTAACGAGGGCGAACGGACTTTCCGCCATGATCAAACAGATGAAAGCCCATGCATTGGCCGTACAGGCCGCCAATTGACGACGATGGAAAGTGAATCGAATCCGACGATACCCGAGGTGAAGCCATTGCGCGACCGGATCGTCGATGTGCTCAAGACCTGCTACGATCCGGAAATTCCGGTCGATATCTGGGAGTTGGGTCTGATCTATGAGATTAACATCAATGAAGGGAATGATGTTCACATCAAGATGACCCTCACCTCACCGGCCTGTCCGGTAGCAGAGACACTGCCCCCCGATGTGGAACAGAAAATACGCGATATCCCCGATGTGAACAGTGCCAAGGTCGAGATCACCTTCGAGCCTCCGTGGGAGAAGGATATGATGAGTGAAGAGGCCCGACTTGAACTCGGAATGTGGTGAAACGAGTTGTTTTTTAAGTTAATCTATAAATTTGATTTCAATTTCGCATGTCAGAGATCGTCAATAAAGTCGCACAAAGCGGACTTGTTATCATCGACCTGGAGGACTGGTGGACCGACGGTGAACGCGTCGCTTTCGACATTGCTCCCTGGCTGGTGGAAGGACTCTTGCTCAGGGAGAAGGATTTCCGTGAGTACGTTTCGACTCACCCGTGGATCGACTATGCAGGCAAGCATGTCGCTGTGTTTTGCTCTACTGACGCGATCATTCCACGATGGGCCTGGATGCTGATCGCTACGGCTCTTGCACCACATGCGGATACAATTGTATTCGGAACACCGGAAACGTTAGAGGCGGAATTGTACAGCAGGAAGATCCATTCGATGGATCTGGATAAATACAGCGGCCAGCGGGTGGTCATCAAAGGATGCAGCCACAAGCCGGTCCCGGTTCAGGCGTATGTTGAGTTGACCCGCTTACTCCAGCCCGTGGCGCAAAGCATCCTCTATGGTGAACCCTGTAGCACGGTGCCGGTTTACAAGCGCCCCAAAGCCTGAAAAATCGACCCCGCTTCGCATTTTCGTACTTTCGTTGCCGCCATTCACACCTGTTTTCCAAGCCATGACCCTATCACTCGATCAGATCCGCCGCCCTATCCAGGGGGAGATGGATGCTTTCGAGCCTAAGTTCAGGAAGGCGATGCAAAGTGCGGTTCCCTTGCTGGATCGGATCATGGGTTACCTCGTGAAGCGCAAAGGGAAGCAGATGCGGCCCATGTTCGTATTCTTCTCCGCAGGTCTTTGTGGTGGTATCACAGAAAGCAGCTATCGGGCCGCCTCACTCATCGAACTCTTGCACACCGCCACCCTCGTTCACGATGATGTGGTCGATGAAAGTAATCTCCGCCGTGGATTTTTTTCCATCAATGCCCTTTGGAAAAACAAGATCGCGGTGCTTGCCGGTGACTATCTTCTATCCAGAGGGTTGCTGCTGGCCGTCGAGAACGGTGACTTCGAACTCTTGCGCATTGTATCGGATGCAGTCCGGAAAATGAGCGAGGGAGAGTTGCTTCAGATTGAAAAAGCCAGAAAACTCGATATCACCGAGGATGTCTATTTTGAAATCATCTCTGCCAAAACCGCCTCCCTCATCGCCTCTTGTTGTGCTACCGGTGCATCGTCTTCCGGTGCAGATGTTGCCACTGTTCAGCGCATGCATGATTTCGGATTAGCCGTCGGAATCGCTTTCCAGATCAAGGACGATCTTTTCGATTACGAAAAAGCGCAACAGACAGGAAAGCCGAAGGGCATTGATATCAAGGAGCACAAGATGACACTGCCCCTTATCCATGCCTTGAATCATGCGGACAGATCCGACAAACGCTACATCATCAATACGGTCAAAAGCTATAGCGATGACAATGCAAGGGTGGAGAAGGTGATGCGGTTGGTAGTGGAGCTGGGAGGAATGGAATATGCCCGTCAGCGCATGTCCGAGTACCAGGAACGCGCCTTCACTTTGCTTAACGGTCTTCCTGATTCCGGTTACAAAACCGGTTTGGAGCAGCTGGTGCGGTTCACGACAGAGCGGACGCACTGAACCGTCGGCCGCTAGCCTTTTCCCTGTCCTTTTATCAACACGGCTGCAGGCAATTCGCCCCAGGACTTATCTTTACGGGACAGATGATCAACAACGCCACTAAGGAACTTATTCTGGATGCCGCCCGAATTGACGAGGTGGTCGGCGAGTTCGTCGTACTGAAAAAACGTGGTGCCAATCTGCTGGGCTTATGTCCTTTTCACAATGAGCGTACTCCATCCTTCACGGTGTCTCCAGCCAAAGGATTTTTCAAATGCTTCGGTTGCGGCAAGGCCGGCGATTCCGCCACATTTGTGATGGAGCATGAGCACCTGACATTCCCCGAGGCATTGCGATGGTTGGCTCAGAAATACAATATAACGATTGAAGAAGAGGCGCCTAGTCCGGAACAGGTGGAGCAGGAAACACAACGTGAGAACCTGTTCGCGATGACGGCTTTTGCGCAGAAGTATTTTGAAGATGTATTGTGGAACAGCGACGAGGGTCGTTCTATCGGACTTTCCTATTTCCGTGAGCGCGGATTTACGGATGATCTTATTCGTCGTTACAACCTCGGGTATGCACCCGACAAGTGGGACAGCCTGACCGCTGCGGCGATTTCAGCGGGTTACCGGGAAGAAATGCTCGATAAGACCGGATTGTCCATCGCGAACGATGAAAGACGCTACGACCGTTTTCGGGGTCGCGTCATTTTTCCCATTCATAATCTGACGGGTCGCCCTATCGCTTTTGGAGCGCGTATCCTGAAGTCAGATCCGAAGAGCCCCAAGTATCTCAATTCGCCCGAGACGGAGATCTACATCAAGAGCAAGAACCTCTATGGGATCGCACTGGCCAAGAAGACCATCATCAGTTCGGACCTGTGCTTTTTGGTGGAAGGCTATACGGATGTGCTTTCGATGCATCAGGCGGGAGTAGAGAATGTAGTGGCTTCAAGTGGTACTGCACTTACGATCGAGCAGATACGTCTCATCGGTCGTTATACCCGAAATATCACTGTCCTGTACGACGGGGATCCTGCGGGCATCAAGGCTTCGCTGAGGGGAATCGATCTGATTCTCGAAGAGGGCATGAATGTGAGGGTTGTCCTTTTCCCCGATGGAGAGGATCCGGATTCCTTCTCGCGTAAGGTCTCCACATCCGAGCTGAAGGACTTTCTTTCCATCCAAGCTGTTGATTTCATCACGTTCAAGACAAGGCTTCTGCTTGGCGAAACCGCCGGCGACCCCATCCGCAAAGCCGCGTTGATCCGCGATATCGTCGGAACAATCGCCAAAGTACCCGACGCAATCTCACGGGCCGCCTATGTTAAACAGACCTCACTGCTCATGGAGATGGGGGAGAATGTGCTTTTGGGCGAATTGAACAAAGTACTTCGTGCCACTGCTCTTAAGCGCAGCGATAGCGCAGCACCCGGTCAGCCTGAAGCGATCTTGCATCCCGAAGGTCCGGAGGCAGAGCAAATCCCACCCCCAGAAGAGGTATTGCATGATGAATTCGATGCCATCTCTCAGGAAGAGGAGATCATACGCATCCTATTGTTGTATGCAGACCGGGAGATTGTAATCCCTCCGGTGCAACCCGATCCGGATGAACCATTGGAGAAGCAATCGGTGGTGGCCAAGGTGCGTGACTTCATCATTTCTGAACTGAAGATCGATGAGATCCATTTCATGAACGGCGTATATGCCGGACTTCTGGCGGAGTTTGTATCACTTTTCGATAATGAAGTTGATTACAATCAGCAGGAATTTCTGAGACAACTTGAACCCGATTTGAAATCAACAGCGATCGGATTGATGACACCCTCCCATCAACTTTCCGACTGGGAAAAGCACAAGATCGAAGTGAAGACAGAAGAACATCAGCTGCACAAGGCGGTGATCGATCCTGTAGCCTATATCAAGAAGAAACAGCTCGCCAGATTGAAGACTATGAAGCTGCAGGAGTTGAAGACCTTTCAGGAAGCGGATATTCCCTACGATCATTTACTCGAGGAGATCCGGGCTCTCAATGAACTGCAGATGTACTACAACCACCTTACCAATACCGTAGTTCAGAAGTAAGCTCACTCCTTGATGAACCTTCGTGTAGAGGACCTTTCATTTTCAAAAAAAGCACGAATCATGTAGGTGCCGGATGATAGCCCGCTGAGGTCAATGGTTCCGTTCATCGGTTTTAACGCATTTAGTACCCGTCCATCCAGTGAAAGAACTTCGATTTTCATAAGAGGATGTTGAGCCGTATGGATATGAAGTGTTTCGCGTGCTGGATTGGGATATGTCCTCCACTGTATTTCATCTGTACCATCCATTATCCCTGTAGAGAGGCTCGGATCGAAAACGAAGAGGCCCTCGGATTGGGTGCCGATCCAGATCTTGCCCGAAGGATCGATTTGCAGGGATTGTATTGTGGGATCGTTCAACGGGGAATTGCTGCTGTCATAAAAAGAAAAACTGCCTGAGCTGCGGTGTAGTAGCCCGTGGTCGATAGAGCCGATCCAGGGGTCATCGTTCGCATCCAGGCCGAGGCATGTCAGTCCCGTAGTCGGAATGTTTGAGGATACGGTATTGGAAGTGATCCATCCGAAATTGCTCAATTTCACAATCATGCCGTTTGCTGGTGATGCGAGGAATAAGTTTCCGAAAGCATCCATGTCGATACCTACTACGGTATTGTCTGAAATCCCCGAGTTCTGAATCGTGAATGAGGTCAGCACGGTGTCTTGTTGGATTTGAAGAAGTCCGCCGTTGATCGTTCCTGCCCACTTATCGTTCGTGGTGGAATCCAAGTAGAGACATGCGATATTGTTCGATCCAAGTGGACTGTTCCACATGGTATAAAGCGACCAGTTGCCCGCAGTATCCAGACGGTTCAGCCCGCCCACGGTGCCGATCCATATCACTCCTGCGGTATCAACGGCCAGACTCCTTACAAAATCATCCGACAGCGGGGAATTTGTCGTATTGTAGTTCAGCCAGGTTGTATCCTGAAAACTGAACAGACCATTTGCGAATGAGCCGATCCACTTCGTACCGTCTTGAGCGATCGCCAGGCTACGGATATCATTTCCCGTGAGGGGAGAATTCCAGGTACCGAATATCGTCCAGTTGCCATTCGGTGATAGCCTCGCCAGGCCGAAGTCCGTACCGATCCACGTGTTTGAATCCGGATCGAACGCAATGCAACGAACCGAGTTGAATGGCAATCCCGAATTTGTGGTGGTGAACTGAGTCCACGCAGAGGATTGCCCTTTCACAGCCGGATTGAATAGGCAAGTGAAAAATAAAACGCAGACAAACAATGATCTCATGTCCAATCAGTAAAATTACGAAGCGACCTGCGAAAGGGACTTCGCTTAAACAGGAGCGAGCCTGCCTTATTCAATGATAAGTCGTTTGCTGTTGGATTCGCCGTTTTGCGTGAGTGTCACGAAATAGACACCTCTTGGTAGTTTCCGGAGGTCAATGGAGAATGAATTGTTCCCTGCATGGGTACGGATCTGTTGTCGGTAGACGCTCTGACCGATCACGTTGGTGAGATTCACTTCGGCAATGGCATCTTCTTTCACTCCGAAAACGATTTTTGTCTGTTCGCTGGCCGGGTTGGGTACAATTGACCACTCACCGGTGAATGAGGATGCCTCATCTGAACTCCGTGGACACGTGTTGACGGTGACTGCTAATTTCTGATTCAAGGTGGTGGAGCAGGAGTTCGACGCCTTTACTCTGACATCTCCGCTCGAGGCGGTTGTTTTGTAATTGGCCAGGATGGATGTGGAACCTTGCCCTGATACTATTACCGTGTTGCGCGGCATGGTCCACAGGTAGGAATTCGCACCGTATACAGGTGCAATGGAATAAGCAACACCATTCTGTCCTTTGCAGACTACAGTGGCTCCACTGATCGCTCCCGGCAGGGCTGGAGCCCCGTTTACCGATTTGGTACGCGATGTGCTCGTGCCACAGGTGTTTTGTGCCACTACGCTGATGGATCCTTTCCCGAATGTGGAACTGAATTGGACACTTATTGCAGAGGTGCCCTGGCCGGATACGATGCTGGCTCCTGAAGGTACTGTCCATACATAACTCATGCCGCTGGTTGCCGTCACGGAGAATGCTTCCAGGAGGTTACATAAGCCTGTACCGTTGCCCGTGATGACACTGGGTGTGGATGGTGGATTCAGTGTCAGGGATCGTGTCGTTGTTGCACTGCTTCCGCAGGAATTGACAGCAACAACACTGATGATACCGCCCGTGAAGGATGAATTGAATTGTAAATTCAGTGTCCTGGTTCCCTGACCACTGACAATGGTGGTGCCTGACGGGATGGTCCAGTTGTATGAACTGGCACCGGTAGATACAGCTGCGAGATAAGAGACCACATCACCGGGACAAACCGCTGAGGTTCCGAATATACTCGCCGGGGTGGTCGGTGCTCCTCCGATTACTGATACACTCATGCAGCGGGCTGCGCTTGAACCACAGCTGTTGCCGGCGGCGACACACAGATTTCCTGCCGCAGCACCTGAAGCGGTCAAATTGACGTTCGTACCGGTCGGTTGGCTTAAGTTCATCCCGGCAGGAGCGGTCCAGCTGTAGGTCATTCCACTCACTGGGCCGTTGACCGTGTATCCGGCGGAGAACGGCGAACAACCACTTGAGGGGCCGTTGATTCCGGCGGGGGTTGAGGCCTGCTCTTCAACCACAACGGTAACGGTTCGGCTATCCGTACATGAGCCCGATGTGCCCTGCACGGTGTAAGTCGTTGTCTGGCCTGGATTGGCGGTGACACTACTTCCAGTAGTGCTACTGAGACCGGTCGCCGGAGACCATACATACGTTGATGCTCCACTTGCGTTGAGTGTGGTGCTGGTGCCGCTGCAGATTGGCGAGGGATTGTTTACAGCCAATTGCATGGTGCTGTTCACGTTCACTTGTACAGCCTGGGAGTTCTGGCAACCCGTTCCACTTTCCGTGACCGTCACCGTGTAGGCGGTGCTTGCGGAAGGCGTTACGGTGGCGGTAGACCCCGATGCCGAAAACCCGGGCGGTGTGGACGTCCAGGTGTAGCTTAGGGTGGTTGGAACTACAGTGGTGAGCGACAACGTCCAGTTGTTTATCGTGCCAATGTCATTTCCGGCCAGGTCAATGGCTTTCAATACCCAGGTTCCATTGACATTTCCTGTCAAGTTACTGAAGAGTCCTTCAGGGCGATAACTCCCTATGAATGGTGCAGAGCCCGAAGTGATGGCAGTCGCAGCAGATGCCGTGAAAACAGTATTGGTATAGTTGTCACCACTACCTCCACGTCGGTTACTGAGAATGATGGAGTTTTGGGAGGGAGATACCAATAGCAATTGCAAGTCGCCGTCATAGGTATGGGTGATGTTGACGGTCACAGATACAATTGAACTGGAGTTGATTGTCGATGGGTTGACTCCGCTCACCGAAATCGGACTGGATACCCCGGAGGTATTGTTGTCAGGAATCGCATAGGAATTCGTATTGCTGAAGGTCACATTTTGGTTAGTCGTGCCGCTACTGCTGGAACTGGCCTGAAGTGTGACATTTTCGCCGGGGCAGATTGTCGATGGAGTTGCACTTGCAGTGATGGGCAATTGCGTCACAGTCACAGTTGTAGGACTTGATGTGGAGACGCATGCTGTTCCGCTATTGACGGTTACGCTATAACTACCGGCCTGGTTGACGGTGATCGACTGGGTGGTTGCTCCCGTTGACCACAAATAGTTTTGTGCCGGGGTAGCCGAAAGTGAAACACTACCACCCTGGCAGAAGGTGGTCGCCCCGCTCGCAGTGATCACCGGCAGGGTACCGCCTTGCTGTGTGAGCGTTACCGGCACAGCAAGGACGTTGTTGTTCTCATTGCTCTCCAGGAAGTAATTGTATGGATCAAGATGGACGACTATCCAGTAGTTGCCATTGCATAGCCCGGCAGGCAGATTGATATACATACCGTCCAGCGACTGGTAATAGATGTCTGTGTAGCCGGACGAGATGCCCTGTACAGAGGCTGAGCAACCGTAATTTCCACCTCCGAGTCCGAAGTTTGGAAAGCTGGAGTTGATCAGTACATTGTTCGCACTGTCGGTGCAATGTCCGTTGTAGGTGGAACATGAACCGTAATCCATCAGGCAGAATGCAAGCTTGGATCCTGTGCCGATGACAGGCCAGTTCAAGGGATTCGGATCGGGAGTAGATGTGCGCAGTGAGTAAACTCCCCAATCGTTCACGTGCATGTGACCGTGAGAGGGGTGATAAGTCATTGTTCCGGCATTACGGTCCGTGAAGGTCATGGTATTCCCGTTTTTCCTGTAGATCCGCTGCTTCAGGGGTGTCATGAGCGGTTGACCGTTCGGGCAGGTGAAACTGGTCGAAACGTTGTAGAATGTATCCGTTCCGCAAATCGCGATGTTCGTCGACCGGACTTCAAGTGGACCTAAACCGATATTAGGAGTTGATACGGAAATTCTCAGTCTTCCGTCGTTACCGTTGCAGGAAGGATTACATACCTGAGGATATTCGATATACCCCGAAGATCCATTCACCAGCAGAGGTGGCCGTGCCACTTTGATGTCCGGCAAAAGGTCGCAGAGGGTTCCGCCGTTCTGGCATACGCACGAAGTCGCATTGGTGGTGGTGCATTGTCCGAAGATGAACGTGGATTGTGCAATAAAACAAAATAGCGCTAGTAAGAATCTAATCATTTTACGGAGTTTTCAGGTCAAGAGTGTTCTAATTATGCAAGTTACCGGATTATTCGCCTCGGTGCAACCCCTTTTTTGACATTTTAAACCAGAGAAAATTTTATTCGGATCTATTGGACTATATATGTAATAAATTGAATATTAATATTATGCAAGTTTTCTAACGACCATGGTCAGGGATATTTCAGCGAAGAAGCCGATCGAGCATTCGGGAAAAATCCCGCTTGTATAGCTCCCAGGCTTCACCGGTTGCTGGTCCTGAAAATCCGCTATGCACCTTAACCACCTGGCCTTTGCGGTCGGCGATGATGGTGGTCGGGAAGGATGCGAATCCACTCATGGCCGGAAACACCGCTTTGATGCGCTCTCGGTCGGTGCTGCCTGCATAAACGACAGGGTAGGAGATCGAAAGTCGGTTAATTGTGCGGCGTATACCCGGTGTCGCTTTTGTGAATTCGCTGCTTCTTTCGAATGCCAATCCAACAACTTCGAGCCCTTCGGTTGCGCGTTGCCGGTAGATACTGTCCAGAAAAACCGATTCATCCATGCAGTTGGGACACCAGGTACCCATGACCTGATAGATGACCACCCTGTTCCGGTAACGGTCGTCTCGCGTAGAATGCAATACACTGTCGCAATCGGGTAGAGTGAAAGAAACCGGACCGTTCATGGTGGTGATACCGGAAGCATCGCGCAGACTTATTTCCGGATTCCTTTTCGCCATGAAGGGCGCCTTGTAATGATTGCCAGAATAAAACATGCCGTTCATCCGGTCCCCATCAATGCGCGCAAGGTACAGCCAGGCATGCGAGCCGTCGAATACGCTCAGCTTCAAAGAATCGTTGGTCAGGCGACCTTCCAGATAGCGATGATCACCGGTCTCAGTCAGAAAGGTGCCATATACAACATCGGTTTCTATTCTTCGGAAAATTCCGATCGCCAGGGACGAATCCGTACTACCCGCGTCGAACCAGGTCTCCCATTTTCCGGAAATATCTGCCGGCCTGGTATCATTCATTTTCGTTTGAAAACGGTTCGGGCGGTTGCGTAAACCCACAAACGGTAGTGTTGCCGGTGTCTTTCTTCCGCGGTTAATCCAGATACCACTCAACGTATCGCTGCCGATACGCAGTCGCAGTTCTGAATCATACAACGGCATGCGGATGAACATTGAATCTCCTGAAACAGAAACCTCGTCGCACAGGATCCTTTCTTCAGCATTGCGAATCACCATAACCGGTTTACCCGATCTTTCTTCGAGGTCGAAATGAAAAGGCAGCTCTGCACCGCTCAGGTTCAGGATTCCGAGCCAAAGACCGAATACGATAGGGAAGGCTGTAGTCATGGGTTTGTTTTTATTGGAAACGTCCTTCCAGTCTGATGCTCTCGGCAGCCTGGAGAGGTGTATCCTGTTCGATGATGATCGTATATCCTACTCCGGGGGTAAAAGTCAACCGTCGCCCCAGGCTATACCAGGGATTCGATTTTTGATAAATAATCGACAGGCTTTGGATGGAATCTCCATAGAGAACGACTTCAAGTTCCCGGATGGCAATTCTTTTTTCACGAGCCTTGTATCTGATTGCTTTCAAACTATTCGAATAGGTTGTGTCAATCTCGAATCCATTCTTCCATGCAGCAAGATTCAAATCGCATTCAGCAAACGGTTTCAGCTCTTTGTCCCAATCCGGTGCGGAGATGATCTTCTCTTCATGGCTACCATTGAAAGAGACATTTCTTGAAAGGCTGATGCCTGAAGAACGGAGTGTTCTTGCCTGATCCTTGATAAAACCCGGAACTGAAAAGTAAACAGGGGTGGTTGCGGCCTTCTTTTCCGAACAGCTCAATAAACTCAGTGACAGGCAGAAAAGGAGGATCAGTTTGTTCATGGGGAGTTAACGGATGGCACCTGCAGCCCTTGCTTTTTCCAAATACGGTCGTGCCGCAGCGGTGTCGCCGGTATTCTGCAGGGTAACAGCAAGGTTGATCATGGCTTTGGTATTGCCTGGGTCGGCGTTCAGGGCCCGGCGGAAAAAGTACAGTGCACTGTCGGTGTTCTGTAACATGATATGGCAATTTCCGCTGTTGTTCAAGGCATCGGTATAACTTGGATCGGTCAGTAGCGCGGTACGATATTGTTCCAGTGCGCCGCGGAAGTCACCGGCTTTCGCAAATGCATTCCCTTTATTATAGAGGGCTTTACCAAAGTCCTTGCGCAATACAATGGCTTTGTCCAGTGTTGCAACCGCCTCTGTAATTCGACCGGCTTCGGTCAGGTAGAGCCCATAGTTGTTCCAGGCATCTGCATCTTCAGGGGTTAGCCGGCATACTTCTTTCAAATCGATAAGTGCTTTTTCGTATTGTCCGTTCAAACCGTATGCAAGACCCGATGCCGTGAGATGGGGAGCGTCGGCGAATGCCTTGTATGCCCTGGCGGTCTCCAGTGCTTTAACGGCCTGCGCGGCATCTCCTTTCTCTTTGTATGCGAGTCCCAGATGATACCAGGCTTCGTTGTAGTTCGGCAAAAGGGCAACTCCTGCGTTCAATTCCCGGATCGCTTTATCAAGATAGCCGTTCTTCACGGTTGAGCCTTCCGGCTCCTTTAAAGCCTTTTCGATCAGGTATGCACTGCCTAGGGCGTAGCGTATCCGTGCGCTATTCGGACTGACCTTCACATCGTGTTCAAGAAGAGTGAGGTTGTCTTTCCAGTCGGAATTCCGGCTGAAACTCCTTCCGCCCAGCAAAAGAAGAGCGGTGAGAGCGGGAATGAACAACTTGTTTCCTGTGATGTCGGTTAAGTCCAGGTCTTCGGAACTCTTCGATCCCTTTTTCAGAAAGCCATTGCCCATTAAGGCAACTACGATGCATAAGCCCAGGGACGGCGTGAATAGAAACCGTTCAGCCATCGTTGCTTCGATCAAAAGGAAGACGTTTGATACCAGTACGAAGGTGCCAAGCGAGAAGAGAATAGCAAACGAAAGTACGCTGCGCCCCGGAAGCCTTTTCAGTGCGATGAAAGTCCCGAACAGTACGATCAGTAGCGAAAGTAGCGCACCGATATTTGAAAAACCGACCAGCGGAAAGGTGTTGTATGAGTAGTCGAAGCTTAGCGTTAGGGGAAGGATAAAGAGAAGGATATACTTTCCGATGATCAGGAAAGCGGTAGCGAGCCGTGTCATGGTGTCGGTTGTTCCTGCCAGTGAGTTGTTGATCACCATCAATTCGTATCCCCCGCCAACCTCACCGAGTATGGCTAAGCGGAGACCGAAATAGAGTGCGACCACTACGAAGAAAACAGAACTCCGTGCGATTACTTTTCGGATGTCCATGTCCGTGAAGCACCACATGGCGAGCGGAAAAACACCAGCCCAGGTCACCGCATTCTCTTTGCTCAGCAAAGCAAGGGCGAAGCTGAATACTGAAACCAGAAGCAGAAGCGGTCTGTTCATGTCGATGTAACGGAAAAGCATGAGAAGGGAGAACATGCCGAAGAGGAAGGAGAGGAGCTCGTCGCGACTTTTGATGTTCGCCACCACCTCCGTGTGCAGTGGATGGACGATCCACAAAATGCAGGCGAACAGGGGTATGAAAGGATGCAAGTCGCGCAGCAGACGTCTCAAAACGGAGAACAACACGACAGAGCATGCTCCGTAGATCAGGATATTGAGCAGATGGCCAAGCCAAGGTTGTTCGGGTGCCAGTTCCCATTCAATGGCGAACATGGCTACGGAAAGCGGACGGTAGAGGCCTTCTTTCCTGTCCCAGAATCCGGCTCGGTACGATTGTCCGAATATCCCGTCAAGACCGTCGAGCCCCTGTTTGGTGAACCGGTTGTTCTCGATTACCGTTCCGTCGTCCACGGTGTATCCGTGTCCGATCGTATTGGCATAGAGCAATGCTGAAACAAGAAATAGAAAAACGGAAACCCAGGTCCGGGAGATGGTCCTGGAGGGGGCTGACGAACTTTTTTTCTCGGGATTGGATTTTGCTTTCACCTTTTCGTTGGAAGCTTTTTCAAATATACTGCGGAAAGCCGAGAGGCCGCTTGCGGGCGGCCTCTCGTAGGTTGACCGGCTTCAGACAAATTCGGCGGTCGGTAATTTCTGATTTAAGGGGTCAGTGCGAATGATCTCCATGGTCATGGCCCGCATCCGCGCCATGGTCATGGCCATCTCCTGCACCGTCACCGCATCCGGGCATGGTCTGGCAAGCCTCTTTGCGGATGTGGCATTTGCCGTTTTCCATTTTAACGCAGTCGGTGGAATCACATTTGCCGGCTGCCATCCACTCGGCGCAAGTGGCGGAATCGATGACGCAGTTGCCGTCTGCATCCATTTCACAACCTGAATTCTCCATCATCATTTCCATCTTATCGCCACCACAGCATCCACCTTCCATAATGGCCGCATCACTGCCGTGTCCATCGTTCAATGCGATCAACGGGGCTATCGTGAGGCCTACGAGTGAGGACAGCTTGATGAGGATGTTCATCGATGGGCCTGAGGTGTCCTTGAACGGATCACCAACGGTATCACCGACAACTGCAGCTTTGTGTGGTTCGGATTTCTTGTAGAAGGTCTCGCCGTTGATAACAACACCTTTCTCGAACGATTTCTTGGCGTTGTCCCAGGCACCTCCTGCATTGTTCTGGAAGATGGCCCACAATACACCGCTCACAGTCACGCCGGCCATGTATGCACCAAGCGCCTCAGGTCCCATGATCATACCGATGACGATTGGGGTGACAATGGTGATGATTCCGGGGAGCATCATTTCGCGAAGAGCCGCTTTGGTGGAGATCTCGACACAACGTCCGTAATCGGGTGTGCCTGTGCCTTCCATGATGCCCGGGATCTCGCGGAATTGGCGACGCACTTCGTTCACCATGTCCATGGCCGCCTTACCGACCGAGTTCATGGCGAGAGCGGAGAACACAACAGGGATCATTCCGCCGATGAACAGAGCGGCAAGTACCTTGGCGTCGAAGATGTTGATACCCTGGATACCGGTGAAAGTCACATAGGCAGCGAAAAGTGCAAGGGCCGTGAGGGCTGCAGAGGCGATGGCAAACCCTTTGCCGATGGCGGCGGTGGTGTTTCCAACTGAATCCAGTACGTCGGTTTTCTCGCGGACATCAGAAGGAAGTTCACTCATCTCGGCGATACCTCCGGCATTGTCTGCAATCGGACCGAAAGCATCAATAGCCAGCTGCATAGCGGTGGTGGCCATCATGGCCGTAGCTGCGATACCGACCCCATAGAATCCGGCCAGCGAGTAGGCGCCCCAGATGGCTCCGGCAAAAAGGATAACCGGCGTAGCTGTGGAGAGCATGCCTGTTCCGAGTCCCGCGATGATGTTTGTAGCGGCACCCGTAGCCGATTTCTGAACTATGGAGAGTACCGGTTTCTTGCCCAGGCCCGTGTAGAATTCGGTGATGTAAGAGATCGCTCCTCCGACGAACATCCCGATGACTACAGCCCAGAATACATTCATGGCACTGGGATACATCATCTGGAACTGACCTGCGCTGAACGCCTTCATGGTCATTTCGGCAGGAAGCATCCAATGGATTAGGAAATAGGAAGCAACCAGTGCGATGAGGATGGAAACCCAGTTGCCGCGGTTCAGGGCGGATTGCACGGTATCTGTATTGGCAGTGGCATTGTCATTTACGCGTACCAGGATGGATCCGATGATGGAGGCGATGATGCCTGTGCCGGCGATGAAAAGCGGCAGCAGAATGGGGCCGATGTTGCCAAACATGTCATTGATGCCGCCCATGTCGCGGATTACGTAATTACCCAGAACCATCGAGGCGAGAACGGTAGCCACATAGGAGCCGAAAAGGTCAGCGCCCATACCGGCTACGTCACCTACGTTGTCGCCTACGTTGTCGGCAATGGTGGCGGGGTTGCGGGGGTCGTCCTCGGGAATGCCCGCTTCAACCTTTCCGACCAGGTCAGCACCAACGTCTGCGGCTTTGGTGTAGATACCGCCGCCGACACGCGCGAACAGGGCGATCGATTCGGCACCTACCGAAAAGCCGGCAAGAACCTCGAGAACCTGGGTCATCTGTTCGGTACCGATCATCACCCCATTCATGAAGTAGATGAAGAAAGTAATGAACAACATGCTGAGTCCCAATACTGCCAGACCGGCTACGCCAAGGCCCATCACCAAACCGCCGGTGAAGGATACATTCAGGGCTTTGGAAAGGGATGTGCGGGCAGCCTGGGTGGTCCTGACATTGGCCTTGGTGGCGATACGCATACCGATGAAGCCGGCGGTAGCGCTGAAAACGCAGCCGAAAATAAAGGCGACTACGATCAGGATGTGGGAGCTTTCAACGTTTTGGCTGAGGATTCCCAGAGCGATACTGGCGATTACCATGAAAATGGCCAGAATACGGTATTCGGCCTTCAGAAAGGCCATGGCTCCATCGGCGATGGAATTGGCGATTCCCTGCATCTTGGCATCACCCGCTTCTTGCTTTTCGACCCATTTGGACTTCATGGACATGTAAATCAATCCAAGAACGGCCATCAAGGGCACTGCGAATAGGATATTTTCCATAATAAGGATTAGTAGTTTTTAAGGCGGGCGAAGGTAGCTGATTTCCGTATAGTGGGCAAGTTTTAGACTTTCCCCAGCCGTTAAAAACTATTCACCCGAAAAAAATTGACATCCGCAGGTGATTTGGTTAATTTTGATCCCATATGAAGCATTTTCTTTTCATACTGCTTTTTTTAGCTGCGGCAGCCGATTCCAGGGGGAATACCAAGTATCTGGTTGTCCCTGTCGAGTTCGTGGTGATCAACGGTGAAGTCGGCGGCGCATTGGTTTATGTCCGTCGAAGCGATGCCACAGTCGCTACTTTCCGAGGTGAGCGGAACATGGAGCTCCGGTTGGACTACAATGCGGAGTACCAAATCGATTTCACGAAACCCGGGTACATCACCAAGTCCATCAAAGTCAATACGCAGGTTCCTTCCAAACGTCTTGCGGACGGATTTGAACCCTATAAGATCGGTATTCGGTTGTTCAAGCAATATGCCGGAGTCAACATCGTCATTTTCAACCAGCCCGTGGCCTTGATCCGCTACCTTCCCGATATCGACGACGTCGGTTACGATACAGACTACACAAAAGCAGTGCTGTCAGAAATCAAACGTGCCGAAGAAGAGCTCAATTTCAAGGCAATGGAAGAACGCGGTCTCCCTTCTAACGTGGCGACCTCGGGTCTCGATAATCAGCCGCAAAAGGTGAGGGCCGGAAAGACCAAAATAGGGGATTTGATGCCTTTGGAGAGCAATTCAGGTTCTTCAAATGCATTCAAAACATTCAATGCATCCGGTGGGGATTACCCGTTCGACAGTAGACCTGCAATCCGAAATATCCATCCCCAAAGTGATGGGGATGCTCCCGATGAGTTGAAGTCTGAAAACGATATCGACGCTCCCGTTGGAGCAATCAGCAGGGCGGGCAGCAAGGACATCCGACCGGTAGCTGCACCTGTGGAGCGGGTATTGCCATACAAGAATGTTGAAACAGTCCACGAGACCAATAGGGTTATCACCATCACGCGGATCATCAAGGGTCAACAGGTGCTCGAATTCCGGGAGGTGAAGTACGATTGGGGCGGTGTTTTCTACTTCAGGAACAAAGATGTACCGGTCACGCAGCATCTGTATGATTACCTGATTGAACAGGAGATGAAATGAGGCAATTCTGTCTTGTTACTTCATCAAACGGTCGTCCAGGTCATCGTTAAGGCTGGAAGATACCGGAATCAATAACCCTTTCTTTTCTGTTTGAAGCAGGAATCCATTCGCGTCCGCAATTACCCCCGTTACTTTGTCCGTATTCACCACCCAATCGCGGTGGCACCGGTAAAAATTCGATAGTTTCCGCATGGATTCACGAACTGATTTGAAATTGCGGGAGCAAAGGCCTTCCAAGACCTCCCCTGTGTTTTTGCGGAATCCAATGATGGTTTGTTGGCCTGCATGTTGCAAATAGATGATGTCGTAGGCCGAGGCGGATGTTTCACTGCCTTGAATGTTCACCGGTAGGGAGAATTCGCGGTCCTTGTCGCCGGCGAGTCGGTTTCGTTTCCTTATGCCGGCTTGGATGCGCTGCGCATGAAGGTTTTTATCCCTGAAGCTGATGAATTGATAAATCATGGTCATGCATACCGTGAGTCCCCATGCGCCAGGAATCACCGCTTTGTACCACAGGTCCGTGGCCGGGAATGATTTTTCTGAGATCAAGGGACTGAATCCGGTCAGGAGGAAACAGGATAAAACAATGTAACTGTTGTAGAGCAACTCTTTCTGGATTCTCCAATTGTCCTCGGTGAAGAATGCTGGAGTAACCCCGGGGATAATACGCATGTTCAGGACGTTTACGACCAATGCGACCAAAGCAGCCCAGCCTGTCAATTCAGGCTGACCTCTGAGAAAACCCGGACAGCCCCATATGCTGAAAGTGATGGCTGCAACGCCGCTGAGCAAAGGTGTTTTCAGCCATAACCGAGACCCTTGAACAAGGAACGGGATTGCACGTCCCGAAAAGGCATTGCTCATAAGGACGCTATTGTAGGTATTTGTCCTGAAAGAATGTCGTGTAGGCCTTCAGGTCGCGCGTCCGGGTGAGTTCGGAAAGGTTGTCTTGAGAGATGACGAAATAGCGGACCTGCTCGGGGTCGTAAATTGTCAGAAGGTCGTTCTCCGGGAGGATGGTTTCGTAGTAAGTCATGGCCTCATCTTTCGTGGTGAATGACATGATGGCGATGTACTGAAGTGTGAGGTCCAGGTTTCCGTTCTGCACCGTCAGGTTCCACTCCGGGAAATCGAGACTGTTGAAGGCTTCGATTTTTCGGATCAGCTCGCTGGACTGGAGTACGCCTTTAGGATAAAGGACAACAAAGAAATGCAGACTTTTCTGGTCGAAAATGAATTTGGCGGATTTTGCAAACGGGTCTTTCAGGTTGGTGGTGTCAACCGCCGCCGTGTCAAGGTTGGTGGATTTTACATTCTTGCCGGAGATGTAATCCAGTATTTCCCGTGCCCTGATGCTGACGGAGTCTTTCGGATATCGGCGGATGACATCTTCCAATTCGAATTTAAAATCATCCATCGGTCTTGTCTTACCGACAGCCATGGCTTTCAGCAGTGCGAACTTGGGAGCCAGCTTGTTGGTTGGTGTGAAAGTCTCATCGGCATATTGCTTCCTTTCAATTACCTGTGCATACTGACGATTGAGATAGGCCTTGTAGGTGTTCTCGTAAAAAACATCCAGTACCTCCGATTTGCGTTGCATGTCCCGAAAAAAGTTCGGGTTTAATATTAGCCTGGCATAGTCCGATTCGGGGTAGTTTGTCAGGATGAAATTCTTGTAATAATTCGCTTTGACGGAGTCTCCAAGCTGGTTGTGAATACGGTAAAGATTGTAATAGGAGGGTTGCTTGTATTTGTTTTCAGGGTAGCGCTCATCGAGTTTTTCGAAACTTTTGATGCTTTCCTTGTAATTGGCCAGCTGCTCCTTGTAAATGATACCACAATTGTAATATGCCTCTGCGATCTTACCATTGGACTCTGCCAATTGCTGCGGGGTTGAGTAAACCTGTGCAAGATAGGCTTCAGCTCTTCCTTTCGAGTCGAGATTCGCAATGGAATCCTGCTGGGAGCCTTTACCGGCAGCGGCCGTATCTTCGGCGATGGGCTCGCCGCCGTCCATGCTCATTTCTTTGTCGCTGCGTCGCCAGTTGTCTTCCAGTTTACGATTTCCCCAGCGCTTCAGGAATTCGTTGTAACCGAAGCTGATGGCGGATTGATTGTAAAAATACCATGCCCCCTGCGCAGCCATGGTAGGCTGATTGAGCTGGCGCGGTTCTGACATGAGCTGCTTTTCCTCTTGGATCTGCTGCTCTTCAATACGTTGTTGTGCTTCTTTTTCTTTCTTCAGCCTCTCCCTTTCCGCATCTTCTTGAGACACCAGTTTTTCAACCAGTGCTCTGCGTTCCTCCGCCGACATCGAGGCCAGTTGCTGCAGGCTATCTTCCTTGACGATGATTTTCAGGTTGGTGACAAGGCGTTCCAAGCTGTTTCGTTTCGATTGGATGTCGTAATATTCGGGATGGTCGTTACCCAGGTTGGTCAATGCACTGTCGTAATAGGCAGCAGCAGGGATGTACTCGGGTCGGTCGAGATAAATATTGCCCAGTTCCAGATAGCTTAGGGCTTTCTGGTTGGTGTTGGTGGTGGAAGCCTGTATGGATTTGTTGAGGTAGTCGATGGACAACGGCTCGTTCTTCTCTTGCTTGGAAACCCCCGCGAGAGCATAGTATATCTGATCACGGAATTCCTCGTTTTTTTCGTCCTTCAGCATCTTCAGCAATTCCTTCTTGACAATGTCTGCGTTTTCCCCCGTGGCATCATAACAACGTGCCCTGTTGATCCTGGCGTTGAATGCCATTTCGTAGGAGGGATTGGAGCGGAGTACGTTTTGATAGGCGACGAATGCTTGCTGAATGGAGTCGGCGCGCTGTTGAATCTGACCCAGAATGAAGTAATACCTCGCCCTCTCGCTTTTTTTCTTCGTGTTGGCGGCTGCCATTTTTAAAGCCTCAGCTGCCCGGGGAAGGTCTTTCTTGAGGAGGTGGTAATGAGCCAATACGGCATTGTAGTGCCCTTTGTATTGAACCGAGAATTTCTTGTCGGCTTTCAGGTAATCCAGCAGATATTCCGCATCCGTGGTCTTCCCCAGTTCGAGGTACGATCGCGTCAACCAGATGAGGGCTTCAGTCCGTATCGGGTCACTTTTGTACTCCGAACTCATATACTGGAACGTTTCAATCGCAGTCCAGAAATCGTGTTTGTAATATTGGGCTTGTCCGATGACCAGATAGCATTCCGGAATCCAGCGGTTACGCTCCTTCACTTCGCGGTCTTTTTTGCCCTTGACCATCATGGTGTGCCTGCTGATCGCAATGGAAGCCTTCTTGATGGCTTCGTCCAGGTCGCCGAAGACGGATTTGGCCTTGTTCAGGTCGCCAATCTGGAAGACCGTCAGCAGGCGGTCGTATTTGTCCTCGTGCATTTCAGCCAAGGTGAGTGCGGCCTGCTTGGTGCGCTCCCTGGCGTTGAAGTAGAAATTGTAATGGGTTGTCGTACCGTGGTAACTACGGCTTAGAATGTTGTTCTTGCGCACACTGCACGACCAGTTGCCCAGTACGATGAGTAGGATGAGAAAGGAGATGCGAAGAAGTTTCACGGGGTTCGTCAAGGCTATCCGGGTAAAACGGATGTGAACGGGGTTTAGTATTGCCAAGGCAAAGATAGGCAATGGACGCCGAACCCTGTCCCGCCCTCCTTCACAGTCATTTACGATATTTGTCGGGCATGGCCTTGCAGAAGAGAAAAAAGTCAGGTATTGTCCGCAAGCTGAGGAACAAATTCCGTCTTGTGGTCATGAATGACCAGACGCTCGAGGAGAAATTCTCGTTGCGACTTACGCCGATGAACATCCTCGTTTTCGGCGGGACATTCGTCATCAGCCTGATCGTATTGACCTTGTACCTGATTGCGTTTACTCCTTTGCGCGAGTATATACCAGGTTATACCGATGTGCATTTGCGAAGGAACGTACTGTCTGTGGCTCGTAAGGCGGACTCTCTGGACTACCAGATGCAGGCCCAGGAGCGCTACCTGTCGAACTTGCTGGATGTGCTGGAGAGCAAAGAGGATACTCTCAAGGCAGCGCCCGCCCGGATGGACGGTCAGGGTCTCGACACGCTGCGCAGACTTGAGCGTTCGGTGGAGGATTCCTTGTTGCGTTTGCAGATGGAAGCCGCAGATCGGTTTGAATTGGAGGAGGCTTCGTCGCGCCCGTTCGCTGCTGGTATCGGAAGCACTGCTTTTTTCACACCGCTGAAGGGGACCATTACCTCCAGGTACGATGCCTCCCAAAAACATTTCGGGATCGATATCGTTTCCAATGCCAACGAAGTGATCAAATCCGCTCTCGACGGGACGGTGATTATGGCGAATTTTACTTCCGAAACCGGGTATGTCATCGGCATACAGCACGCCAACAATATTTTCACCTTTTACAAGCACAATTCCGCCTTGTTGAAAAAGGTGGGCGATTTTGTCAAAGCCGGAGAGGTGGTCGCCATCATCGGCAATACAGGAGAACATTCGACAGGCCCTCATCTTCATTTCGAACTGTGGTACAATGGCAGTCCGGTGAATCCGGTCGAGTTTATCAGTTTTTAAGGAATTGTTGACTTACGGCAATAAAATCGGTCCGCTCTTGTTCTACAAGCGAGGAATTACATTTGCATGGTGATCACCCGTAAGCGAATTTTTATCCTGCTGTCCATACCGGCAACGCTCGTGCTGGCCCTGATCGCATTGACATGGTGGAAGCAGGACGAAGTCAAACGCCTGGCCATCGAACAGCTCAATCGGTATCTGAAGGTGCCTGTGGAAGTGGGTGCGATGGATTTTTCCCTGATCGGTGCCTTCCCCTCCGCAAGCATTGAGTTCAGGGATGTAAGGTGCAAGGGGAATCCTGTGGAAGCATTTAAGGAAGATTTGCTTCGGGCCTCACGGATTCGTCTGGTTTTCGGTTGGAGCGACGTGTTCAGTGGGAATATCCGGTTCAGGCGTATTGATTTCCAAGATGCCGCTTTCAACGTTTATATCGGTCGGGATGGGCGTTCCAACACCGATGTGTTCAAGGAAGACAGTACCGGCACCGGTGAGGCCATGAATTTCGAGTTGTCCGATGTTCGGATCAGCAACACCCGATTCGTCTACCTCGACAAAGGCAACCGTATCGATTTATCCGTCCAGGTTGAATCGATGAAAGCCAGTGGTTTGTTCCATGAACAACAATTCGATCTGCGGACGGATGGAAAATTCCATGTGGAGCATTTGCGTCTGAAGGGAGTCGATTACATGCCGAATAAAAACGTCGGGCTCAACCTGGCGATGATGGTGGACAAGGCCAAGGATGTGATCGAAATCCGTGAAGGTGATTTCGATGTGGAAGGCCTGGTTTTGCACGCCTTGGGCAGGATCGGTGCTGAGGACGAACCTGTGCGTTATGATCTCAAGCTGACCGCGGATGATGCTGATTTGAAAGGGCTCTTGGCTCTCTTGCCGGGTAGTCTGTCCGCTCGTTGGAAGGAATTCACATGCGATGGCAAAGTCTATTTCGATCTGGGCCTGAAAGGGAATACAACCGATGGAATCAGCCTCTCGATCCTTTTCGGTGCTGACAATGCCTCCATTCGTCCGAATAACGGCTCACATGCCCTTGAAGCGGTCCGGTTCAAAGGGACATTCACTAACCGGATGAGCAGAAAGAATCCGGTGGAGGACTTGCAGGTGAGTGGATTTGAGGCTTTATTGGATGGTCAACGGGTCAGCGGTGCTTTCCGTTTGACCGACTTCCGGAATCCGTTCCTTGAGCTTCGTGCAAAAGCTTCCATCCGTTTGGATGTGCTGGGTGGTTTTTATAAACCCGACACCATCGAGAGCATGGAAGGTAAGGTCGTAGCAGACCTTGCTTTAAAAGGACGTGTGCACGATAGGCCCTCCTGGGTTTCTTCCGGAAGTGTGGAGTTGGAAAACGGGTCGTTTCGGCTGCACGGCAGTCCTGTCCAGTACGATGCCATGTCCGGACGATTGGATTTTGCGACATCCAGGATTCTTGTTTCGGGTTTCTCCTGCCGTGCCGACGGAAGTGATTTCCAGCTTGACGGAAGCCTCGATAACGTTTACGCCTATCTGTTTTCCAATGATGCGAAAGTCGTCGGCGACCTCAAGTTGACTTCACGCAATCTCGATCTCAATGAGTTATTCCGTGATAAAAAAGCAGCACCGGGCGATGACGGTTCGTACCGTTTTGACCTTCCTGACCGGATCATGGCCCGTATGCAACTGGAGATAGCCATGCTCTCATTCCGGAAGTTCCAGGCCTGGCAGCTGAAGGGGAACATCGCTTTGAACAACAAGGTCATTTCCGGTGAGAAGATCCGATTCAAGGCTTTCGGAGGAGATCTGACGCTTCAAGGTCGCATGGATGCCTCCTCCGATGATAGCCTCAAGGTGTTGTGCGAAGCTAGCGTAAGCCGGATAGATGTGACAGAGCTCTTCGACCAATTGGGCAATTTCGGGCAGGAGGTGATGACGGACAAGAACGTAAAAGGAGCCCTTACCGCGGATGTTGAATTCTCATCTTCATGGAGCAAGGAACTCGACTGCAATTACCGTAACCTTTATGTCGGCAGTAAGCTGCGGATTGAGAACGGTGAGTTGAATCGTTTTGAACCACTTCTGGCCTTGTCCCGCTACCTGAAGGGTGCCGACCTGAGCCATGTCCGCTTCGCTACGCTGGAGAATACCATCGAGATACGTAACCGCACCATTTTTATTCCGGAAATGGAGATCAGGTCGAGCGTGCTTGACCTTGTGGCAGCCGGAACACATACCTTCGACAACCAGGTGGATTATACGCTCGAGTTAACATTGTCCCAGCTTCTCGGACGTAAAGTGCGCGATAAGAATACCGAATTCGGTACTATAGAGGACGACGGCCGCGGTAGGATGAAATTACCGCTTTCGATGAAAGGTCCGATGGACAACCCCCGCATCAAGTACAATCGAAAGGGAGTGGAGAAAAAAATTGAAGACGAGGTCAGGAAGGAGAAGGTGGAGGTCAAGGAATTACTTAGAAAGGAATTTGGCTTGTTTAAAAAAGACAGCGCCATGTCGCAGCCGCGGAAAGGGCTTGAACCCCGACAAGAGCTGCAAATTGATACGGATGAGGAATAAGAA
>JBJOER010000164.1:0-2716 GCA_046049215.1 Bacteroidota bacterium | reverse complement strand
CCATCCGTTGTTGGATGCAATCGATTCGGCTGCAGCTCCGGATGGTTCATGGAAGAAAATTCATGGAATTCCGGAAGGCAAACGACTCATCGCCTTATTGCCCGGCAGCAGAAAACAGGAGATCGATGCCATGCTGCCCATCATGCTTGAGGCTGCAAGTTCAGTTCAAAATGCCCATTTTCTCCTGGCCGCCGCTCCTTCACAGCCGCTGGAGTATTACCACGGATTCATTCAAGGACGAAACGACATCAGCTTACTACAGGGAGAGACCTACCCAATACTCTCTTCAGCCGATGCGGCTTTGGTCACAAGCGGAACAGCTACGCTCGAGACGGCCTTGTTCGGAGTTCCCCAGGTGGTGTGTTACAAGGGCAACCGGATTTCGTATTGGATCGCCCGAAGGCTTGTCAAAATCAGATTCATCTCCCTGGTGAACCTGATCATGGACCGGGAGGTGGTGCGCGAACTCATTCAGGACGACCTGAATCCTGAAAAACTCCGATATGAATTGCGGCGCCTTTTTGAAGAACCCTATCGTAAATACATCGAAAAAGAGTATCGTGAGCTCAAAGAAAAGCTGGGAGGATCTGGCGCATCTGAAAAATCTTCGATATTGATTATTAACTATTTAAAAGGTCTAACTAAATCTTTAGTTTAGTCCATTAGGATGTTTGACCCCAAGGTCGGACACCGTAAAGACAATATCCGGGCATACCAGATCCGAATAAACAAGCCGCCGTCCGGTGACCTCAATTGAGGTAAGGACGGCGGCTTTTTACCTGGGCTTTGGATTACTCCTGTGTAGTGTATTCTCCGCCCCAATTGTTGAGAATCATGATCTCATTCACATGCACCTCGGTAACGGTGCGTTTCTGACCGGCCTTGTCGATGAAGTTACGGTTCATCAGTTTGCCGTCAACAGCGATACGTGTTCCCACGCGGGTGAATCGCTCGAAGAGTTCGGCTGTCTTGCCGAACGCCACCAGGCTATGCCATTGCGTTTGATTGACGCGCTCGCCTTCTGTAGTTTTGAAATTGTCGTTGGTGGCGATACTGACCTTGGCCAGTTTTCGGCCATTGTTCAGATTCTTGATTTCAGGGTTGAATCCCAGGTGGCCAATCAGGTTGACCTTGTTGCTCATGGATTTCATTTGAGTCTTTTCGTTTTTTGTTAGCGTTTAAGAGTTCAGGTTGAAGTGCGCACTTCGTTGTCGACGATGCAAAAGTGTATCGACCCGGAACCCTGATCCGGTAAAAAAACGCTTACATCCGTATACAATCGGGTAGGGCAGGGTGGAGGAAAAGGAGAGAGGCTACCCTTTTCAAGGCAGCCTCTCTGAAGGAATTCCTGTTATCCGTTAATAACCTTATTTTTTCCTGAAAATATATCTGGTAATGAAAATGCCCTTACCATCCGGTTGGCCGGCATCACTTTCTACTCCGCTGGTCACGAAAACCAAGTCCCAGCCTTCACTAGAAAGTGAATTTATTTTGGAACTGATCATGGCATCGTTCGAAGCTACATTTTGAAAATTGATGCCTACGCCTGAATAAAAGTTAAGCAACTTGGTTTCTTCGAAATTATCAATCTTCAAGTCAGAACGGTCGGCCTTTTCTTGCTTTCCTTCGTCCTCACTCTTATCAGACCTTGAAGTGGTCGCTTTCTTGTAATCCATCGGCTGCTTCTGATCGATGATACGGGAGCGACCAAGTCCCATAGGGACGATTGATTCAACGGTTGTGATGATTTTGTACTCTTGCGCCCATGTTCCGGTTGCAAAGAATAAGCAGACGATTGCTAGCTTGATGGCCTTTTTCATGTTCATTTTTTCATTTTTCGCGAGCCGAAAGTAAAGAAAACTGAATTCAATCACGGCGTATGCCTCCCAACAACCAATTGCCTTTGCGACTGGTTGTAATACACACTGTTGGTATATGTACTCCATGTATAACCTACCATCGCACCCGTTGCGTCGGCATATATTCTGAAAACGCCTCTTCCAACACCATCGTCCCAGGCGCTGCTGGACAAATACCGGGTGTCAGAACCACCATGTCCTGAACTGGAACAATCGTATACGGGAATTTCATACTGTACCGTGCCACTTACAAGCGGAGCAGTAGAACCCCGAACTGTTGCCGGTCCATCTGCAATCATGATATGACCTGTGCTGGTGCTGCCGGTCGGATACTTTAAAGCAATTATGTCCCCTTGCATGATCTGGGAAACTTGCTGCACACGAACGAACCTATCCTGTGTGACGATCTCATTGTAGTAATTGGATGCGTATGGATCGCTCTTACCGGTCCAGTTTTTCATGTAGGTATTGCTGTAGCCATAGCTCTGCTTTAACAGGCCTGTCAGCAAACCACTGCAATCCGTGGAACAAGCGTAGGCTGATGCACCGTTTTGTCCGGTCCAGGTGAGCAGATTCGCTCTTGTGTCATAAAAATTGGTGGCAGGAGTAATGTTTTGAACCATCAATGCAACCCAATAATGCGGATTGGCCAAAGCGGTGGGAGTAACAGAACCCTTGACGGATTGCTGAACAACAGGAACGGCATTGACCTGCGAATTCTTAACCATGCTCAATGGTTCTTTTTCGCACGCGGTAAATGCACCCGAGAAGGCGAGAAGCATGCAGCAGACGAACATCTGCCTGATCGTCAAATAGTGTTTCGTTTTCATAACCTGAATAGATTGAATGGGATGAAA
>JBJOER010000163.1:0-3638 GCA_046049215.1 Bacteroidota bacterium | reverse complement strand
GTGGGGAGCAGCATTACGACATCATCTCGGCCTTCATCAAATCCATCCGCGGCAGCGATCCCAACGGAGCCTTGTACTGGATGGCGCGCATGATCGAAGGGGGAGAGGATCCGGTGTTCATCGCGCGCCGGCTGGTCATCCTGGCCTCGGAGGATATCGGCAATGCCAATCCGAATGCGTTACTCCTGGCCACAGCTACTTTTTCGGCTGTGCAAATGATCGGTTACCCCGAATGCTCCATCAACCTGGCTCAGGCCGTCACTTACCTGGCCGCATCGCCCAAGAGCAATGCCAGCTACATCGGCTTGAAAATGGCACAGCAGGCCGTAAGGGATCGCGGCGACCTGCCGGTGCCGCTACATCTGCGCAATGCTCCCACGAAGCTGATGAAGAACCTCGATTACGGCAAGGGATACCGTTATGCACACGACTATGCCGAAGGTTTTATCGAGCAGGAGTATCTTCCCGAGGGATTATCGGGCACTGCTTACTATACACCCGGCGACACCGCACGTGAAGCCGAACTGCGTACTTTTCTGAAGAAGAGATGGAAGGAGAAGTATGGATATTGAGGCTTTGTGGTTTTTCAGATGGACCGGGAATATTTCATTTTACGATTTCTGTTTTTTGTCAGATAAGTAGCCTGTACGGGGATCAGCTGCGTGTTTAACCACGGAGGACACGGAGGAGGCACAGAGGACTCGGAGTTTGGCTTGTTGTATTATTGTTTAATATGGAATGTCCGTCAGATGATATTTGATCTTGAAACATCAGTGAACATCCGAATTTAAACGCGGCGGTAGCGGCGTTTTGCCACGATCGCAACGGGGAATAATTGTGTTAGCGTGTGGCCGCTAGTCGACCAGCTCAATACATGGATAATAAGTTTGAGTCTTTGGGATTGTGACTTTTTTGGACTTAAATCCAAAATAATCGCATAAAATTTGGATTCAAATCCAAAAAAGTTGCGATAAATTTGGATTGGACTCCAAAATAATCGTATATTAGCGTTTCTTTGAAGGCGAATGATCAAGAGATTGACAGAATCCATCCTCCAAACCAGGCTGGGGGACGGTAAGGCTATTATCCTCATGGGCGCTCGCCAGGTGGGGAAAACCACTTTGTTGTGGGATTTTTTCGCACAGAACCCGGATGCCATCTGGCTCAACGGCGATGAAAAGGATGTACAGAGCCTTTTTGAAAACAGTTCTTCAAGCCGCTTGAAGGCTTTTTTCGGGAAGAAGACCATTGTGATCATCGATGAAGCGCAACGCATTCGCGATATCGGACTCAAATTGAAACTGATCACCGATCATATACCCGGAGTGCAGGTGATCGCTACAGGCAGTTCTGCATTCGAACTCGCCAATAAGGTGAATGAGTCGCTTACCGGACGGAAATGGGAGTACAGGATGTATCCGTTGTCTTTTGAGGAAATGGTTGCACATCATGGTTTGCTGGAGGAAAAAAGGATGTTGCCTCACCGGCTGATCTATGGCTGTTATCCAGAGGTCGTGAGTCGTCCCGGTGACGAAAAAGAAATTCTAAAACAATTGGCGGAAAGCTATTTGTATAAGGATGTCTTGTGGTTGGAACAAATCAAAAAGCCGGAAGGACTGGTGAGGCTTTTGCAAGCCCTGGCCTATCAGGTAGGTTCTCAGGTGTCGTACAATGAACTATCCAGCACCACCGGTATCGACTTTAAAACAATTGAAAGGTACATCACCATCCTGGAGCAAACGTATGTGGTTTTTCGATTGGGCTCCCTAAGCAGGAATTTAAGATCCGAATTGAAAAAAAGCAGGAAGATCTATTTCTATGATAACGGTATCCGCAATGCGGTGATTGCGAATTTCAACCCTGTTGAATCAAGAACAGACATGGGTGCGCTTTGGGAGAATTTCATCGTTTCGGAACGAATGAAGTTCAATGAATACAACAGGCGATGGGTCAATGCCTGGTATTGGCGTACCAAGGACCAAAAGGAGATCGACTACGTGGAAGAGAAAGACGGAGTCATGAGTGCTTTTGAATTCAAGTGGAATCCTACCCGCAAGCATAAAACTCCCGGTCTGTTTTTGAACGCCTATCCCGGCAGCACCTTCACGGTTGTAGATCCCGACAATATGGAGGAGTTCCTGTTGAGTTGAACTGGTGTCGGTTGTCGGTTGTCGGTTGTCGGTTGTCAGTTGTCAGTTGTCAGTTCAATGGTTGTCAGTTTTATTGTTGTAAAAAAACCGACAACCTACAACCGACAACCGATTATCAAATCACATTCACCTCCGGATCGATCCGAACGCCGAAGCGCTGTAAAACACTCTCGCGGATCTCCAAGGCGAGTTCGTAGATCTCGTTGCCGGTGGCGCCACCGTAATTGACCAATACGAGGGCCTGGTCTTTGTGCGCTCCTGTGTGTCCGACTACTTTGCCCTTCCAGCCGCATTGCTCGATTAGCCAGCCTGCGGCGAGCTTCACTTTTCCGGGAGTTGTGGGATAGGACACCAGGTTCGGGTGGTTGCTGCGGATTCGGTCTGCTACTTCAACTTCTACCTCGGGGTTCTTGAAAAAACTGCCGGCATTGCCCAGTACCGCAGGGTTGGGGAGTTTGCTTTGGCGGATGCGGATAACGGCCTCGCTCACGTCTTTGACTCCGGGTTTGTCGATTCCGTGTTTGCTGAGTTCCTGCGAGATGGCACCGTACGAGGTGTTCAGGACCGGATGTTTGGTTAGCTTGAAAGTGACCGATGTGATGAAGTATTGGTTCTTCAGTTCGTGCTTGAAAACGCTTTCCCTGTAGCCGAAGCGGCAATCGGCGGCATTGAAGCGTTGCAGTTCGAGTGTGTCCAGCCGGAGTGCTTCCAGCTCGTGAAAAACGTCTTTCAGTTCCACACCGTAAGCGCCAATGTTCTGCATCGGACCCGCGCCTACGCTTCCGGGAATCAGGCTTAGGTTTTCCATTCCGCCCCAGCCCTGGTCGACGGTCCAGAGAACGAGGTTGTGCCACACCTCGCCCGCGCCCGCTTTCACCCAAACGTGTTCATCGTCCTCTTTCACGATAGCGATGCCTCCGATGCGGTTCAGTAGCACAAGTCCGTCGAAGCCACGGGTGAACAACACGTTGCTGCCTCCGCCCAGGATCAGGCGTTCGCGGTGCCTGAGCGACTCATCGCCCAATGCGACACGCAAGTTCTCCATAGAATCTACACGTGCCAGCAGCTCCGCCAGCACGTCGATGCCGAACGTGTTGTAGGGGAGGAGGGAGGCGTGTTTTTCGACTTGCATGATTGAGCTAAATTAGGAATGAATTGATTTGATAATTTGAAAATTTGATAATGTGATAATTTGAAAATTGTTTAGTTCTCGTGCTGAAGATGAAATTGATGCAAGCCTAATCAAATATTTGTATAAACGCGGCGTACATGGCGTTCCCGAAGTCTCGGGAGCAGTGAACGCTGCGCTCGCTGTTCCTGTGAATACGGGATCGTTGCGTCCGTGGCGTTTAAAGAAACAATCTTACTTCTGGTGAAGGAATTGGATTAAAAGCTATCTTTTATTTCGATCTTTTCCTTACTTTTAAATAGGATTCAATCTTCGAGTATTGTCCTTTCTATTTATGGAAAACAACAATTCGAAACGGA
>JBJOER010000162.1:0-16349 GCA_046049215.1 Bacteroidota bacterium | reverse complement strand
ATCGAGGTTCTTCATCAGCTTCGTGGGAGCATTGCGCAGATGTAGCGGCACCGGCAGGTCGCCGCGATCCCTTACGGCCTGCTGTGCCATTTTCAAGCCGATGTAGCTGGCGTTGCTCTTGGGCGATGCGGCCAGGTAAGTGACGGCCTGAGCCAGGTTTATGGAGCATTCGGGATAGCCGATCATCTGAACGGCGGAGAAAGTGGCTGTAGCCAGCAACAATGCGTTCGGATTGGCGTTACCGATATCCTCAGAGGCGAGGATGACCAACCTCCGTGCGATGAACACCGGATCCTCTCCCCCTTCGATCATGCGGGCCATCCAGTACAAGGCTCCGTTGGGATCGCTGCCGCGGATGGATTTGATGAAGGCCGAGATGATGTCGTAATGCTGCTCCCCACCCTTGTCGTAGGCGGCGATCCGCTGCTGGGCGACACGCATCACCAGTTCGTCGGTGATCTCCAGCCCCGGCTCGTTGCCCGAATGCGCAACCAGGTCGAGCAGGTTCAGCAGCTTGCGCGCATCCCCACCCGACAACCCGATCAACGCCTCCCGCTCACGGATCACCACCTTGCGTTCATTCAGCTCCGGATCCGTGGCGAGGGCTTTGTCGAGAATGGCCGACAACTGCTCAAAGCCTAGCGACTGCAGGATGTACACCTGGCAGCGCGACAACAACGGGCGGATCACTTCAAACGAAGGATTCTCAGTAGTGGCGCCGATCAACAGGATGATCCCCTGCTCTACCGCCGCCAGCAGCGAATCCTGCTGCGATTTGCTGAAACGGTGGATCTCATCAATAAATAGCACCGCCTTCCCCAGCTCACGGGCTTGCTGGATCACTTCGCGCACATCTTTCACCCCTGCACTGATAGCACTCAATGTGAACATGGGCAATCCCGCTTCCCGTGCCAGGATGGTGGCCAGGGTGGTCTTTCCGGTGCCCGGCGGACCCCAGAAAATGATCGACGGCAGCTGACCGGATGCCAGCAAACGACGCAGGATACCGTCTTTACCCGTCAGATGCTCCTGACCGGAAATATCGTCGAGCGTATGCGGCCGCAAGCGTTCTGCAAGCGGTGCGGAGGTGATGCTCATTGCAAAAGGGGAGTTTCAGTCCTTGAAGTTAAGGATTCGGCAAACGCATGCACAAAACAGCGGATCAAATGAGGCCCTGCAAAAGCGAAGGAACGATCCCCAGCACCAGCGAAAGAGCAGCGGCAAGCACAAGCATCATTACGGCATAGCGATCGGGAGAGAATCCTTCACTACCTTCTTCGGCGGGACTGTAAGCCGCATGGATCATACGGAAGTAATAATACACGCCGATCAATGAAGACAGAATACCGGCCAGCACCAACCACACCATACCCGCATCCGCTGCACCAAGAAACACACTGTATTTCGCAAAGAAACCGGCCATGGGAGGAATACCGGCCATGGAAAAAACCAGCACCGCCAGGGCTGCTGCGGCAAGGGGATTACGGGAGGAAAGTCCCTTCAGCGCATCAATGCGCTCATCGCCACGGATGCTCAGGGGAAGCACAAGGGCGAAAACGCCAAGACTACCGATACTGTAAGCAGCCGCATAGTAAAGAATGCTTCCGGCAGTCAACTCGTTCATCACGGCGATGGCCATGAGAAGATAACCGGCATGGGCTATCGAAGAATAAGCCAGCATGCGCTTGATGCTGTATTGCGAAACAGCGAGGATGTTTCCGACCAGCATGGTGAGAGCGGAAAGCACTGCCACCACCGGACCCCACATGCCATGGAGCGAAGAGAAACAGGATGAAAACAGCCTGTAGAAGGCTACGAAAGCAGCGGTTTTGACCAGTGTGGCCATGAAGGCAGTCACCGGAGTGGGAGCACCCTCGTACACATCGGGTGTCCAGAATTGGAAAGGCACGGCAGAGACTTTGAACAACAAACCCGTTAGGATGAGCAACACGCCGGCCTGCACGATCAAAGCATGGCCTGCACCCATTCCGGCGAGACTCGCGGCGATGTTCTCGAAATGGAAACTACCTGAAGCTCCGTAAATGAGGGCCACGCCGAGCAACAGGAAACCGGTAGAGAAAGCACCCAACAGGAAGTACTTCATTCCGGCCTCGTTCGAACGCAGGTCACGCTTGTTGGAGGCAGCAAGGATGTAAACGCTGATGGACAGGATCTCCAATCCGATGAAGAACATGGTCATATCCGCGGCACCGGCCATGGCTAACGCTCCTGCACTGACGAAAAGCAGGATAGAGGCCTGGTCCGAGCGGGGGTCGGGAGACCAGAACATGCTGCGTCCGAGGAAAAGCCACAACAGGGTGATGGAGACGATCAGCGCGGAGAAAGCAAGCGCCTGATTGTCGTAGTACACCATGTCGCTGAAGTACGACATACCGGAATTCCACTCACCGGCGATAGTAACCAGAGCGGCGATGAGGCCCGCTACAGTCACCATCATGACGTACCTCTTGAGACGCAAGGCCTCGAGCATCATGGCCGCGACGCCCAACAGGGAGACGATGATCAGCGCTTTCATAGGTCAGTAGAGGTCTTGTACATAAGAAAGCACGTCCTCAACTGCCGGCTGGGCGGTCTGTAGGATCGGTGCAGGATAGATTCCGGTGATGATGATCAATGCAGCCAGAACGATGAGTACGATTTTCTCGGAGGAAGCGAGTCCGGTGAATTCGACATTCTGAGGCTTGGCTTCACCCAGCATGACTTTCTGGTAGGCACGAAGCATGTAAACCGCACCGAGGATCACCGTCAATCCGCAAACGGCGGCAAGCAGTGCGCCTGTCTGGTAGATACCGCTCAACAGCAGGAACTCGCCGACGAAACCGTTGGTGAGAGGCAAGGCAACCGAGCCGAGCAGCACGATCAGGAACAGGATGCTGAACATGGGATGGTTGTTGGCCAGTCCACCCAACTCATCCATGGTCCTGGTTTTCATGCGTCGCTCAATGATGTCGGCGATGAAGAATAAGCCGACCACGTTCACGCCGTGGGCAAGCATCTGCACCATGGCCCCTTGCAGGCCTTGAATGTTGAGCGAAAACACACCTGCGGTGATCAAACCGACGTGGGCGATGGAGGAATAAGCGATCAATCGCTTAAAGTCGCGTTGGGTAAGCGCGATGATCGACGCATAAACGATACCGATGGCACAAAGCACCAGAACCGTATTGCCCCATTCAGCGATGCCATCGGGAAGAATCGGAAGCATCCAGCGGATGATGCCGTAGATGCCCATCTTCAGCATGATGCCCGATAACAACATCGAACCTTGCGGTGGAGCATCGGTGTACGTATCCGGTTGCCAGGTGTGGAAAGGAAACACCGGGATCTTGATGGCGAAGGCAAGGAAGAACATCCAGAACAACCAACCCTGGTCGTTTGCGTCCAGAGCAACGGTATACAAAGCGTTGAGATCAAAACTATGGGGTGCAGGTGTTTGGAGGTACACCATGATCAAGCCAAGCAACATCAGCAGTGATCCGGATAGCGTGTAAATGAAAAACTTGAGCGTGATGCGAACCCGGTCAGCTCCTCCCCACAGCAGACAGATGAACCAGATGGGCAGCAGGGCCAGTTCCCAGAATACATAGAATAGGAATCCGTCCATGGCCATGAACACACCGTTCAGCGCAGCCTGCATCAGCAGGATGAGTCCGAACAAGGCATTCGGGCGATGGTGGTTGTTGCGGTGTGAACTGAGGACAATGAGCGGCACAAGCACATTGGTGAGTGCCAACAGCAGAATGCCGATGCCATCAACACCCAAATGGAAATGAATACCCAGATCCGGGACCCAGTCGTAGGAAATTTCGAGCCAGCCGTTTTCGGACAGCGCCTGACCCTGGAACAGGAAAACAGTGGCCAGCAGCTGGATCACAGAGGCTCCGAGCGCAAAACCCCTGGAACCTTCGGGACGGATGAAGGGCACGACAGCGGCAGCAAGGGCCGGCAGCAGAAGCAAGAGCAGCAGTAGCGTTCCGTCTGTCATACAAAGAGGGTTAAGGCAAGAAGAAGAATGACACCCACCACCATGGCGATGATGTAAACACCCGTGTTGCCGGTTTGGATGTAGCGCAATCCGGAGCTGATGCTGCGAAGACCCGATCCGCTCAGGTTCACGACCTTGTCTATAGCGCCGTTGTCGATATAACGGTGAAGGATTCCCGAAAGTCGGTCAAGGGGTGCCGTGACCAGGGTGTGATACAACTCGTCCACGTAGTACTTGTTGGCGATCCAGCGCGGAAGTCCGGCCGGGACCGCATCATCCTCCACGGGGATCTGCTTACGCTTGACGTAGATGGCTTGGGTGAGAACGATGATGACCGCGAGGATGATCAGTGAAACACCGATGAGCATCCACTCGAAAGTGTGGGAGACTTCGTGCGCGCCCGCTTTCCAGATCACAGGCTCCATGAAGGCATGGAAGGCGTGCGGCAGGTGGAAGACGGCAGGCATGCCGATGAATCCGCCAACGGTGGACAATACCGCTAGGACGATCAATGGAAGGGTCATCGAAACCGGCGATTCATGCAGGTGATGGCGCTGATGCTCCGTGCCGCGGAAATCCCCGTGGAATACCACCCAGTACAAACGGAACATGTACACTGCCGTGAGTACGGAGGTGATGGATAACAGGGTGAACATCGGCAACGAATAGCCGTAAACCGCAGCTAGGATCTCGTCCTTGCTGAAGAATCCGGCAAAAGGAGGAAGCCCGGCGATGGCCAGTGTGCCGATCAGGAAGGTGGCATGCGTGACCGGAAGCTTTCCTTTGAGTCCGCCCATGCGACGGATGTCCTGCTCTCCGCTCATGGCATGGATGACTGACCCGGCACCAAGGAACAGGAGGGCTTTGAAGAAGGCATGCGTCACGACGTGGAAAAGAGCCGTATCGTATGCGCCTGCACCAAGGGCGACGAACATATAACCCAGCTGGCTTACCGTTGAATAGGCCAATACTTTCTTGATGTCGTTCTGAAGCAAACCGATGGTCGCTGCGAAAAATGCAGTCGCCAGCCCGATTACAGCCACTATCTCAGAGGCGTAAGGAGCGATGGTGTAGAGTACGTTGGAACGAACCACCATGTAGATACCGGCAGTGACCATCGTCGCGGCGTGGATAAGCGCAGAGACAGGCGTGGGACCTGCCATGGCATCGGGTAACCAGGTGTAAAGGGGGATCTGAGCGCTCTTACCCATCGCCCCGATGAAGAGCAGCAGGCAAATGGCGACCACTGCAGGATGATCGGTACCGAATGACTTGGCGCCTTCGAACACTTCTTTGTAACTGACGCTGCCGAAGGTGGTGTAGATGAGGAAAACACCCAGCAGGAAACCAAGGTCTCCGATGCGGTTCATGATGAAGGCCTTCTTGGCCGCATTGCTGTAATCGCGGTTGCGGAACCAGAAACCGATCAGCAGATACGAGCACAATCCCACACCTTCCCAGCCGGCGAACATCACGATGTAGTTCGATCCCATCACCAGCAACAGCATGAAAAACACGAACAGGTTCAGGTAAGCGAAGAAGCGGGGATGATCGGGCTCATGGTGCATGTAACCGATCGAATACAGGTGGATCAGCGTACCGACGCCGGTGATGACCAGCAGCATGACCGCTGACAAACGGTCGATGAGAAAAGAGAAATCGATATTCAGGTCTCCCGCACTGATCCAGTTGAAGAGCACCACGCGTTCCGGCACGGAACCGGCCTGCGCCACTTCGCTGAAAACACCCAGCGAAAGGAGAAACGATCCAAGCACAGCGCCCGTGGCGATGCCTCCACTCCATTGCACGGATAAGCGCTTGTTGAGCACACCGGTGAGGATGAATCCCAAAAGAGGTAGGAGTGGTATCAGCCAGCTGATTGAGTACATGCGTGCGCGGTCAGTCGTTATGTTGGGTTACCACTTGAGTTTGTTCAATGCCTGGATGTCGACCGACCTGATGTTGTTGTACACCATGACGAGAATGGCGAGTCCGACAGCGACTTCGGCAGCCGCAACAGCCATGATGAAGAAGACCATCACCTGCCCTGCAGCGTCGCCGTGCATGGTGGAGAAGGCGGTCAGCAGCAGATTCACCGCATTGAGCATGAGCTCCACGCACATGAACACAATGATGGCGTTGCGGCGGATCATCACACCCAGCACACCGATGGTGAACAGGATAGCGCTAAGGCCCAGGTAGTATTCGATCGGCACGTGTTGCAGGATGGTGTTCATGCGGTACCGGGATTAATCAATGTCTTTTTTTCCCAGCATGACCGCGCCGACCATGGCCGACAGGAGCAGGATGGAGATGAGTTCGAAAGGAAGTACGTAGGGACCATAAAGGGCCTTGCCCAAATTGGCCACCGTACCGATCTGCAGTTCTCCGGCAGGTGCGGGTAATCCGGTCTCTGAGCCGGTAAAAGTGCCGGTAAGTACAAGCAACAGCGTGCCGGCGACGATCGTTGCCGCCGATTTCACCAGGGTGGACTTATTCACCTCCGAGTCACGGTTCATGTTGATGAACATGATGGTGAAGAGGAAGAGTACCATGATGGCTCCTGCATAGACAATGATGTGTACCGCAAACAGGAACTGAGCATTCAACAACAGGTAATGCCCGCCGATGGTGAAAAAGCAGAAGATCAGATAAAGCACGCTGTGCACAGGTCGTTTGGAAAAGACCACCATCAGGGCACTGAACACCGAGAGGGCGGACAGGACCAGGAAAGGAAGTTGTGGGTTCACGGTTTAGGACCTTTGCGGTGCGAAAATAATCTTTTTCGAAAGGCGGGGGATTAATTCAGGGCTTACGGTGAGCGGTGCTTCGCTTGCTGATGTCGATCCGCGTTTCAGAGGTAGTGCCCTCCACGAGTTTATCCTTTCCGAAAATGAAACTCGACCTCAACATATCAGCGGGAACCATGCGGTCGGTAAGGAAGATGGCCTCCTTGGGACAGGCCTCCTCGCACAATCCGCAATAGATGCAACGAAGCATGTTGATCTCGTACACGGAAGCGTATTTCTCCTCACGATAAAGGCTCTCTTCGCCCTTCTTGCGCTCTGCAGCGGTCATGGTGATGGCTTCTGCAGGACACGCCACGGCGCAAAGTCCACACGCGGTGCAATTCTCCCTGCCCTGCTCGTCGCGCTTGAGCACATGCCAGCCCCGGTAAACCGGTGCGACCGGACGATGCTGCTCGGGGTACTGCACAGTCGCTTTTTTTCGGAACAGGTGGCGTATGGTGATGGTGAGTCCGCTAAGGATGGCCGGGAGATACATTTTCTCCCAGAAACTCATCTGCTTGTTGACTACGATTTCCGAACGGTTGGTGAGTTGCATGCTTGTGGGTGATGGATTTCCTCTGTGTGGATGGGAATCAGAACAATTGACCGTTCTTCCAAAGGACGAATACGGCGGTGAGGACAATGTTCACGAGGGCGAGCGGAATCATGATGCGCCATCCCAGGTGCATGAGCTGGTCGTACCGGAAACGGGGGATGGTCCAGCGGATCCACATGAAGAAGAAGATGAAGAAGAAGATCTTGGCGAAGAAGACCAGGGTGCCAAGCAAGGTGATGATATTGTGCGGCAGGTCGAGCTGGTCGATGAACGGAAAATTGTAGCCGCCGAAGAACAAAGCGGAGATGATGGCGGAAGAAATGAACATGTTGATATACTCGGCGAAGAGGTAGAAGCCCAGTTTCATCGAGCTGTATTCCGTGTGGTATCCGCCGACGAGTTCTGTTTCGCATTCGGGCAGGTCGAAAGGGGTACGGTTGCACTCGGCAAATGCGCAGACGATGAACAAGAGGAAACCAAGCGGCTGTACGAAGACATTCCATCCCAGGCCTTGTTGCTGCTCCACAATCTCGCGGACGCTGAGCGTACCGGTGGTCATCACCAGGGCGATGATGGACATTCCCATGGCGAGCTCGTAACTGATCATCTGTGAGGAGGCACGGATGGCGCCCATCAGCGAGTACTTGTTGTTGGAAGCCCAACCGCCGATCATGATGCCGTACACACCGATGCTCACGACGCCGAAAACGTACAGGATCCCGATGTTCATGTCGGTGATCTGTAACGCATACTCCGTACCGTTGATGAACAAGGTATCACCCCAGGGAATGACAACCCCGGTCATGCAGGCGGTCATCATCATGACCGAAGGCCCCAAGATGAACAAGGCTTTGTCGGCATTGGTAGGGATGATCTCCTCCTTCATGAACATCTTGACACCGTCGGCGATGGGCTGAAGCAAGCCGAAGGGACCAGCACGGTTGGGACCGATGCGATCCTGCAGGAAAGCTGCTACTTTACGCTCGGCGAAAGTGGTATAGGCGGCGACACCCAGCGAGAGCAGGAAGACCAGCACCACCAGTGCGAATTTGACGAGGATGAATTCCATGGGTTGTCCGGATCAGTTGTGCGCTTTTTCCTGAATCTGTTTCTGGTTGGAAACGTCGATGCGCAGGTCTTTCTTGGCGATGTACTTGTTCTGGGAGATGACGGAATGACGATCGATGGCGCGGGGGCCTTCCACGGTCCAGTGGCTGAGGTTCTTCTTTTCGAAACGGCAGGTATTGCAGATCCACCCCGGTTTGCCTTCCGTGGTATCCTGCACTTCACCCCATTGGTCCTTGCGGGCGGAAACACGCATCACTTCGTTGCCGCTGGTATAAAGCACAGCCTTTCCGCAGCACTTGTCGCAGGAACGGTGTGCATCCAACGGCTTGGTGAACCACACGCGGCTTTTGAAACGGAAGGTGCGGTCGGTGAGTGCGCCAACGGGGCATACATCGATCATGTTCCCGCTAAAATCCTGGTCGATGACGTTCTCGATGTAAGTGCTGATCTCGGCTACATCGCCCCGGTTGATCACACCGTGCACGCGGCTGTTGCACAATTGGTCGGCGACTTTCACACAGCGGTAGCAGAGGATGCACCGCGTCATGTGGAGCTTGATGGTATCGCCGATATCGATCTTTTCGAATTCCCGGCGGGGAAACTCATACCGGGTCTTGGACAAACCGTGTTCGTAACTGAGGTCCTGCAGGTGGCATTCACCCGCCTGGTCGCAGATGGGACAGTCGAGCGGGTGATTGATGAGCAGGAACTCGACAACTCCCTTGCGTGCTTCGAGCAGGTCGGGTGCTGTCGTATTCTGAACCTCCATACCATCCATGACGGTGGTGCGGCAGGAAGCAACGGGTTTGGGCATCGGTCTGGGGTCCTTCTCGGAACCCTTGGTGACCTTCACGATGCAGGTGCGGCAGTAGCCTCCACTGGTCTTGAGCTTGGAATAATAGCACATGGCCGGAGGCGTGACATCCCCACCGATCATGCGGGCGGCCTGAAGGATGGTGGTGCCCTCGGGTACTTCTATCGTGTGTCCGTCGATGGTGACTTTCGGCATGGCTTAACGGTTAGGCATGAACGGGATTAAGGTTGTTCACACGGTAATAATGATGGTCATGGGTGATGGAGGATGGACGGCTCACGTACTCCTCGAACTCCGACCGGAAATGGCGGATGGCGCTGGCGACAGGCCAGGCAGCCGCATCGCCGAGCGGGCAGATGGTCTTGCCTTCGATCTTCGACTGGATCTCCCAAAGCAGGTCCACATCGGCAAGCGTTCCGTGTCCGTCGAGGATCTTGTGCAGGATCTTTTCCATCCAGCCTGTCCCTTCGCGGCAGGGACTGCATTGTCCGCAGCTTTCGTGGTGATAGAAACGGGTGAAATTCCACAAGTTCTTCACCACGCTGGTGTCTTCGTCCATCACGATGAATCCTCCGGAACCGAGCATGGTACCGCTGGCGAATCCGCCGTCGGCAAGCGATTCATAGGTCATCAATCGGGGCTCACCGTTGGCGGTCTTCAGTATGAGTTCAGCGGGAAGGATGGGCACGGAAGAACCACCGGCAACCACAGCCTTCATTTTCTTGTCGTTGCGGATACCGCCGCAGTAGGCATCGGAGTAGATGAACTCCTCAACAGGAACTCCGAGTTCGATCTCGTAAACGCCCGGCTTCTTGATGTGCCCGCAGGCGGAGATCAATTTGGTACCGGTGCTCTTCCCTACCCCGATCTGTGCATACGCATCACCTCCGTCGCGCACGATGGGCACAACGGCCATGATGCTCTCCACATTATTGACTACGGTGGGTCGGTCCCATACTCCCTTTACAGCGGGGAATGGAGGCTTGATGCGGGGATTGCCACGTTTGCCTTCGAGCGACTCGATCAGCGCTGTTTCCTCTCCACAGATGTAGGCTCCGCCTCCGCAGTGCACGTACAGGTCGAAATCCCAGCCGCTGCCGAGGATGTTCTTGCCCAAAAGTCCGGCGGCGTAGGCTTCGTCGATGGCTTCCTGCAGGATGTGGAACACGTACATCAGTTCACCACGGATGTATATATACGAAGTACGGCATCCCAAAGCAAAACTACCGATGGTCATCCCTTCTACTAACAGGTGCGGAAGGCGCTCCATCATGTAGCGGTCCTTGAACGTTCCCGGCTCACTTTCGTCGGCATTGCAGACTAGGTGACGTGGTACTCCTTCGGGTTTGGCCAGAAAACTCCATTTCATTCCCGTGGGGAAGCCGGCGCCCCCGCGTCCACGGAGTCCGGATTTCTTGACCTCCTCCACGATGTCGTCGGGCTTCATGCCCAGGGCCTTCTTCAGGGTCTCGTACCCTCCGTGTTGGCGGTAGGTATCGAGATTTCGGATACCCGGTACGTTTATATGTTCGGTAAGTAGCTTCTTGGCCATGTCGAGGTTCCTTGGAAAGGGTTATGCCTTGATCTTGTCTTTGCGCCAGTGTGATACGGGCTCGGACACCGTACTACGACACTGGTCGAGGATGGTGTCGACCTTATCGAGCGTCAGGTTTCTTGATAGGTCTCGCCGATCTGCATCATGGGGGCCGTGCCGCAGGAAGCCAGGCACTCGACGGTCTTGAGGGTGAACATACCGTCGGCTGTGGTCTGCCCTTCGCGGATGCCGAGCTTCTTCTCCATGTACTTCACGATATCTTCCGCACCGAGAAGCCAGCAGGGTCCGGTTCGACAAACCTCGACGACACACTTGCCCACCGGCTTAAGGTTGAACATGGAGTAAAAAGAGGCAACCTCATACACTTCGATCGACTGGATGCCGAGTACTTCGGCAACCTGGTCCATGGCCTCGGGACTGAGCCAGCCACCGAACTCGGCCTGGGCGATGTGCAACACAGGCAACAACGCGGATTTCTGACGGCCTTCGGGATAGCGCTGGATGATCTTCCCGATCAGGGCGCGGGCTTCATCACTGAAACGGAGGGATTTGTTCTCGCTCATGCTCTATGGTTTGGTTCAGGCATCAAGTTCGCCGGCAATCACGTTCATGGAACTCATGGTGAGGATGGCATCACTGAGCATCGCTCCCTTCACCATCTCGGGGTAAGCCTGGTAATAGATATAACAGGGACGGCGGAAATGCAGGCGGTAAGGCGTACGTCCTCCGTCGCTGATCAGGTAGAAACCGAGTTCACCGTTTCCTCCTTCAACACAATGGTAAACTTCGCCTGCCGGGATCTTCGTCTCGCCCATCACGATCTTGAAGTGCCAGATCAGCGCCTCCATGCTGTTGTAGACCTCCTCTTTCGGAGGCAGGTAGAACTCGGGCACGTCGGCATGAATGGTGGTCTTGTCGCTCATCCGGTCGAGCTTGTCGATGGCCTGACGGATGATGCCGAGGCTCTCCCACATTTCGCGCTGGCGTACCATGAATCGGTCATAGGTGTCGCCGTTAGTACCCACGGGGATGGTGAATTCGAATTTGTCGTATCCGGAATACGGATTCATCAAGCGCACATCGTAATCAACCCCGGCTGCGCGCAGATTCGGTCCGGTGAAAGAATATTGAAGGGCGCGCTCGGCGCTGATGGGACCGCAGGCGATGGTGCGGTCCATGAAGATGCGGTTACGCACCAACAGGTTCTCAAACTCACGCAATCCATCGGGAAACTCCTTCAACAGGTGATTGATCTTCTTCCAGGCGGTCTCGTTGAAATTGCGTTCCATGCCGCCGATGCGGCCGATGTTGGTGGTGAGGCGTGCGCCACACAACTCTTCGTAAATTTCGTAGATGAACTCACGCCACTGGAAAACGTAAAGGAATCCGGTCATCGCACCACTATCCACACCGATCACCGAATTGCAGATGATGTGGTCGGCGATGCGGGCCAGTTCCATCACGATGACACGCAGATACTGAACGCGCTCGGGAATTTCGATGCCGGCCAGCTTCTCGACTGTCATGTGCCAGCCCATGTTGTTGATAGGCGATGAGCAGTAATTGAGCCTGTCGGTGATGGGGGTCACCTGGTAATACGGACGACGCTCGGCCAGCTTCTCGAAAGCGCGGTGGATATAGCCGATGGTCGGCTCCGCCGAGACGATCAGCTCCCCGTCCATTTTCATCACGTTCTGGAAAATACCGTGCGTGGCCGGGTGTGTAGGCCCGAGGTTGAGGATGGTATATTCCTTCTCCTGCAGCGCGGTCTGGCTGTTGTTGGGAGCAGGTGTTTGTGGCGTGGCCATGGTGATCTTCCGGGTGGTTTAGGTTTGGATCAGCGTCCGAACATTTTGTCGTCTTTGTCCTGGCGGAAAGGATCCTCCAGCGGATACTCCTTGCGCAGCGGCCAGCCTTCCAGCGAATCCATGTTCAGGATGCGGCGCATGTCGGGGTGACCGCTGAAGCGGAAACCATAAAAATCAAAAGCCTCCCGCTCCATCCAGTTGGCGGAGGGCCAGATATCGGTGAGTGAGCGGAAAACAGGCTCGCTGTCGGCGGTGAAGGTTTTGAACCGCACGCGTGTGTTCGCCGGCATGTTGTGCAATTGGATCATCAATCCGAACGGGAGGGCCTGGTCGGGAAAATGCAGGCCGCACATTGTGGTCAGGAAATGAAAACCCATTGCTGGGTCCTCTTTCATGAACCTGAGGACATCGTGAATGCGGTCAGGCGCCACCGTGATGGTGAGCATGTCGTAATTCATCTCATCGTTCCCGATGGCATCCCCGAACTGCTCACGGAGTCGGGAGACGATGGTTTCGCTGGAGATTGTATTCATGGCCTATTCGATGCCGTAAGAGGCGAGAAGGTCTTTGTATTCCTGTGAATCACGGCGCCGGAGCGACTCGTTGGCCACCAGGTCCTGGATCTTGAGCACGCCGTCGAGGATCTGCTCGGGACGCGGAGGGCAACCGGGAACATAGACGTCAACCGGGATGATGCGGTCGATGCCTTGCAGTACACTATACGTGTCGAAAATACCGCCGGTAGAGGCACATGCGCCGACGGCGATCACCCAACGCGGTTCGGCCATCTGCTCATACACCTGGCGCAGGACAGGACCCATTTTCTTGGCGATGGTACCCATCACCATCAGTAGGTCGGCCTGACGCGGAGAAAAACTCAATCGCTCCGAACCGAACCGGCCGAGGTCGTAGGTAGAAGCCATGGTGGCCATGAACTCGATGCCGCAGCATGAGGTGGCGAACGGCAAGGGCCAGATTGAATTCTTACGGGCAAGGCCCACAGCCTTATCCAGCGAGGTAGCGAGGAACCCGGGGCCCTCGAATCCTTCCAGTTTGGTTAGCTCTTTCGACATCTTCTTGGCTGTTGCTGCTCAAAACACTGTGATCATTCCCATTTCAACGCCCCTTTGCGGATGATGTAAAACAAACCCAGGACAAGGAGTCCGAGGAAGACGAACATCTCCAGGAATGCGGCGCTGCTTTCCTTGCTCCACTCGGCGAAGTTGACCGCCCAGGGATACATGAAGATTACCTCGACATCGAACAACACGAAGAGGATCGCGATCAGGAAGTATTTGATCGAGAAGGGAAGACGTGAGTTGCCTTGAGGTTCTATCCCGCACTCGAACGTGTCGAGTTTGATGGCCGACTTCCGGCGGGGACCCAGGATGTGCGTAACGAACATCGTGAAGAGAACGAACCCGATGGCCACCACAAACATCATGGCGACCGGCAGGTAATCGATGGGGGTGCTGAGCAGGATCATAACGTTGTTGCCTATAACAGTCGGGGAGCTGAAAATGTTCATTCCCCGATTCGGACTGCAAAAGTAGGTGATTTGGGCCCATTCACCACCCAAGCGATCTGCAGCGGATTTCACACCATGCCGTGAGACAGGCTCCAGACTAAAAATGCGACCTTGTGCCAATTCAGCGGATTTGTTGAAAAAATAACGTACGGCCTGTCAAACTAAACTATCTTTAGACTGTTTTTCAGCCATGTCTTCACGGAAAAAGGTTTTGATCATCGGTACCGGACTTGGCGGACTCGCCACCGGTATGCGGCTGGCTTCCAAGGGTTACCAGGTTGAATTCGTCGAGAAATACCACATACCCGGTGGTCGCCTGAACCTGATCGAAAAGGACGGCTTCAGTTTCGATATGGGCCCCTCCTTTTTCAGCATGAGTTATGAATTCAAGGAGCTCTTCGAGTATTGCGGCATCCCCAACCCGCTCACGCTAAATGAACTCAACCCCCTCTATGCCGTTTACTTCGAGGGCAGGAAGAAACCCTTTCTGATCTACAAGGACCTGGACAAACTGGCCGGTGAATTCGCCGGTATTGAGACTGACCTGGTTCCGAAAACCAAAAAATACCTGTCGGCAGCCGGCAAACTTTTCCACGACACGGAAGACATCGTCATCAAACGAAACTTCGACTCAAAGCTCGATTACCTGATGCAATTGAGTCGTGTGCCTCTGAAACACGGACCCAAGATGTTCCGTTCGATGTGGTCGGAACTGGAGCGCAACTTCGACTCGCAGGAAGTGAAGGTGATCTTCTCACTGGTTTCGTTCTTCCTGGGCTCCACGCCCTTCCAGACCCCGGCCGTGTACAGCCTCCTGAATTACACCGAACTGGAACACGACGGATACTGGAATGTTCAGGGCGGCATGTACAAGATCGTGGATGCTGCGGTCGCCTACCTGCAGGAAAAGGGAGCCGTATTCCATTACAATACCGAAATCGACTCCCTCGAGTCCGATGGAAAGCGTATCACCGCTGCCGTGACCAAGGACGGTCGCCGATTCACGGCCGATCGCATCGTATGCAACGCCGATGCAGCCTCCTTCAGGGGAAAGGTATTGAAGCGCCCCCGGTTCAACGAAGAGAAACTCGATAAACTCGAATGGACACTGGCTCCATTCACGGTGTACCTCGGAGTCAATAAAAAGCTCGACAACCTCTACCACCACAATTACTTCCTTGGCAATAACTTCAAGGACTACGCCGACACCATCTTCAAGACATCGGTGAGTCCCCGGAAGCCCTATTATTACGTCAACGTCCGCTCTCGCTCCAACGACAACAGTGCTCCGGAGGGGTGCGATAGCCTGTTCATCCTCTGCCCTGTTCCCGACCTGCGCTTCAAGCCCGACTGGTCGGATGCGGAGCAACTGGCCGATACCATCGTGGACGACATGAGCGAACGCATCGGATACGACATTCGCAGCAATACCATTACCCGGACCGTACTCAGTCCGGTCGACTGGCAGGACAAGTTCAACCTGTACCGTGGCAGCGGACTCGGACTCGCGCACGGCCTCAACCAGATCGGCGGCTTCCGTCCCGCCAACAAGGACGAAGAATACAACAACCTTTACTACGTCGGCGCAAGTACGGTCCCCGGAACCGGCTTGCCCATCGTCGTCATCGGCTCACGTTTAACCACCCAACGCATTCTCCAGGACGATGGATCTTTACACTGACGTCTGTTTTCAACTCAGCAAGCGGATCACCCGCCGCTACAGCACTTCGTTCAGCCTGGGCATCCAGACCCTGGGCCGAAAGTTGCACGACCCCATTTACGCCATCTACGGGTTCGTTCGTGTAGCCGATGAGATCGTGGACACTTTCCACGAACACGATAAAAAAATCCTCCTCGACCGCTTCCGTCAGCAGACCTGGGAAGCCATCCACGAAGGCATCAGTACCAACCCGGTTCTGCACAGTTTCCAGGCAGTAGTCAATCAATACAATATCGGGCACGACCTCATCGAAGCATTCCTGCATTCGATGGAGATGGACCTGTACAAAAGCGACTACAAACAGGAGCAGTACGAAGAATACATCTACGGCTCGGCCGAAGTGGTCGGACTGATGTGCCTTCACGTGTTCTGCAACGGTAATCTGGAGGCCTACGAACGACTGAAATCACCGGCGAGGAAGCTTGGTTCCGCCTTTCAAAAGGTCAACTTCCTGCGTGATATGAAAAGCGACTATGCCGAACGGGGCAGGACTTACTTCCCCGGA
>JBJOER010000161.1:0-3926 GCA_046049215.1 Bacteroidota bacterium | reverse complement strand
GCCTTGCTTTACGGACAAGTCGACAAGGATTTCAAGAACGATGCATTGGGCCGTGAAGCCAAATACCGCAACGCACGGCTTTCTTACTTCATGGGCGAATTCGATTGGGCCAAGGATCAGTTGAACGTGCTGAAGGCTGCCACCAGCCAGCTCATCAGCAATGATGCGCTATCGCTGGCTTTGCTCATCACCGACAATACGAATCTTGATACCACAACCGAGGCTTTATTGATGTATGCCCGCGCTGATTTGCTGGATTTTCAAAACAAGGATAGTCTATCGTTAATGGCACTGGATACCTTGCTATTGCAGTTTCCGGAGCATACTCTTACGGATGAGGTGTTGTTTAAAAAGGCCTCAATACGCCGTTCACAGGGCCGATATGAAGCAGCCGCATTGTTGTATCAGGAGGTCCTAGAGAAGTTTGGACAGGATATCCTTGCAGATGATGCGTTGTTCCAGCTTGCCGATCTGGTCCAGAACCGGATGCAAGATAAGGAAAGGGCTATGAAGCTTTACGAGGAACTGTTGACCAAGTATCCCGGAAGTCTCTATACCGTCGATGCACGCAAGCGGTTCCGACAGCTGCGTGGTGATAAATTGAACTGAGCTACGGGATGTCCAACATGATCATCTACAACGTCACGCTGAATATCGATACCGATGTGGCCGGAGCATGGCTTTCCTGGATGAAGGAAAAACACATACCCGATGTGATGCGCACGGGTATGTTCATTGACTTTAGACTCTGTCGTGTCCTGGCGGAGGAGGAAGGAGGCTTCACGTATGCGGTTCAATACACTTGCAAGGATATGGCCACTTACGAGCGGTACCGCGACGAGTTTGCGCCGGCGCTGCAAGCCGAAACGGCCAGGGCTTTCGGCGGAAAATTTGTTGCCTTCCGAACCTTGCTGGAGGTAGTGGGATGAAGTACCGTGGCGGGGTCAGGCCTAAGAAAAGCCTTGGGCAGCATTTTCTCATAGACGATTCCGTTACTATGCGGATCATCGGCGCCCTGGAGCTTCCCGAAGACGTTTGCAAGGTGCTGGAGATCGGACCCGGCATGGGTGTGCTGACTCAGCATCTGACGGAAGATTCTTCCCTCGAACTCCATGCTGTGGAGCTGGATGCAGAGTCGGTGGTTTACCTGCGGCAGCATTATCCTGAGCTCGGCTCAAGACTCATTGAAGGTGATTTTCTGCAGTTGCATGAGGATAGGCTGCCCGCCGGAAGTTTCGGGCTGATCGGCAATTTCCCCTACAATATATCGACGCAGATCCTCTTTCGCGTACTCGATCTGAAAGACCGCATCCCTGTGGTAGTGGGTATGTTTCAGAAGGAGGTGGCCGAGCGTATCGCTTCACCCCCGGGCAACCGCGACTATGGAATACTGAGTGTGTTGTTGCAGCCCTGGTACGATATTGAGTACCTTTTTACGGTCAATGAAGAATGTTTTAATCCACCGCCCCGTGTGAAATCGGGCGTGCTTAGAATGAAGCGCAACGCTCATACAAGCCTCCGGTGCAGTGAGGCCGCATTCAAGCGGGTGGTGAAGCAGGGGTTCAGTCAGCGGCGGAAGACCCTTCGCAATGCGCTGAAACCACTTCTTCCTTCTGAAAGCGCAGGCATCCCCTATCTAGACCTTCGGGCGGAGGCTTTGACCTGGCAACAGTTCGAGGAGTTGACCGTATTGCTGGTAAAGGAGTGATCCGGAGTTTCTGCAATAAAAAAAGGTGGCCCGTGTGAGCCACCTTTTCTATAACTGGTGATGATCACTTATTCAGATCGAAACGATCGAGGTTCATCACTTTGTTCCAGGCATTCACAAAGTCCTTCACGAATTTATCCTTGTTGTCGCTTTGTGCATACACTTCGGAGATGGCGCGAAGCTGTGAATTCGATCCGAACACGAGGTCGACGCGAGTACCTGTCCATTTCAAATCTCCGTTGTGACGATCTCGGCCTTCGTAAACACCTTTGTCTGTGGCAGAAGGGGTCCACACTGTTCCCATGCTCAGCAGGTTCGCAAAGAAATCGTTCGTGAGTTTGCCTTCCTGTTTTGTGAATACGCCGTGCTTACTGCCGTTAGAGTTAGCACCCAGTACACGGAGTCCGCCGATCAACACAGTCATTTCCGGAGCGCTCAGGTTCAACAGCTGGGCCTTGTCCACCATCATTTCTTCGGCAGGAACGCGGTAGGTCTTTTTCGAGTAGTTGCGGAAACCGTCGGCCTGGGGTTCGAGAACGGCGAACGATTCCACATCCGTCTGTTCCTGGCTGGCGTCCATGCGACCCGGAGTGAAGGGTACTTCGATGGAGTGACCGGCATCCTTGGCGGCTTTTTCGACAGCGGCACAACCGGCGAGAACGATGAGGTCGGCCATTGAAATCTTCTTGCCTCCGGCAGCCCCGCTGTTGAAGCTGTTTTGAATCCCCTCGAGGGCGCTCAATACCCTGGACAGTTGCGCAGGATTATTCGCTTCCCAGAATTTCTGTGGAGCGAGGCGGATACGCGCACCGTTAGCGCCGCCACGTTTATCACTTCCGCGGAAAGTGGAGGCGGAAGCCCAGGCAGTAGAGACAAGTTCGGAAACAGTCAAGCCGGATGCCAGAATTGTGGCTTTCAGGGAGGCAATATCATTGTGATCGATCAGGGCGTGATTCACCGCCGGAATAGGATCTTGCCAAATCAAGTCCTCAGACGGTACTTCCGGCCCATGGTACAGACACTTGGGACCCATGTCGCGGTGCGTCAGCTTGAACCAGGCACGTGCGAAGGCATCGGCGAAGGCCTGAGGATCCTGATGGAAGCGGCGGGAGATCTTTTCATATGCCGGATCGAATCGCAGTGAAAGATCCGCTGTCGTCATCATCGGGGGATGCTTCTTGCTGGAATCGTGCGCATCGGGGATCATGTGCTCCGGCTTGCAGTTTTTGGCCACCCACTGGTGTGCTCCGGCAGGACTCTTGGTGAGTTCCCATTCATAGCCGAACAGCATGTCGAAATAGCCGTTATCCCATTGGGTCGGGTTCGGTTTCCAGGCTCCTTCAATACCACTAGTGGTGGTGTGAACACCTTTTCCTGTTCCGAACGAGTTGATCCATCCCATGCCTTGTGCTTCGATGGGGGCGCCTTCCGGCTCTGGTCCGACCAGTTTCGGATCTCCGGCACCGTGAGCTTTGCCGAAGGTATGTCCGCCGGCTACCAGCGCAACCGTTTCTTCGTCGTTCATGGCCATGCGGCCGAAGGTCTCACGCACATCACGACCCGAAGCTACCGGATCGGGATTGCCGTTAGGGCCTTCCGGGTTGACATAGATTAAGCCCATCTGTACGGCTGCAAGCGGGTTCTCCAGGTCGCGGTCCCCACTGTAGCGCTTGTCGCCCAGCCATTCGGTTTCTCCTCCCCAGTAAATGTCTTCTTCCGGTTGCCAGATGTCTGTACGACCTCCTCCAAATCCGAATGTCTTGAAGCCCATCGATTCCAAAGCGACGTTGCCGGCAAGGATCATCAAATCGGCCCAGGAGATTTTGTTGCCGTACTTCTGCTTGATGGGCCAAAGCAGGCGGCGGGCCTTATCAAGGTTTCCGTTATCGGGCCAACTGTTGATGGGTGCAAAACGCTGGTTGCCAGTACCGCCACCACCGCGACCGTCGCTGGTCCGGTAAGTGCCTGCACTGTGCCAGGTCATACGGATGAATAGTCCGCCGTAGTGTCCCCAATCGGCAGGCCACCAGTCCTGGGAGTCAGTCATCAATTTGGTCAGGTCGGCCTTCAGTGCATTGTAATCCAGCTTTTTAAATTCCTGCACATAATCAAAGCCCGGATCCATGGGATTGGAAACAGGGTTGTGCTGGTGAAGAATGCTGAGGTTCAAGGCGTTGGGCCACCATTCACGATTGCTTGTGCCGCGTCCTGCAACAGG
>JBJOER010000160.1:0-3874 GCA_046049215.1 Bacteroidota bacterium | reverse complement strand
ATTTCCCTTTCCAACTACAAGGACCATCTTCAGCAAGGCGACGCCTGCAATCTCGACGCCTTTATTGAGCGCATGAAGGAGCAGAATCTGCCGAACAGCGTGCTGGTCGATTGTACCGGTGGTCCCGATGTGGCGAAGCATTACGATGCGATCCTGGGGTCGAGTATTTCTGTTGTCACACCGAACAAGGTGGCGAATAGCGGTTCGATGAAGAGTTACCTTCGCCTTCGGGAGATCGCCAGGCGCCGCAATGTGAACTTCCTTTACGAAACCAACGTGGGTGCCGGCTTGCCGGTGATCAATACGCTCAACGACCTGATCACAAGTGGCGACCGCATCCTGCGGATCGAGGCGGTGCTTTCGGGTACGCTTTCGTTCATCTTCAATACCTTCAGTGCCGGAACAAAATTCAGCGACATCGTGCGCGAGGCCAAACGTCTTGGTTACACCGAACCCGATCCGCGGGTCGATCTGAGCGGATTGGATGTAGCCCGCAAACTGCTGATCCTGGCCCGTGAAACCGGAATGGAAATCGAATTGAAAGACATCGCCATCGAACAGATTCTTCCTGCAGAGTGCATGCGGGCGAAGACCGTACCGGATTTCTTTGCTTCGCTGGAGAAAAATAATGCCGTGTTCGAGAAGCGCCGTCAGTCTGCTGCTGCGAAAAACAAAGTCTTGCGTTTCATCGCAAAACTGGAAAAAAGAAAAGCTTCGATCCGACTCGAAGAAGTGGATTCGAATCATCCCTTCTTTAATCTCTCCGGAAGCGATAACATCATTTCCTTCACTACCGAGCGGTACAATAACCGTCCGCTGGTAGTGAAAGGTCCGGGTGCCGGTGCCGAAGTGACAGCTGCCGGAGTCTTCGCCGAGATCATCAGCCTCAGCAAATACCTGGAGTAATATGTCCCGTCCACCCAAAACCATCGAAGTATTCGCTCCCGCCACTGTAGCCAATCTAGCCTGCGGTTTCGACATCTTCGGTATGGCCATAGGCCAGCCCGGCGACGTGGTGCGCATCCAACCCAATGACCTGGGCGAACTCCGCATCCGTTCCATCCGTGGCGATAAAGGCATGTTGAGTAAGGATCCTCTCAAGAACACTGTAACGGTAAGTATGTCCGCCGTTTTGAATGCCGTCGGATCCTCTCAAGGATTCGATGTATGGCTCACCAAGCAGATGCCTCTGGGCAGCGGATTGGGAAGCAGTGCAGCCAGCTCTGCCGCCGGAGCATTCGCCGTGAACGAAGCCATTGGCCGGCCCTTCAACCGCGCTGAACTGGTGACCTATGCCATGGAAGGCGAACGCATAGCCTGCGGCACCGCACACCCCGACAATGTCGCACCCTGCCTGATGGGCGGTATTGTGCTTTGTCACCACAGTGGGCTCGTGCATCCCCTGCCTGTGCCCAAAAATATGTACGCGGTTGTCCTGCATCCCCGCGTGGAAGTACTCACCCGCGATTCAAGAGCCGTGCTGCCGTCGCAAATCCCGATGCTTACCGGTATCCGACAATGGTCGAATACCGCCGCACTCACTGCTGCCCTATACGAAAGTAATTTCGGACTCATGCGCCTCGCCATGGAGGACTTCGTAGCCGAGCCGGCACGTAAAACCCTAATACCTTATTTCGATGCCATCAAGGAAGCGGCCATGCAGGAAGCGGTTGCCTGCAGTATCAGTGGCAGCGGCCCATCCGTGTTCGCCATCGCAGTGGGGGAGAAGGCTGCTATTCGTACCGGTGAACGCATGCAGGCGGTCTGCCGGAAGAACAAACTCAAATCGGACCTCTATTGTTCGCGCATCGACAGAAAGGGTGTGCGTATTCTTGCTCGATCATGAAATTCTATTCTACCAACAACCATAGCGTACTGTTCGATCCGGCTACGGCCATCCTGAAAAGCCTGCCCGACGACAACGGTTTGTTCATGCCCGAACGTATTCCGGTCATGCCCTCCGGATTCTTCTCCGAATTGAAGTCGAAGAGCCTGCAGGAGATCGCATACGAGGTTTCGGTTCGTTACTTCTCACCCGAGATCCCCGAGGAGGTGATCCGTCGCATCGTGGAAGATGCCGTGAATTTTCCGGTACCTGTACGGCAGTTGACCGATGATACCTGTGTGCTGGAGCTCTTCCATGGTCCTACACTTGCCTTCAAAGATATGGGTGCGCGGTTCATGGCCCGGTTGATGTCGTGGCTGAACCGCAATGAACAGGGCAAGCTTACCGTGCTGGTTGCCACAAGCGGTGATACCGGAAGCGCGGTAGCCAGCGGCTTCTTTGGGGTTGAGGGGATAGAAGTTGTTATTCTTTATCCTTCCGGAAAGGTCAGTCCTTTGCAGGAAAAGCAATTGACCACCAACGGCGGCAATATCCGTGCCCTTGAGATCAAGGGCAGTTTCGACGATTGCCAGCGAATCGTCAAGACCGCTTTTCTCGATGCTGAATTGAACAAGCGGTACAGACTCACCTCCGCGAACAGTATCAATATCGCCCGGTTGATCCCGCAATCGTTTTATTACATTGATGCCTTGCGTCAGATGCCTGAGGGAAGCCTTCCTCCTGTATTTGTGGTTCCCAGCGGGAACTTCGGTAACCTGACTGCAGGATTACTCGCACATCTGTCAGGAATGCCGACATCGGGTTTCATTGCAGCTACAAATCGCAACGATGCGGTTGTGCGCTACTTATCAGGCGAGGAGTACCATCCCATTCAAACCATTCCCACCATCAGCAATGCGATGGATGTGGGCAACCCATCCAATTTCGCCCGACTTCTCGATATGTATGGCCATGACCGTAGCCGGATGCAATCGGCACTAAAGGCTTGTGCGTTCGACGACGAAGCAACCCGGTCGGTCATGCGTAGCTGTTATGAACGTTATGGATACATGCTCGATCCCCATGGAGCAGTCGGTTGGCTTGCCTGGGAACAAAAGAAATCCATGTTCAGGCCCGGCACACCCGGCATCATTCTCGAAACCGCACATCCGGTGAAATTCTCCGAGGTAGTGGAGGAAACGCTGGGCGTAAAACCTGAAATCCCTGATTCGCTCAAAAGCATTATGAACCGCGAGAAAAAAGCGGTTTTGCTCTCTTCCGAGTACAGCGATTTTTTCAGTTGGATGATGGCCTGATTTTTATTCCGATGGTCCCTGAGCTCGTCGAAGGGCTATGAAGGTGAGGGTAGGAATTTTGATCCTTCGCTGGGGCTTCGACAAGCTCAGCCAACAGGAGAGTCCGGTCCCTAAGGTTGTAGAAGGGCCTGAATAAGTATCAAGGGAATTCGTCTTTCGCCTGAATCTTGACCGAGAGCGATAGGAATCCGTTTGATCGTTGGTTGTTCATATCCTACTTTGGACCCTTCGACAGGCTCAGGGACCAGTTATCCGCATCTTACAACCGACAACGGACAACGGAAAATCAAACCACTTCCGCCACGGTAAAAGTACTTCCGCCGACGAAAACCAGATCGTCGCCGTGCGCTTCGTGCCGTGCGTTTTTCAGGGCTTCTGCTACACTCGGGAACACCTTTCCTTTCAGTCCGAAATCTTTCGCCTTCTCTTCAAGTACAGCGGGATCCAGGCCGCGGGGAATATCGGCCTTGCAGAAATAGTAAGTGGCCGTTTTGGGTAACAGTTCGAAGAGGCTCGACAGATCTTTATCGTCCACAGTGCCGATCACCATATGCAGGTTACGGTGTGGAACGCGGTTGATCAATGGCATCACCTGGCTCCAGCCTTCTTTGTTGTGCCCTGTATCGCAAATAGTGACAGGTTCCTGTCCAAGTACCTGCCAGCGACCTGCGAAACCTGTTGATTTCCGTACGGTACGCAATCCTTTTCGGATGATCGCTTCCGTGAGTTCGAA
>JBJOER010000159.1:0-3410 GCA_046049215.1 Bacteroidota bacterium | reverse complement strand
ATGTCTTCCGCCAGCTGTTTCTTCAGGTCACCGTAACGTATCGTACCGGCATCGTACTGCTGATCAAAAAACGAAAGCGTATCGGGATCGGAAACCAATCCCATCAAAGCGAACAGGTTGGAAATGGCCTCCGACTTCGGATTGCCGGGACCGGTAGGACCCGAATCGGTTACAGCGCGCATCACTTTCTTACGGATCACCTCATCGTTATCTGCCAGGAAGATCGCATTCCCCTCACCTTCCGATTTCCCCATCTTGCCTGAACCATCAAGACCGGGGACTTTCACGAGTTCGCCACCGAAATTGAAAGCGACCGGCTCAGGAAAATAATCGACATTGTACATCCGATTGAACCGGTTCCCGAACTGCCTTGTCATCTCTAGGTGCTGTTCCTGGTCTTTTCCTACCGGCACCTTCGCTGCTTTGTGAAGTAGAATGTCTGCCGCCATCAGGACAGGATAAGTCAGCAATCCGGCATTGATGTTATCCGGTTGCTTCCTGGCCTTTTCCTTAAAAGTGGTAGCCCTTTCCAATTCGCCGAGATAAGCGTTCATGTTCAACAGCAAGTACAGTTCCGTAACTTCCGGCACATCGCTTTGTACATACAAGGTGCATTTGTCGGGATCCAGACCGCATGCCAGGTACTCTGCAAGCACCTGACGGACATTCGAACGGAGGCTGGCGGGGTTTGGATGCGTAGTCAATGAATGGTAATCGGCGATAAAGAAAAAGCAGTTGTAGTTTTCCTGCATTTTCAGGAAGTTCCTTAATGCTCCGAAGTAATTTCCCAGATGCAGATTCCCTGTGCTGCGTATGCCGCTGACGACTGTTTCCATTGCTGCGAAGATAATCGAATCTACAGAGCGGTTTTGTTTCAAAATCCACCCGGGAAGTTCATATACGGGTATCTTTACAACGTGAAGACGCTGTCGTTCATTTGTCGCAGGATATGGTGCATTTGGTTTTTCCTGAGCGGACTCTTTTTCTTCCTTCCCCTCTATCCGGTGTTCCTTATCCTACTCAGCAGAGAAAAATGGTTTGTCCATGCCTGGAGACTCAAGAAGGTTTGGGCTCATTGGATTTTCTTCACCACAGGACTGCGGTATACCATCCGTCGGGAGGGAAAAATCGAAAAAAACCAGGCTTACATACTGGTAGCCAATCACGCGTCCTACCTCGACATCCTGACCTCCAACATCGCTTTCCCCAATTATTTCCACTTCATGGGCAAAGCTGAGCTCAGAAAGATCCCCCTGTTCGGCATTTTTTTCCGAAAGATGAACATATCGGTTGACCGGAGCAGCAGATCAGACTCGCACAAAGCCTATAAGCGGGCACGCAAAGACCTCAGAAAGGGAATCAGCCTGGCCATTTTTCCCGAGGGCACCATTCCCGCATGTGCACCGGCGTTGGGTCCATTCAAGAGCGGAGCCTTTCGCCTGGCACTGGAGATGCAAGTCCCGCTGGCGCCCATCACCTTTCTGGACAACTGGAGGCTTTTCCCGGATCAAATCGGAGAAAGACTACTTTTAAGACCCGGACACTCCCGGATTGTCATTCACCAACCGATTTCCACAGAGGGAATGACCGAAGCCGATTTGCCGGCACTAAGAGCGCAGGTTCGTGCTACAATCGAAAAAGAACTCGCTGCAAACGGAATACTCCCGAAATAAGAAAGCGACCCATTGAGGTCGCTTCCCTTGTATCATACTAGGCTATTTTCAGGCCTTCACTCCGCAAAATTCATCCATCGCGGCTGAAAGGTTTTCTGCAATCATTTCGGCGGAATGACCCTCGATGTGGTGACGTTCCAACATATGCACTACCTGACCGTCTTTGAACAAGGCGATGCAGGGAGAAGAAGGAGGATAAGGAGCCAGGTATTTCCGGGCCTGCGAAGTAGCCTCCACATCCTGACCTGCAAATACGGTAAAGAGGTGATCGGGACGGTTATTGGATCGGCTGAGGGCAAGACGGACACCCGGACGAGCGGCACCCGCGGCGCAACCACACACCGAATTCACTACGAGCAAAGCCGTTCCCTGAGCCGTGGGAAGGGTATTTTCAACTTGCTGAGCATCTCTGAGTTCCATAAAACCCGTTGAAGTCAGTTCCTGACGCATAGGAGCGCACAATTGTTCTGGATAAGGCATGGCTTACAAATTTTGTTCTGCTGCAAAATTAATAAAGCAGCGCTGGAAAACCCCGGTGTAAGGATCAGAATAAAAAAGAGCACATGTGCCCTTCATGTCCGCATAAATTGCTTTCAAATCACGATTGAAATGAAAGCGATAAGGCTCGGCACTAAAAACGACATGTTCCCGGTGATGCTATTCAGCCCGCAAGGACGGTTGATCTCAGCCAACCTGACGGCGCAACCGTTGCTCCACCACTGGAACTGCCGTATTGGGCATTCCCCAAATCCACAAGATCAAACTATTGGAAAGGCTCTGCTGGATGCCATTACCGGAATGCAAGCCACAACAATCGAAGTCCCGTTCAGTGGATTGAAACTGTTCTTCGATGTCGAACCCTTCGCGGAAGCAGGATATACCGGTTTGTATGGCTTTCACATCGAAAGCATAATGCCCGAACATATCATTCAAAAATTCAGACTAAAGTGTTGATATTAAATCGTTTGTTGGTTAGTTAGGGCGTTCAGTCAGTAGCAATACCGACTGACGCCTTTTTGTATTGCCCGATACAATTCCGGGCCATAAGCATGAGGGCTTACCCACAAACCACAGGATTCTGAAAAAATCGTTGAAACCCACCTTTCAATGTGACGTAATAATACTTGAAACATGGGGGAATCTCTTCACCCTAATATGCATTGATGATGAAAAAGAACATTACCACGGACGACACTGCAAACCGTACCATTCAAACCCTGGAAGCGGAATTCCGCTATGCGACGGTGATGCTCATCGATGACAACACCATTGATACTTTCATTCACAAAAAGCTGATAGAAAGCAACCATTTTGCCGAGCAGATTCAAAGCCACCTGGACGCTCGCGAGGCATTGGAATTCCTCAAAAACGCTCCTGAAAACGAATGGCCCGAGCTGATCCTACTGGACATCATGATGCCCGGAATGGACGGTTTCGAATTTCTGGAGGCCTTCGCGAACTTGGAGAGAGGCCAGAAAAGCAGAATCAAAGTCATTTTGCTTTCCACTTCGGAAAGTTTCAAAGACCTCAACCGGGCCAACAAGAACAGTCTTGTCAAGAAATTCCTAAACAAGCCTTTGACACCCGAAATGCTGAATGCGATTCGCGTATGATCAGCGCTTGGCTTTGAAATACGAACGGAGCAGATCCATGGCTTCCCCGGCCATCACCCCACCTTTTATTTCGGTGGAAGGATGAAGTAACGACCCCTTTTGTTCGAACAACCGGTAACCCCTT
>JBJOER010000158.1:0-4074 GCA_046049215.1 Bacteroidota bacterium | reverse complement strand
CATCACCGATCCCATTGAACCTCCTATGAATTTGAAATCCATGCAGGCGATGGTTACCGGGATGCCTTGCACTTCACCGAATGCAGTGCGAATGGCGTCATTTAAGCCGGTTTTTCGCGTGGTGTCCTGCACCCGGTCGGTGTAATTTTTGGTGTCTGTGAACTTGAGTGGATCTCCGGAACGCATACCTGCGTTGAGTTCAGTATAACCGCTTTCGTCGAAAAGGATGGCGAAATACTCTTCTGAACCGATGCGTTCATGAAACTGGCATTTGGTGCACACCCACATGTTCTCCGCATGCTCTAGGGTGGTCAGGATGGATTTGCATTTCGGACACTTGTACCATAGACCTTCGGGAGTTTCCTTTTTCTCCTGGGTACTCGTTGTGATGCCTTCTTTAATCCTTTTAAACCAACTCATGGTGCTGTCGTTTGGGACTTCTAATACTGATTGATTTGCGGTAGGAATGAGATTGCCGAGGGAAATTAGATCTCAATTTTTATTTTAAATAATCTATTTTAAAATATTGAAATTTAGGCTACTGTAACTTCTTTATTGAGATAGACGTCTTGGATTGAATGCAGTAATTTGACGCCTTCATCAAAAGGTTTTTGAAAGGCTTTTCTACCGGAGATGAGTCCGTGACCGCCCGCCCGTTTGTTGATAACTGCAGTAGTGATGGCTTCGGAAAGATCGCTGGCACCTTTGCTTTCGCCTCCCGAGTTGATCAATCCCATCCTGCCCATGTAACAGTTGGCCACTTGGTACCTGCAAAGGTCGATTGGGTGAGGCGAGGAGAGTTCTTCGTAGACTTTTTTGTGTGTTTTGCCGAAATTTAAGGCGGTGTAACCACCATTGGTAGTCGGTAACTTTTGTTTGATGATGTCGGCCTGAATGGTGACGCCCAGGTGATTGGCTTGTCCGGTAAGGTCGGCAGCGGTATGGTAATCCGTGCCATCCTTTTTGAAAGCACTGTTCCGAGTGTAACACCACAAGACGGTCGCCATACCCAATTCGTGTGCCCGTTCAAAAGCGCGGGCAACCTCTACGATTTGACGGGATGATTCCTCCGATCCGAAGTAAATAGTGGCACCAACGGCAACAGCCCCCATGTTCCAGGCCTCATCCACCGATCCAAACATGATTTGGTCAAATTTGTTCGGATAGGTCAGGAATTCGTTGTGGTTGATCTTTACAATGAATGGGATCTTATGGGCGTATTTCCTGGAAACGGATGCGAGTACACCGAATGTGGAAGCGACCGCGTTGCATCCGCCTTCAATGGCCAATTTTACGATGTTTTCGGGGTCAAAAAATGCGGGATTGGGTGCGAATGAAGCTCCAGCACTGTGCTCAATTCCTTGGTCCACGGGTAAAATACTCACATAGCCTGAGTTTGCAAGACGGCCGCTTCCGTAGATGGATTGAATGCTGCGCAATACCTGATTGTTCCTGTTGCTTCCTGCGAATATTCGATCAGTAAAGTCAGTTCCGGGCAAGTGAATCTGAGAGGCCGGTATGGTTCGGCATACATGGCCAAGGAGGTTGTCGGCTTCCTTGCCGAGCTGTTCGCGGATGTGATCTATTGACATGGGTGACGTTGTGATTGGAAGAAGAAAGGGCGGACAAAACTACGGAAAATTGACTCCGGAGGCGTACTGTTAACGCCCTCCTGTATTGGAAAGCCAATCCACCCACGACATGAAAGGACTGAAAGGGAAGCGATCAGCGAAAACCTGGACATAAGGCGCTGCAGGAGCGAAATGGGCTTCAATGCTTTTCAGATCTTTCAGGTAGGTGAAGTCACAATCCGGAACCGATGCATAGTGATCTACCTCCTTGTTTGGATTGCCTTTTGAAAGTCGTCCGATGACAATGGCATTCAGTTCCTCGTTGAGATCCAGCAGAAATTGGTGCTTTTTGGAATAAACAGTGAATATTTCATCTCTGAACATCTGAAAAAACGGACTGCTGTTGTAAGCTGCAATGAGCGCACCCGTGTGCACCCGGATCCAATCCTGTTGGTAGCAAATCTGAATATCCTTGATGCAAGTCGGTTTTCCTCCCGTGGAGTGAACCGGTACGGTTAAGGTTTGGATGCCGTTCGGCCCAAGGATGGATGCTCGGTTGAAAAGGCACTTTTTCTCCCATTTCATCTCCCGGTCTGTCAATAGGGTATTCGACCGGGAGAGCCATACCAATTCGGCTGGAGGGAGGTAGAGCGAGGGGATCTGAATCAGTCCTCCGGCTGGGTTGCTCAATCGTTGTTCCAGTGGATGATATTGAATAATCTGCTCCAGCGGATCTTATTGAAAAACTCTCCGTTCGTGTTCCACGACATCCAGATGAACACCGCCTTGCCCACAACGTGGTCTTCGGGAACAAAGCCCCAAAAACGGGAATCGGCAGAGTTGTGGCGGTTGTCGCCCATCATAAAGTAATAATCCTGCTGAAAGGTGTAGGAGTCCGTCTGTTTTCCATCGATAAACGCTTGTCCCGATTTCACCTCCAGGTTATGCCCTTCGTACGTAGTGATCACACGACGGTAGATCGCAACGTTAGCGCTGTCGAGTCTTACTGTGCTGCCTTTCTTCGGGATATACAAAGGGCCGTAATTGTCCATGTTCCAGCGTAAAATCGGATCATGGGGGTAGATGTAATCCTCGAATTGACCGGGAGGCATGCTCATCACCTGAAGCGAGGTGACATTGGGAAGTTCCTTCAGTTCTTTGGCGGCAGCCGAAGTAAGGCAGTAACGGTATTCACCCAAAGAATAAGCAGGACCTCCATCGGTGATATCGTTTTTACGGAGGATACGATCGCTGAGTCCGCTGCCTGAGGTTTTGATGTCATACACATACTGGCTCTTTTTCGGAACCATGGCTTTTTCATTGTTGAGGTAAACCGTACGGTCTACGATTCGAATCGTGTCACCTGCTATACCTACACAACGCTTGATGTAATGGGTCTGTTTGTCAATCGGCCGGTCATCTTCCAATGGATAATTGAAGACCACGATATCGTTCCGTTTGATGGATGCAAATCCCGGAAGCCTGTAATAGGGGAGTTTCCAAGCCTCAGAGTACGATTTTCCGCCGAAAAGGGGAATCTCCTGGTGCATGAAAGGGATTGAAAGCGGAGTCATAGGTGTTCGGGCACCATAATGCACTTTACTCACAAAAAGGAAATCCCCTACCATCAGTGTTTTTTCCATGGATGGGGTCGGGATGGTGAATGCCTCTATCAGGAAAGTCCTGATGATGGTGGCCGCTATCACCGCAAAAACGATGGCATCGGTCCATTCTCTTGCTTTGCTTTTGGGGCCGTTCGATTGCCAAAACTTCCAATTCATGGTATAGAGGTGTATTTTAAAGGGTCAAAAGTAAGGAATGCAGGTTTGCTTAACCTCAATGCCCGAAGAGGACGTCTTCCATGCCGAAAACTCCTTTTTTCTCCCTCAGCCATTCCGCTGCAAGTAGTGCACCGCGTGCGAATCCGTCCCGGTTGTGGGCGACGTGGCGAATGGACAATTCATCGATATCGCTTTCCCAGGTGACGGTGTGTTCACCGATGGCATCAGGGATCCTATAACTCTGTACAGGAAGTTGGTCGGAATGTACATCTTGGAAATCATTGGTCAGCAACCAGGAGCGATAGGAGGGGTGTGCATTCAGGATATCACTTGCAAGCGTCACTGCGGTTCCGCTAGGCTTGTCCAGCTTCTGCGGGTGATGACTCTCACTTATCCGGACATTGTATCCTGGTTGCTTGCTCATCCATGATGCCAGCTGGAGGTTCATTCGAAACATCAACTGCACCCCGACGCTGAAATTGCTTGCTGTCAGTAAACTTCCGTCTTTCTTCATGAAAGCGGACCGCACCTCCTCAAAACGTTCGTGCCATCCTGTTGTTCCGCAAACGACCGGAATCCCCGATTCAAGGCACATCATGAGGTTTTCAACCGCTGATGATGGTTGTGTGAACTCAATCGCAACTTCACCTGAATTCAGGTGGTGCTTTGCAAGCTGACCTTTATTGGAGGAGTCGATTTTCAGTACGATGTGGTGCCCGGCG
>JBJOER010000157.1:0-3559 GCA_046049215.1 Bacteroidota bacterium | reverse complement strand
GGATTCGATCGCAGTATCGATTTCAAACCTCCGGTTCGCCCATTGAAGGGAATCCAGATAGGCCGCCACTAGCGGTTCGGCATGATGCAAGTGGGCATAGACCGAAGTAAAAAGTGTATCGTGGTCCAGATAAAGTGCCAGACCATAGCCGGCAGGTCCTTGCTTGATTCTTGACAGGCAGCCATCGGCAGCTGCCAGGATGGACATCCCCTCCTGCCCCCCGGTTTTGAAATCGAGGCCGGCATGAAAATGATTGTTCCGAAGTTCCCCAAAGGTCCCGGAAAGCACCCATGGGCCTTGAATCGGAGGATCAAATTGGATCTGAGCCTTTACCGAACCGGACAAGAATGCAACCAGTATGACCAGAAGCTCCCAACGGAACCCGGATGAAAAACTGACGTAGAAGACCATGGATTTGATCCCATAAAAATAGGGAATCCTCTTTCGGCCTCCCAGTTTGGGTTTATCCATCGATGTAGATTATATTTGTCAAACGCTCATTTTCAAAAGATTGTGACCACAGCTTCTGAAAAGATCAACGAGATCAAACGCCTGCTCAAAACTGCCCTGAAGGAACATCATCAGCTTCACGACCGGTACCGCAGGCTTACGGAACAGCATGAACAAATGCTGGTGGAAAAACATAGCCTGGAAAAAGAGATCAGTGACCTGAAGGAACAGGTCAAAACCATTAAATTAGCGCAGGCGATTCAGGGCGGGGACGACCACTCCTCCCGTGAGTTGAAAATCCAGATCAACCGCTACCTCCGGGAAGTGGACAAGTGCCTGGAACTTATCCAACGTGATTAAAGCCGTGAGCAACCTCAAATACGTGGCATTGGAAATTGCAGGGAAGACTTACCCGCTGCGGGTGAACGAGCAGCAGGAAAGTGAACTGATCCAAGCTGCGCAGACCGTCAACCGGCGACTCAAAGAATACGAGAAAGCCTTTGGCGTTCGCGATATACGCGACCTGTTGGCGATGTGTGCTTTGCATTTATCCGCAGAGCATCAACGCATGCAGCAGCAAAAATCTGAGGTTTCCGACACGCTTCACCTGGATCTTGATGCATTGGCAGAGCTCGCCAAGGCTTTTCAAACCGCCTGACCGTTCTTACCCTTCCCTAGGGATATTCAGCAAATTCTGAAGAAGCCCGCATTCGTACTGGTCGACGATGTAAACTCAACATACATCCACTAGGAGAAAGACTCAGGCTGCCCAGGGCAGGTCCCGCTTGACGGGAAAGCGCAAATCAGCCGGCTGACTCCGACCCTGTCTATTGGGGTTTACTCGCACAGTACGAATGCGGGCTTTCGTTATATAGTTCAACCGTAAACACACCGCTTAGAACCGCATTATGGACATCATGATCATCATCGCCGGAGTAGTCGGCGTACTCATAGGAGGAGTCGTTTCCTACCTCATCGCCCGCAAGAACAACCAGGCCAGCGTAGCAACTGCCGAAGAGAAGGCCAAGGCCATTTTGAAGGAAGCGCAGACCAAGGGCGAATTGCTGCTTAAGGACAAAACGATGGAAGCCAAGGACCGCTTCTATCAAATGAAGACCGAGCACGAAAAGCACATTTCGGAAAAAGACAAGGCCATTCAGCAAGCAGAGAACCGGATCAAGCAAAAAGAGGGCAACCTGAACCAGCAGATCGAGCAGAACAAGCGCAAGGCTTCCGAACTTGATTCGCAGCAGGAGAATATCAAGAACCTTCAGGAGAACCTCAACCGCAAGCGCGATGAGATTGAAAAGGCTCATCTAAAGCAGGTATCCGCTCTGGAGAAAATTGCCGGGTTGTCTGCTGCCGATGCCAAGACCCAATTGATGGAGGCGTTAAAAGCCGAAGCCAAGACCGGAGCCATGCAGTACATCAAGGAAACGATGGACGAAGCCAAGCTCACGGCCAACAAGGAAGCCAAGAAGATCGTCATTCAAACCATCCAGCGTGTCGCCACGGAGCACGCCATCGAAAATGCCGTTACGGTTTTCCATATCGACAACGACGAAGTAAAAGGCCGTGTCATCGGACGTGAAGGACGGAACATCCGTGCCCTGGAAGCGGCCACCGGTATTGAGATCATCGTTGACGATACTCCCGAGGCCATCATCCTTTCCGGTTTCGATCCCGTTCGCCGCGAGTTGGCCCGCCTGGCCCTGCACCAGCTGGTCTCCGACGGGCGTATCCACCCTGCACGTATTGAAGAGGTTGTCACCAAAGTAAAACGCCAGCTCGACGAGGAAATCCTGGAGACCGGAAAGCGCACCGCGATCGACCTGGGCATTCACGGCCTTGCCCCTGAACTTATTCGTATGGTAGGCCGCATGAAGTACCGTTCTTCTTACGGACAAAACCTGCTCCAGCATAGCCGCGAAGTAGCCAACCTTTGCGCCCTGATGGCTGCAGAACTCGGCCTGAACACCAAGCTCGCCAAGCGTGCGGGACTGCTCCACGACATTGGCAAAGTGGCCGAAGAGGACATGGAGTTGCCACACGCTATTGCCGGCATGAAGATCGCCGAACGCAACAAAGAGAACCCCGAAGTATGCAACGCCATCGGCGCCCACCACGACGAGATCGAGATGAACAGCATCATCTCCCCCATTGTCCAGGTGTGTGATGCCATCAGCGGGGCACGTCCTGGAGCCCGTCGAGAGATCGTCGAACAATACATGAAGCGCCTCAAGGAGATGGAAAACATGGCCCAGAGTTACAAGGGTGTGGAAAAGGCCTTTGCCATCCAGGCCGGTCGCGAACTGCGCGTTATCGTAGAAAGCGAAAAACTCGACGACAAGCAAACCGAACAGCTTAGTTTCGACATCGCCAACAAGATCCAGACCGAGATGACCTATCCCGGCCAGGTGAAAGTGACGGTGATACGGGAGACCAGGGCGGTGAATTATGCGAAGTGATCCTCCGGGCCGAAACCCGTTACTCCGGATCCGGAGACGGAACTCGCCGGGCATAATTTCATGATCAGCTGATGCGATTCCTTCGCACTACGCAAAACCCATTAACACGGAATGTAGCCTCCCTTGTAGGCGCAACGGCCATTGCACAGGCTGTCCAATTGGGGGTGACACCTTTTCTCACCCGTATCTACGGCCCCGAGGAATTTGCTGTTTTTCAGGTCTATTTCTCGCTCGCAGCAATCCTTTCAGTTATTGCCACATTGCGGTATGAGCTTGCCGTAGTTGCCTCAGATGACGCAACTGAAGCCAAAAACCTGGTGGCAGGTAGTTTGGGGATTTCATTGGGCGTCGGGCTGCTCGTTTTCACAACCATGGCATCCTTCAAAATCTACGGGAGGATTGAGGTCCCCTCACTTTACTTATGGACTTTGCCCCTTTTCGTCATTTTATCCGGGACAAGCCAGGCTTTCAACAACTACTCCATCAGAAATAGCACCTTTCAATTGAACTTTTGGAGCAGGATACTGTCTTCGATCGCACAAGCCGGAATCGCACTCGGCATGGGATTACAGGGAGCACTTCATACCGGACTGATGACTTCTGTGGTGGCAGGACAGGTTGTATGGGCATTGATTTTAGGC
>JBJOER010000156.1:0-10422 GCA_046049215.1 Bacteroidota bacterium | reverse complement strand
CTCACTTGAAGTTTCGTCAGGAATAGCTTCATGCCTTCTTTTTCTCTTTCACCCAGTCTGTAACGGATTCTAAGGGTAAGGTATTCTTCGACGTCAACATAAGGAAATTCTTTTTGCAGAGTATCGAGAAATTCAATTTGAAGGTGCTCAACTTGCTTGAATCTTTCGCGAAGACGAAGCGAGTCTTCCGAATCAATTTCCCCGTTGCTTACCCAGGCTGCGAATACGAAAGGCAAACCGGTCATTCTTTTCCATTCTTCTGCTAGGTCGATTACCACAGGAAATCCGGATGCGAATTGCAATGCCCTGTCACCGATGACCACGGCCGCATCTGTCTCCAAGGGGTTGCTTAGATCCATTGTCCCGTTGTCGGCTTCGATCCACGTTGGATGTATATGCCAGAGTTCATCGGCAAGGATCCGAGCTAATTGTACGGAAGTCCTTGAACTTGGATCGAGCAGCACGGTGGAGATGTCCTTCAATGGAACCCGGCTGACGAGGAGCACCGAATCTACTTTTCCATCTGCGGAAATGCAGTAGTCGGGAAGGATTCGCGGTGTAGGTAGCGAACGGATCATTGCTACCGGAATCAGCCCAAGATCGACCTCCCTGTTGATCAGCTTGCGTGCACATTCGGATGGGATATCGGTGCTGATTTCAAAAGTGGATGCAAGGGAAGGGGTTTTCAATGCATCCAGATAGGGCCTTGAGTTCAGGAAGGAAACAACGGATATGCGAAGAGGTGGTTTACTCAAAATCGACGGTCAATGTAGGATTCTGTACACGAGTTCACGGGTCAGTTCGCCGCTATCGGTGCTGGTCGTGCCAACACCTTTCGACTTGAGGTCGTATTCCCGCAACAACCCCACTATGGAAACAAGCTTGGCTGGTGGATAGTTTCTGGCGGCAGTGAAATACTCATCCACGAAAAAAGGAGGAACTTTCAATGCTGCCGCGACTACATTTTTCGACTTGTCAGGCAGCGAGTGGAATAAAAGTAGTTTTGAGAAGTAGTTGTAAAGCATCCCCATGGTCATTTGGATGGGATTGTTCTTGGGGTTTTGCCGAAAATACTCGACGATCCGGGTCGATCTCAGCACGTCGCGATGACCGATGGCCTTCAACAATTCAAGTGCATTGAACTCTTTGCTGATACCGATGTTTCTTTCAATGTGCCCGGAATCGATCGTTTCGCCGGCCTTTAGGTTGATGAGCAATTTATCGCATTCATTCGCTATCCGAGATAGGTCATTGCCAAGGTGCTCCGCCATCAGAACGGCAGCTTCGGGCTTGATCAGCGTTTTTTTCTCCGCAAGATAGGACTCGATCCATTTTGGGAGTTTGTCATCGTATATTTTCTTCGATTCGAATACAACGCCGTTCTTCTCAATGGTCTTGTAAACCTTGCCGCGCTTGTCGAGCGTTTTGTATTTGGCACTCAGTACGAGTATGGTGGAAGGTGACGGGTTTAACAAGTAGTTGAGGAAAGGTCCGCTGTTCTCTTTTCCTTCCCCGTCGTCACCCGCATCACTGTCCATCGAAGCCTTGCTTTTCGAAAACAAGCTGCGCATCTCCTGGGCTTCCTTGACGATGACGACCTGGTAGTTGGCCATCATGGGGAAGCGCTTCGCCGTGCTGATCAGGTTAAGCAGTTCACAATCTCTGCCATAAAGAACGACCTGATCGAAATCCCTGTGCATTTCGTCCAGTACGGAATTTTCGATCTGCTCAAAAAGACGGTCGATGAAGTAAGGCTCTTCGCCCTGCAACAGGTAAACAGGATGATAAATCCGGTTGCGCAAGTCGCGCGAAATCTCATCAAAGGACTTGACAGGCATTCTTTTGAATTCTAAAATCGGAGATGCTTAACCGTATTCCCATTATTGATCAACTCGTTGAGTGCTGAAATGCCGATCCGTAAGTGCTCTTCAACAAAACCTGTGGTGACTTTGCTATCACTTTCGGCTGTTTTGACCCCTTCAGGAATCATGGGCTGGTCCGATACAAGGAGCAAAGCCCCTGTAGGAGCCTGGTTGGCAAAACCGGTGATGAAGATCGTGGCGGTTTCCATGTCAATCGCCATGCAGCGGAGCGTTTCGAGGTATTGCTTGAAAGCGCTGTCATGTTCCCATACCCTTCTGTTCGTGGTATAGACTGTTCCGGTCCAGTAGTCCTTGTTGAAGTTCCGGATGGTGGTTGATACGGCTTTCTGCAGACTGAAGGCGGGTAAGGCTGGAACAATAGGAGGGAAGTAATCGTTGGATGTTCCTTCACCCCGGATGGCCGCAATGGGTAGGATCAGGTCTCCTACCTTGTTTTTCTTCTTTAATCCGCCGCATTTTCCTAAAAAAAGACAGGCCTTCGGCTTGATGCTACTGAGAAGGTCCATGATAGTGGCCGCATTGGCACTGCCGATGCCGAAATTGATGATGGTGATATTATTGGCCGTGGCGCAGCACATCGGTTTATCCTTGCCGACTACCTTCACCTTGTTCCACTTGGCGAAAAGATCAACGTACAATTGAAAATTGGTCAACAGGATGTACTGTCCGAAATTTTCCAGTTTTTCCCCTGTGTAACGGGGCAACCAGTTTTCGACGATCTCTTTTTTGGTCTTCATGCTTTTCTCCTGTTCGTTTAAAGCTTGCATCTGCAGGTATACCCGACTACTTTTGCGAAGTGGAGCCGGATTCCCTTGAATTGCTGAATTTCCCTGATTTCTCATTCAGGGTGCGCGCTGAAGGACAAAGTAAGCAAATATTTGACTGTGTGCGGAGACGGTTTGTGAGACTGACACCGGAGGAATGGGTGCGCCAGAACCTGATCCGATTTATGGAAGAGGTTTATCGCTACCCTGTATCCCGGATGGCTGTCGAGAAAAAGGTGGAAGTGAATGGTCTTTCACAACGCGCCGACCTGGTGGTCTACGATTCGGCAGGTAAGCCCTGGCTCATTGCCGAATGCAAGTCACCCCGAATCGAAATCGGGGAGGATGCTTTCCTGCAAGCGGTACGATACAATCAGGGTTTGAATGTACCTTATTTGCTGTTGACTAACGGTTTGGAGCATTTTTGCCTGAAATGGTCAGGCCAGGGTTTCGATTTTATTGATTCGTTACCGGAAGCCGAGTGAACCTGCGGCCGGGGGTTTTCTATATTTGTTGAATGGAATCCATCTTGTTTTTTACTGCGGGACTTCTTCTTGGAGCCGTATTGGTTTGGTGGTTGATGCGCAGTCAGCAAGCTGTTGTCGGAGTCAGTCCGGAATTGGTGGAGGAGCAGAAAAGGAGTGCTGTTCTTGGAGGCCAGGCTGATGATCTGAGAACTCAGCTTGCCAGGATGGGTTCAGAACTTGATGCCCTAAGGTCCGACCTGAAGGAATCGGAGTCTGCACGTGTCAGAGCCGAGTCGGATGCAGGAAATGTTCAGCAACGGCTCAAAGAACACCGGGAGGAGCTTGAAGCTCTGCGGGTTCAGATGAAAGATCAGTTTGCTGCGATTGCCTCGGAAGTGGTGATGCGTAATGCCGCCCGTATCCAGGAGGAGCACAAAGAGAAACTGGAGGACGTGCTCAATCCGTTGCGTGAAAAGATCGAGCGTTTCGAGAATCAGGTCAAGCTCACCCACGAAGAAAGGTTGCGCGAACACCAGTCCCTCAAAGATGAACTGGGTCAGCTTCAAAGCTTGAATAAAAGCATTGGTCTGGAAGCCAGGAATCTGGTGACAGCGCTGAAGGGTCAGGCCAAGACCCAAGGGAACTGGGGCGAAATGATCCTCGAACGTGTTTTGGAAAGCTCCGGCTTGGTAAAAGGTCGTGAGTACGAAGTGCAAAGCTCGTATCAGACCGAAGACGGACGGCGTTTGCAACCTGATGTCATCATTAACCTGCCGGAAGGGCGACATATTGTTATCGATTCAAAAGTTTCATTGATCGCTTACGACAGGCACTGCCAGGCCGAAGAAAACGATCCGCAACGCGCTCTGGCATTGAAAGAGCATCTGCTTTCGATCCGTAAACATGTTCGCGACCTGGGCGGAAAAAACTATCAGTCGCTTTATGGGATCAATACCCTCGACTTCGTTCTTCTTTTTGTCCCGATTGAGCCCGCATTCGCCCTTGCGGTTGAGAACGATCAGGAGCTATTCAACGAGGCGTTCTCACAAAACATCGTATTGGTGACCACCTCCACTATGCTGGCCACTTTGCGCACAATCGCAAGCATCTGGAGGATCGAATACCAGAACAAACACGCATTGGAGATTGCGAGGCAGTCAGGCGATTTGTATGACAAGTTTGCGGCGTTGATCGATGATATGATCGCAGTCGGTAAAAAAATGCAGGACGCTCAAGTGGCTTACGAGTCCACCATGAACAAGTTGCATACCGGCCGAGGCAATCTTGTTGCTCGGGTCGAAAATCTGAAAAAGTTGGGATTAAAAACAACCAAACAGGTCAATCAGCGCCTGATCGATCGTACAGAGGATTTGGATGTCTCCGAGCCTCCCGTTGGTGTTGTATCGTCTCAAGACTGACAGCTCCCATGTGCTGCAAACCGGTTTCTATTGCTCTTCGGTCTGCGGTTCGGATTTTGCCGGCTTTGACTTTGGTGATTGGATTGCTTCTTGCCGGATGTGCTGGAAGTAAGCCGAATTTGTCGAATGAGAATCTGGCCCCTGGAGCCGCAACTGTTCCGGACGGCTTGATGCCCCAAGCGATCGCATTCAATCTAAACTCTGATTCAGTTCGGGTTCATTTTCATCTCCCGGAAAATCACCTGCTCTTCGTACGCGATGATTCAACGTTTTCGGCAGCTTTTGAAATTGCATACGGCATCTACCTGGATGCGCGTTCCCGTGAAGTGCTCGATACCGGTAGCGTCCGGTTCAAGGTGCATTCTTCGGAACCCGGAAAGGAATTTGCCGGGTCTTTCGATTTGAAAGTTCCATTTGAAGGCGAACGGCTTTTGCGAATGGTGCTTATCGATAACAATCGAAAGAAAAGCCATGTCATACGGATCAACCTTAGGCGTCATTCCTTGAAGCAGGTTCAGCAGGATTTTCTGTTGAAAGACAAGCAGGGAGCAGTCGTCATGGGGAATGCTTTACCCATTCGTTCGTGTATCGACATCCAAACTCAAGTCTTCCGATCCGATTCCATTTGGGTCCGCTGGTACTTGAAGAAATTTCCTCTGCCGGCCTTACCATTCCGCGTCATTCCAGATCCTGTCTTTGGTTTGGTGGGGGATTCGACGTACAGGATTCCATTATCAGGTTTAAATCAATTTTGCTTGAACCGGCAAGGGATCTGTTATATTCAGGAGGATACCCTGTCTCCGGGCGGTTGTGCAATCGTCGTGTGCGAGGAGGATTTTCCGCTTGTGACCGGCCTGGATCAGCTGGTTGAAGGGACAAGGTACCTGACGACAAAAAGTGAATACCGGGAATTGAACCGGCAGGGCGACAGGAAGGCGACTTTCGATGGATTCTGGCTTGACGTTGGTGGCAGTGCCGAAAGGGCTCGTCGTTTGATAAAAGCCTATTATACCCATATGCAGAAAGCGAATCAGCGATTCACCTCGTATACCGCAGGCTGGAGGACCGATCGTGGTATGGTTTACATGGTATTCGGTGAGCCGCAAACGATAGTCAATGACGGGGAAACCGAACAATGGAATTATCCGGCATGGCCTGGTATGCCCGACAGGTATTTTATTTTCAGGAAATTGAACAATCCCTTTACCGACAATGATTATGCACTGATCCGTCAACCTCAATTGGAATGGACCTGGTACCAGGCTGTCGAACAGTGGCGTAACGGTAGGATCCCTCAGGATGACTAATTTCGCAGGAATGAGCGCAGAGCAAACCGAATTGCAATTAGTTTATGGGACCAGAGCCGTGATGGAAGCGGTCCTGTCGGGAAAAGAATTTGAGCGCGTTTTCATCCAGCAGGGTCTTAACAATCCGCTTTTAAGGGAGTTGAAAGGCGTTTTGCAGGATGCCGGTATTCATTTTAACAGCGTTCCGGCCGAAAAGCTCAACCGAATGGTTCGTGGCAACCACCAGGGCGTTGTGGCTTACCTCTCTGAATTGGAGTACCATCCGGTCGATCAGGTCGTGTCTAAGCTTTTTCAAGAGGGCAAGACACCCTTGTTGCTGATCCTTGACCGGATCACCGATACGCGTAATCTGGGCGCCATAGCCCGAACAGCAGAGTGCGCCGGCGTGCATGCCATAGTCGTGCCATCCCGAGGTTCAGCACTGTTGAATGCGGATGCGATCAAGACCAGTGCCGGAGCGCTTCACCATCTTCCCGTTTGTAGGGAAGACAACCTGAAAGATACCATTGCTTTTCTCAAGGAATCAGGTATACGCGTGGTGGCTTGCAGTGAGAAAACGGAAAAGCTATCGTGGTCATCCGAACTCACCGGTCCACTGGCTATCATCATGGGCAGTGAAGAGAATGGTGTTTCCCCGGAATACCTCAAGCGTTGTGATGGTGCCCTGCGATTGCCCATGGCCGGGTCGGTCGGTTCTTACAATGTATCAGTAGCCACAGGTATGGCACTGTACGAGGTCTTGAGACAAAGAAGTGCCGATGAAGGTCAGGTTTGAGAAATGGATTTTAGAAGACAGGCTTGCATTGCTTGTTATTCTGCTGGGTACGGGCTTCCGATTGTTTGATTTTACATCCTGGTCGCTGACGAACGATGAGCTCAGCGCGATGACTCGGCTCGATTTTCCAGGATTCATGGAAATGATGAAGAAGGGTGTTCGCGACAACGACATGCATCCTCCCGGGGTACAGGCCTTTCTATGGTTCTGGACACACGTTTTTGGAACGGGCGAATTTTGGTTCCGACTTCCGTTCGTGCTCATGGGCGCTGCCGTATTGGTGTTCATGTATTTGTCCGGTTCAATCGTATTCGGCAAGCCCTCTGCACTTCTTGCCACCACATGGCTTGCCTTCCTGCACTTTCCGGTACTTTATTCGCAGCTGGCCAGGCCGTACAGTCCCGGCCTACTGTTCAGTCTGATGACTTTTTATGGGATGGCACGGATCGTCTGGCGCGATTCCGGCTGGAACAGGGTAAGTGCTTTTTGGTTCATCGCCGGTGGGGTGGGGTGTATGTATTCGCATTATTTCAGTTTCCTCTTTGCAGGATTGGTAGGAATTGTCGGTTTGTTTTATTTGAAGGGCCGAAAGCTGTTGAAATACCTGGGGTGTGGTCTATTGATGTTCATTTTCTTCTTACCTGCCTTACCCGTATTCCTTGCCCAGGTTTCTGTCGGCGGATTAGGCGGGCCGGAAGGGTGGTTGGGAAAACCGGATCCGGATGCCCTGTTTAATTATCTGAAATACGGGTTCAATGATCAGTTGGTGTTGCTGATTTTAACATTGATTTTTTTAGTCTTTGTAGTGATTGTTTTTCGAAAACAATTGAGTTTTTCCAGCCGGCAGTTGGTGGTGTTTTTTCTTTTTATCACCCCTGCGTTGATCGCCTATTTTTATTCCATAAAGGTGAATCCTGTTTTTCAGTATTCCGTGCTTCTTTTCAGTTTTCCGATGTTGTTGCTACTCTTGGGTTCGTTTTATCGTCCTTCATCCACTTCGTGGGTGCGGATCGGTATTCCATTTGTATTGTTTGCATTCCTATCGGTCAGCGCCTATTCGGCATACGGACTATTTAGGCAAAAACAATTCGCCCCCTTTCGGGATGTCGCTGATAAGTGCAGGGAGTACATAGGTAAATATGTTGGTCGTGGAGGAGTCACCACAACGGTGAATGTCATTCATCCGAATTATATCCGGTATTACACCGATTCAGACGCCGATTCCATTCGTTTTTCCCAATACATCTGCAACAAACCCGCCCATTGGGTCGAACTCAGCCGGATTGTGGATACTTCGAAGAGCAGATTCTTCCTTCATGCGTGGAGTAACAACTATCATGCTCCTGAAACGGAGATGATCATTCGGGGCCGATATCCTTTTGCTGTGCAGCGCGACACGTTTTTCAATGCAGGTGTTGTCGTCTTCGCCATGGATAGCTCGCAGGGAGTTCTCCCTTCCCCTTCGATTTCATTTCGGATTGCCAATGGCTTCGAGGATCTGAAATGGGAGAACGAGGTGTATTGTCGCACGGACAGTGTTTCAGCGACTGGAAGATGGTGTATGCGCCTGTTGCCCGATCAAATGTACAGTCCTGGTCTGAAGACTGTGGCATCCCGGCTTGGATTCGTTAAGGGGGCGACCTACATGATCGCCTGCAAAACTCTGCATCTTCAGGATTGGAGGGAGGCCAAACTCGTAGTCAGCATTGAGCGGAAAGGACAATCCGTTTTGTGGCGAGGCATTCCGCTGTCGGATTTCCCTTCTCCCGCAGCGGCCTGGTCAGGGTTCTATGCCGGATATAAATTACAGGAGGAAATTCTTCCGGATGATACGGTAGTTGTTTACTTTTACAATCCCGCCGGCGAGACTTTCTTTGTAGATGATTTCCGAATGGAAGTCATCCCGCCGGAGATTCCCTGATGTTTTTCTTTGATTCCGGTGATCAGAAAAGGTAGCCAATGGTGAGCATGACCCGGCCTTCGGTTTGATCAAAGGAGATACCTTCCGTAATTTGGTTGTCCAGAGAGTACGGGAGGGTGAATGATCCTGTTTTCGTCCAGGCATAGGCGGCATCGAAGTAATATTTTTCTCCGCGGTATCCCAATCCTCCGCTTACTCCATACCGACTTTGGTCGTTTTCTTGTGCAGGCCGGAATGCGGAGGCGAAGGGTGAGGTGGCGTAATGACCTCCGAAACGGAAACGCATCTGTTCATAACGCCATTCGAAACCGGCTCTTAGTTGATGAGAAATACCATACTTCTTGGACACCGCATTGTTCACCGGAGCGAATTCTGATGCAAAGCTGCGATCCAAGGGACGGATGCGCCCCATACTGTAATCTGTGAACTCGTAATCTAAATTGAACGCTCCTTGTTGTGCGATGATAAAACCCATGCTTCCAATGGCACGGAAAGGGGTGTTGATGTTGTAATCAAACGGGATGAAAACCGGGCCGCTGTAATCCCTGATCTGGCCGTCTTCAAGGTCTGTTCTGATTCGCGTAGAATACTGGTCGACAAGGCTATTCCAGGTTGGGGAATGGATGGCGAGGCCAACTCTGAAAAAGTCCGCAGGGCGGTAGATCATTCCGAACTTGAGGTTGACACCGCTCCCGGTGGTTTCAAGGTTTTGGTAAAGTGTGTAATCGCGGAATCCGGGAATGGTATCTTCATCGTCAATCTCTTCCCAAGTGCTTTCTTCTACGTAGCGAATAGTGGTTAGACCCAGGGTGAATCCAACGTAAAGCTGGTCATTATAATTCCCGCCAAAAGTGAAGTCCCATTCTCCCATACCCCCTCTGGTTTCGGTTGTTTTACGCTGCAAAGCACCTCCAAAAGGAATCGCACTGTAGTAATAGGCAGTCCCATTGTTTTCAACCGAGTCGATCAAAAAGGTCTGCCAGGCCAAGTCGATATCGAAAGGGTAGTTTTCATAAATGCCGTTTGGACTTATTGTAGCCTCGTAAACGGGAATTGGGAATCCAAAGTCGTTGTCAAGTGTGCCGATTGATTCCAAATAATTCGTCAACAGGCTGTTTTTGGGGTTTAATCCTTCGGCAACCGTCCTGCCATTGAAATCATTCGTTTTGTTATAACCAATACCAAAGGCGAAGCCTTTCCACGGGCTGCCGGCCTTGTCGCGTGTTCCGGCCCAGACGATTCCCAGGTTTCCGAATGAGAATTTGAAAAAGTCATCACTAAGAGAATTCCCAAGGTATTCTGATTGTGTGGCCCGGTTAGAAAACAGTGGACTGATGCTGAATTCCGATCTGCGGTAAAGGCCTATTCCTGCAGGATTCATCGCCAGGCAACTGAAGTCGGCACCCAAGGCGCCAAAGGAATTACCCATAGCCAGTGAACGGGCGGTACTGCCGTAATTGAGCATGCTGTAACGTAAAACATCAGCATCATTTTGTGCAGCCAGTTTGGCGATAGGAAACGCAGCAACTATGAAAAACAGGAGAAACTTTTTCATGGTCAATTGATATATGGTTGGTCGAAAACAGGAAAGGCTGCAACGGACTGAATTTCTCCCTTATAATTGGAATCAATCCGGCCCGTTGTAGCCTTGTTGTTCATGGTTTTATTATCGTCCTCTTCTGGGTGCGGAGCCACCAGATGGGGTAGCTCCTGTGCCACGTGAGCCTCCACTGGAGGGTGTGCTGATGCTGGGTCGTGATCCGCCTGTAGACGGATTACGGTATTCAGAACCACCCGATTTGGGTGGACCCGAAGGGCTGCTTTGAATAGAACTGCCCCGACGCGTATTCCTCGGTGAACCCGATCCACCCTCGCGGCTTGACCTTC
>JBJOER010000155.1:0-3358 GCA_046049215.1 Bacteroidota bacterium | reverse complement strand
TTACTGGTGGGAGCCACCAAGGGTTTTATTCGCAAACCCTATCTGATGAGCAGCATCTGGAACGGACTTGCCGGAGGAGCGATCGCGATCGTATTCATCGGTGCACTAATTCATTTCATTTCTGAAAGGATTCCGGAACTTGCCATCATCTCCGATTACAAATTGCTCGGAATTTCCGCCGGGATCCTCCTCGGATCCGGTGTTATCCTTTCCCTTTTCTGCACCTGGTTCGCTGTGAATCGATATCTTCGTTACCGGACCGAAACCATTTACTGATCCATGTCGAAATCCCAAGCGGCCGCATCGAAAGCCACTGCATCCAACGCCACCTCCCCGCGCGAAAAAATCAATGAATCCGCATTTGCCTTCGGGAAGGAGAATTTCATTCTGCTTTTCATTTCCATTGGACTGCTCTTCATCGGTTACGCCCTCATGTCCGGAGGAAAAGCCGAGAGTCCGGAGGTATTCAACCCGGAAGTATTCAGTAGCCGTCGGATCACCATCGCACCGCTTGTCGTAATGGCAGGGTATGCTCTTGCCATCTGGGCGATAGTCAAGAAAGCGAAATAAGTTTTCATGACCATTATCCAGGCGATCCTGCTGGCCATCGTTGAAGGCATCACCGAATTTTTACCGGTATCCTCCACGGGTCATATGATCATCACTTCATCGGTGATGGGCATTGCGGAAGATCCCTTTACAAAAACCTTCACGGTCGCGATTCAGTTCGGAGCTATCCTTTCGGTTGTTTCTCTCTATTACAAGCGCTTTTTGCAGAGCATCGGTTTCTACAAAAAACTGATCATAGCATTCATTCCTGCAGCGGTATTGGGCTTCATGCTGGACGACCTGATCGACAGCATGCTCTCCAATGTTCTTGTAGTCGCTGCCTCGCTGGTTGTTGGAGGAATCGTACTGCTCTTCATAGATAAACTCGTTGCCAGGTTCGAAAAGGCGGATCCGGAATCCATATCCATACCAGTTGCTTTTCGGATCGGGATGTTCCAATGCCTCGCCATGATACCCGGAGTATCCCGCTCTGCCGCCACTATCATCGGGGGACTAGCCTCCGGCTTGAACCGCAAAACCGCTGCGGAATTCTCCTTCTTCCTGGCAGTACCCACCATGTTCGCTGCCACCTTTTACAAAATCTATTCGTTTGCCAGGGAGGGTGTAGGGGTGAGCCCCGAACAAGTCAACCTATTGATCATCGGGAACATCGTCGCGTTTGTTGTTGCACTGCTGGCCATCCGTTCGTTCATCGGCTTTCTGACCCGGCACGGTTTCCGCGTTTTCGGTTATTACAGAATTGCGCTCGGGCTACTCATCATCGTCCTTGTATTGAGCGGGATACCCCTTGAACTTCCCGACTGACCCATGCAGCAGACCCGGCCCGAAGGTGAGGTTTACCTCATGGACAAACCCCTGGGATGGACCTCCTTCCAGGTTGTCAAGAAAGTCAAATGGATGACGAAATCCAAACGGGTCGGCCATGCCGGCACTTTGGATCCTCTCGCCACCGGCCTTCTGGTGATCTGCACCGAGAAAAAAACGAAGACCATTTCCGAAATCCAGGCTGAAATCAAAGAATACACCGGAACCATTCGTTTCGGGGAAACCACCCCCTCCTTCGACAAGGAGACCCCGGTTGACCAAACGTTCCCTACCGAGCATATCGACCGGTCGAACATCGAGGAGGCCCTTATGAAATTCACCGGAATCATCAGGCAGACTCCGCCATTGCATTCCGCAGTGAAGATCGACGGTCAACGCGCCTACAAGATTGCCAGACGGGGTGATACCGCCGAACTGAAAGAACGCGAAATTCAGATCCATTCGTTCGAGCTTACCCGATTCGAAATGCCTGAAATCGACTTCAAGGTAGTCTGTAGCAAGGGCACTTACATCCGTTCGTTGGCCAGGGACCTCGGTACCTATTTGGGGTCGGGAGCACACCTGACCGCCCTTCGCCGAACCCGAATCGGACCCTACACCATTGATAAGGCATTGACCATAGCTGATCTTGAACAGTTGTTCCCCAAACCGGGATCTCCATCCATTTAATTAATTATCAATATATTAAAACTTATACGGGGTTTCCTTTTTAAAAAAACGGGGTAAAGTTCACGGCTAAAACAAAAGAGGTTAATTGCTTGATAATCAGAATTTTGTCTTTTAGCAAAGTTTTTAAATATTCATAGTCAATGGTTTAGACCTAGTCCGTTGGACTTCGGGTGCCATAAGAGCGTATCTTTGCAGCCACTTAAACAAGCCCCTAACCCTCTGACCTTTCTGTTTTTCCGTTTCCAGAACGGCTGAAAAATCATAGGCCCGTAAGCTATGAAATTATCCAAATTCAAGTTCACCTTAAGCGAAAAACTAACCGCTTACCACCCTACCACCAACCGCGACGAGTCAAGGCTCATGGTTGTTCACCGCAAAAGCGGAAAAATAGAACACCATGTTTTCAAAGACATCATCAATTATTTCGACGATGGGGATGTGTTGGTTCTCAACAACACCAAGGTTTTTCCCGCCCGATTGTATGGCAACAAGGAGAAAACAGGTGCAAAAATCGAAGTTTTCCTACTTCGTGAATTGAATCCGGAGAGCAAACTTTGGGATGTGCTGGTTGATCCTGCGCGAAAGATCAGAATTGGGAACAAGTTGTATTTCGGAGACGACGACATGCTTGTGGCCGAAGTCATCGATAACACCACATCACGAGGGCGCACTTTGCGCTTCCTTTTTGACGGGAACTCTGCTGAATTTCGTGACGTGATCGAGCAATTGGGTCACACACCACTCCCCAAATACATCAAACGCAAGGCTGAACCGGCAGACAAAGACCGTTACCAAACTGTATTTGCCAGAAACGAAGGCGCTGTTGCGGCTCCTACTGCCGGCCTCCACTTCAGCAGGGAATTGCTGAAGCGAATGGAACTCAAAGGCGTGAATCTGGCTGAAGTCACCTTGCATGTGGGACTTGGCACTTTCCGTACTGTGGAGGTGGAAGACCTGACCAAGCACAAAATGGATTCTGAGCAGTTCAAGGTGGAACAACCCGCTGCCGACATCGTCAACAAGGCGAAAGCCGCCAAAAAGAATATCTGTGCAGTTGGAACCACGGCCATGCGCGCCATGGAGTCCTCTGTCAGCACTATGGGGGAATTGAAAGCAAACGAAGGATGGACGAACAAATTCATCTTCCCCCCATACGATTTCAGTATCGCCAACATGATGATCACCAATTTCCACATGCCCGAATCCACTTTGTTAATGATGGCCACGGCATTTGGTGGTTATGACCTCATCATGGAAGCTTACAAAGTTGCGCAGAAGGAAAAGTACCGCTTCT
>JBJOER010000154.1:0-7334 GCA_046049215.1 Bacteroidota bacterium | reverse complement strand
GATTGTTTGGCGTCGCCTACCAGGATGACATCGTTTCCATTCGCAAGCGAGTTCATGACAAGTGGACGCAGAATGCACCATTGTTCCAGTGAGGTGTCCTGGAATTCATCGATGAATACATGAAAAAAGGTGTTGCCCGTTTTTTCATAAACAAAGGGAGTGTCCTGTCCAGTGATGACAGTACTTAGCATTCTTGTCGTGTCCGAAATATGGAACAACTGGTTGTCTTCGCGGTACTGTCTTAGTTTTTCATCCAGTGCGCCGGCAATTCCCGATTGCCAGATCAGTTTCAGCCCTTCAACGACACTCATATATTTGGACTGATTGGCTTGGTAGAATGCGACGGCCTCAGTCAGTAAGGGGTGCAACTCGTTTTCTACAATGGCAGTCAATCGCTGGTCTTTGCGGTCTGCTGTTTTCAAAAAAGCAAGAGGGTCCTCGATTGCTTTGTTGACATAGCTATTGATATTGCCGAAAACTTTGTAGCTGGGTTTTTTAATGGCAAGGTTGGCCATATACCCGGCCGGCCCTGAACCCTTTTGGGAAAACAAACCAACCTCGAGTCCGTTGCGTTCAAGAACTTCAAGGAAATCAAAGCCCAGTTTACGCATTTCTCCCTCTACATCGTTCTTGACCTCTTTCATCCAGTTGATGAGAGGGAGCAGGTGTTCGGGTGAGGAGTCGCGCGAATGGGTACGCGCATCCTCGCTGTTGAGGAGTTGCCTGGTCATTTTCTCCAGCTCCGATCGGATCATCCAGCTTTTACCTTCATCGATCCTGTGTAGCAGCATGGATTCAAGCCAGGCGGTGATCCGTTCATCCTTGCCGGCCTCGTCAATCAAGAGGTTGGAAATATTGCGACAAATGGCCTCTGAATCCAGCTCAAGTGTGAATTTCATCGGAAGCTGCATCTCCCTTGCAAGACTTCGGGCCAGGTCCTGAAAGAAACTATCGATGGTAGAAACTGCGAAAGCACTGTAGTTGTGCAGTATACTTTCAAGGATCGTACCTGCGTTTTTTCGAATGGCTACCTCGTCAAGCGGGCTAAGATGTTCAATGAGCCATTCCAATTGATCCGAATCGCGCCCCGAGGAAAGTAGATCCAGTTCGCGTATGAGTCGTGTTTTTAATTCCTCGGTGGCCTTGTTCGTAAACGTTATCGCAAGGATTCTTTTAAAGAGCCAGGGTTTACCGATGGTTTTACTAAGAAAATCCCTCACCAGTGTGAAGGTCTTGCCCGATCCCGCGGATGACTTGTAAATGATCAGTCCCATGATGTTTGGTGGGGGTCAGGTCTTTCTGGAAAAAATTAATCGACCGTGACTCCGGTGAACTTGTAGGAGAGTCCGATGCCGAACAATTGACGGAACTGTACACGTGGCCCACTGGCCTGGGTACCGTCTTCCCTTAGCTTAGGGACGCGCGCCCCGTTTTTTTCATCGAATAACAGGATCTTCGTGTTGTCATCATAGATGAGTTGAGTTCCCAGCGATACGGTGATGGCTTTGTTGACTTTCATTGAAAGAAGGAATTCCCAGTTGATGTCGATATTCTGTGGGGTGTCCATGTAATTGCTGAAAAGATCCAGTTTGTTCATGACGGTGATATTGGTTACGATTTCCTTTTGGAAACGGGTGTTCAGGTATGCACCGACCTCGGAACGGATTTTCTTCCCAGGATCTACCCCGAATGCACCCTGGTCGGACAGGAATGGGTCATTCACGATGACCATCCTTGCGGTGGCCGGTGAGAGGAATACGGAAAAGTAATCACGCGGTTTATAGTCGATTCCAAGCGCAAGCAGTGTGAATGCGGGTGCGGCGAACCGGGAGATGTATTGGCTGGAGTCTGTGCGGGGATAGTTGAAGCCGTCAGTGAATTGGGATCTGAAGTTGAATAACGCCGTGTAAAATAGTTTCGATTTGTGGGCGTTGTATCCAAATTTGGTGTTTAGTTCGAAACGGTCATCGTTCTTCCGAATGCCCTCTGAACCCAGTTTGGTGGTTCCATAGCCCATGTCAAGCGCATTGTCCCAGTTGATGTTGCCTTTTCGGTAGTTGGCATACAAGTTGGCGATCGCATTTAGCGCGACGGAATTTTCACCCCCTGCAGCCCAATTGCTAAGGCTGACCTGGTTGAATGCTACGTTGAATACACCACCACGCTTCCAAATAGTATCATTTTGACCTTGCAGGGATGTCGCGGTGAGCAATAGCAGTAGGGTGAAGCATGCAGTTGATTTTTTCATGACGGTGTTCAGGGTTTTTTGAGTAAGTCCCGGATTTCAGTGAGTAGTTGCTCCTGACTGCTTGGTTCGCTTGGAGCTGTTTCCTTCTGTTTTCTCATGCGGTTGGAGGCCTTGACAATAAGAAACATCGCAAAAGCCACGATGGCGAAGTCAATCGCGGTTGAAAGGAATTCTCCGTAGCGAATGGCCACTTCTGTTACTTCCGCCTGAATCAGGTTGCCGGACTGGTCGAAGCGTGCTTTTTCTGCTTTCTGAAGAATGAATTTCAGGTCAGCAATAGATCTGCCCCCCGCCAGTAGCCCGATGGCAGGCATGATTATTCCATCGACGAATGCTCCGGTTAACTTTGTGAACGCTCCACCCAAAACTACACCGACTGCAAAATCTATTAGATTTCCGCCAGTGGCGAATTCTTTGAATTCCTTGATAAAGCCCATCATGTTGGTATTTAGTACTTGCGAATCTAAGGAATTTCGGGAACTGTTGATCTTCACAAGCTTCAGCCTATTCTAAATAAAAAAAACCGGCGCCGGCCGGTTTTCTGATGGATGATGAGTACGCTATTTCCAGCTTTGCGGCGGGGAGTGTTCGGCCGGTTTATCTTGCTGATAGCGTATGGCGATGACTGGTATCCAAATGGATTTCGAACGGTGGTTGCTCAGGGCAAGCCGATAGTAATTTACCCCTTCCGATGGTTTGGTGTCCAACAGCGCGTAGGCTTTGAGGTTTTGAGACTTGCCTGCAGCCTTGACCTTTCCGATCTGCTCGAATGTCTGAGTATTCGAACTTTTTTCAATGATGAAGTATTCGGTGTCGGTTTCTTTACCGGTGAACCAGTTTAGCATGATCTTGTTGCCTTCAGGTTCTGCTGTGAAGCTCAGCAATTCGATCGGAATATTCATGGTGCTTCCGTTTTGTCGGATGAACAGGTTGTCAAAAATGCACTTTCCACTTCCATCCCCTTCCATTTCATTTCCGATCAGTATCCCATCGGTCTCCTGCCATTTCAATTTGTCAAATGCTTGAGTATGGTGACTCCATATTGGTATATCATCAACAAGGATTTCGGCTTTGCCCGATGCGGGTTTGTAAACGAATCTGTAGTTTCTGAAATCCAAATCTTTCGGAATTTCATAGTCGGTCGTTTTTTCTATGCGCGTTTGTTTGCCGGCAGGGGAGATGACCTTGTATAAAATTGACAGTTTTCCGTTTTTAATGCCGAAGTCGAAGTCTTTTCCTCGTGTAACAAAAGATCCCGAAGGTTCAAGTCTTCTAAAATCGACTGAGATGTCTATGCCGTCTGAGTTAAAGGCTGATTGTGCAGGCAATTCGAGTCGGATCGCATTTTTTTCTCTGCCGGCACTTAGTCCCGGTGTTTGTTTGACCCCGTCTGAGCTACAGTCCGTCCCTTTACCCAATTGAGTAGCTTTCAGTCCGAAAGTTGGTTCAAGTGGTTCTCCGGAATTCCAATCAAAATGGGTGATGATTTCTCCATCTTTCCCAGTATCACTCGAAATCATGAGTTCGGAAGCAACAGTTTCGGTGTTTGTGGCCAATTGGGAGAAAAAGGCGAAGTAAACTGATAATCCGATCAGTGATCCCGAAGCGATAATGAGTGTGCCGCGTTGCAGCGTACTCATCCGTTGGCGTTGTTTGGGTTTAAGTTTATAAGCCACCTTGAATAAATTTGATATATTTCGTTTTACTTTCTTTCTCGCTATGCGGTGACGAAGGTCAGGTCTTCAACAGTTATCCTGCTGACTTCAGCCATCAATGCCGCACGTTCAATGACTGCTTTCAATTCCCTTATATTCCCGGGCCACTTGTAATCCAGCATGAATTGGCAAGCGCCCTTTTCAATAGTCAATTGTGGTAGTCGGTTTTGTTCGCAAAATTCTTTAAGAAAAGCCTTTGCGAGTAACAGGATGTCTTCTCCTCTTTGATTCAGAGGGGGAAGATGGATTAGGAATCCCTGGATCCTGTAGAAAAGGTCCTCTCTGAAGCGGCCTGCTTTCACTTCTTCTGTCAGGTTTCTGTTTGTCGCAGCTACCAATCGGAAATCGAGCTTGATGGTTTTATTGCTTCCGATCCTGGTGACCTCCTTTTCCTGAAGGATACGCAGCAGTTTAGCTTGCATCCCTAACTCCATTTCTCCGATTTCATCCAGGAAGATGGTCCCACCTTCTGCCTGCTCGAATTTTCCGATTCTGCGCTCCCGTGCATCGGTGAACGCACCTTTCTCGTGGCCGAACAACTCGCTCTCGATCAGTTCAGATGGGATTGCGCCCATGTTCACTACTACGAACGGTTTCCTTGCCCGCGGACTGTTGTAATGAAGGGCTTTCGCCACCAGCTCCTTTCCGGTTCCGCTCTGACCGGTAATCAAGACCATCATGTTGTTTTTTTCAACCTTTTGGATAAGGCGAAGAACACGCAATATGGGTTGGCTATGGCCGATGATATTCGAGTATTTGTTTCGATCGATGATCTGGTCCTGAAGAAATTCCACTTCCCGTTTCAGGGTGACATTCATCGACAGGTTTTTCAATTCGTTTTCAAGGTTGATGAGCATCATTTCGTCCTTGATGATGTATTTGTTTGCACCGTTATCGAGGCAGTCAATGGCTACACGCATCTCATCCTGACCCGAACAAACGATAACCATCGAGCCCGGACTGTTGATTTTGACTTGTTTCAGCAAGGTCAATCCGTCAATGCCTGGAAGATTGTAGTCAATGATCACGATATCCGGTTTTTCATTCAATGCGCTTAGGCATTCTTCCCCCGTGACAAAGTGAATGATTTCGGTATTTTCCAATGCCAGAACCTTTTTTGAGATGATGGCAGCAACCATCATGTCATCTTCAATCAGGAATATTTTTGCCGGTGTCATGATTTGGGTTCTTCGCTTTTATTCATGAATTCATTTAATTCTTTGAATGCCTGCTGGCAGCCTGTTGTGATCAACTGCGCACTCGACCTGATACACTCCATGTCTCTTTTGTCCCGGGATAGCTTCTCTATGCTCGCCGCTGCTAATCTGTAGTCGTTCATCCCCATATAATTCAATGAGGTTTTCATCTTGTGGCTGGTTGTTCTGATGGTCTCCCATTCAGTATTTTTTATCGCCGTGTTCAATCGGTTGAGGTTTTCCGGCATTTCACGCAGAAACAGTTCGATGCAGATTCGAATGAATTCAGGGTCGTCACCTGCTATTTCAGTTAAAAGGTTAAGATTGGTGACGGACTTCAAATTTGTGTTTGCGGCTTGTTCAATCGTGTTCAGTATTGCGGATAGCAGCTGTTCCAGGTCGAAAGGTTTTACTATCCATCCATTGATTCCGCAATCGACAGTGTTTATAGCTTGATCGGTATATTGATGGCCGGTCATTGCCAGTATATGCGGTGGAGTAGAGTCTTGCCAATGCAGATTTTTGATTGCTTTTGCAGTCTCATACCCATTCAATCCCGGCAATTCGATGTCTAGTAAGACAAAGTCAAATGCTGAGTTTTGAATCAGCACAAGCGCCTCCTCTCCTGAGCCGGCAAACGTGAAGTTCCAATTGACTGCACGGAGGATTTTCTCAAGTACGAACCGGTTGATTTCCTCGTCTTCGACTATCAACAGACGGTAATTTGAGTACAGCATCGTTTGTGAACTGCTCATTGGAAAAACCGATTATCGTCTTGTTTTAAATGAACCGCTGTTTGATTTTCCGGTTGCTCACAAAGTTTCCAGTAATCTTTGAGTATGGAGACAGCATGTACGAATTTGTCAAATGACAGTGGTTTGAGAATGTAGCCGGCAACATTCAAATTATAGGCTTCCATCTTGTCTTGTTCATCGTTTGAGGTGGTCATCACAAAGACACTGATGGACTTTAATTCTTCATCTTTTCGGATTTCTCGGAGGAATTCTATACCGTTCATTTTCGGCATATTTATATCCAAAAGGATGATCCGGGGAAGTGGGCTGAGCTTGGGTTTGCCGTGCGTTCCTCGAAGCATATGAAGGGCTTCAACGCCGTTGAATGCCACGTGCAACGGATGGCTGATATCGTTTTTCTTGAATGCTCGCTGCACATTCATTACATCTACACTGTCGTCCTCTACAAGAAGGATGTTGATTGCTTGTTCTTCCATTTTGCTGTTTATAAGAAGCCTGTCTTCATGGTCATCCTCAGCGCTTGCATAACAGCGGCGATTATGACAGATGAACACCATCCGGCTTGCGTTTTTACCGCAAAACGTTATGAAAGGTTGCAGTTTGGGTGCGGATTTTCCCGTTCCCTGCGAAAAAGTTGAACGAGCCTCTTAGAAGTTTGGCTTGAGCAAGTACTTGGAGTAAAACGAATTGATTACAGCTACGGCTTCTTCCGGGGTTTCAACCACTTTGAAAAGGTTTAAATCGTCCGGGTTGATGTACTTTTCAGTAACAAGCACATCTTGTATCCATTGTAAAAGTCCGTCCCAGTATTTTTTTCCGACCAGAACAATCGGGAAGCGACCTATTTTATGAGTTTGGATCAGCGTAAGTGATTCGAAAAGTTCATCCATGGTGCCGAAACCTCCGGGCAGAACAATGAAGCCTTGAGCATATTTGATGAACATCAATTTGCGTACGAAGAAGTAGTCGAACGTGATGTTCTTGTCGTAATCGATGAACGGATTGGGGGCCTGTTCAAAGGGCAGTTTGATGTTGAGCCCTACTGATTTGCCATTCCCTTTTTGCGCGCCTTTGTTGGCAGCTTCCATGATTCCGGGTCCACCTCCCGTGATGATTCCATATCCCTCCCGTGTGAGTTTGTATGCGATTTCTTCTGCGAGGAGATAGTAAGTTGTTCCGGGCTCAGTACGAGCGGATCCGAAAATGGAGACGCAAGGGCCAATTCTGCTCATTTTTTCGAAGCCTTCCACAAACTCAGCCATGATTTTGAAGATCTGCCAGGTGTCCTGTGTTTTGATTTCCTGCCAGTCCTTCTTGCTGAACGCTTTTCGGATTTTGGATTCGTCGTGTTGCATGTTTGGTTTTACGTTTCAATACGGAATAGGTTCCGCATTTCATAGTTCCTTTTCCAGGAAGCGCG
>JBJOER010000153.1:0-3639 GCA_046049215.1 Bacteroidota bacterium | reverse complement strand
TGGTGTAAATCCGATAGCGCACAGTTTCACAGAGCCCTGCTGATTGCGGATTCAGGGGCGTATAACTCATCCTCCGAAGCCTGGCATCATCGGTTGTACTACAAGACTGGTCAAGGGTTTTTATCGCGGATGATCACTTGCGAGGATCATCCATTGGACGGTGTTTTCACCTCGAACGACGCAGATGGCGGCGCTTTCGAAGAGAGAAGGAAGCGTGATTGTGAAATTGTGCAACAGCGCACGAGGCTTCAAGGGGAGATCAGGCGCAAGTTGCCCTCAGACAATTTCGATGAACTCGTTCGACGCTACTTGAAGGGGTCTTTGCGGGAGGAAGAGATCCTGCACCGCTGCATCATCCGGATTCTTTTCGCCGAGCTGGGATCATATCCCTGAAAAGAGGCGCATCCCGGGATCAGGCCTTGAACTCGCCGATGACTGTGACGCCGCCCGTGGTCTTGTCTCCGATCTTCACTTTCAACTCTGTGCCAAGAGGCAGGAAAAGGTCGACCCGTGATCCGAATTTGATGAATCCGAGTTCTGCACCCTGTCGGATTTTATCGCCCTCGTGCGGGTAATAAACGATGCGGCGTGCAAGTGCTCCGGCGATCTGACGGAGAAGCAGAGAATACTTTCCTTCTTTCTCCAGCACAACTGTTGTACGCTCGTTGCTGGTACTGGCTTTGGGGTGCCAGGCCACGAGGTATTTCCCCTGGTGGTAGCGCAGGTATTTCACCACTCCTGAGATCGGGTACCAGTTGACGTGTACGTTCAGAGGCGACATGAAAATCGATACCTGAAGGCGCTTTTCCTTGTAGTATTCGTCCTCAATGGTTTGTTCGATCACCACCACTTTGCCGTCGCAAGGGGCGATGATCAGGCGGTCGTCGACAGTCTGCTCACGGTCGGGAACCCGGAAGAATTGAAGCACCAGGTAGGTGAGGATTCCACTGATCACCAAAACAGCCAACCTCAGCCACTCAATGTCGTTGGCGTAAATGAACAAGGCCAGGTTGATGGCACCAAGAACGGCCAGGGTGAGTAGAATGGTGACCGTTCCTTCTTTGTGGAGTCGCATGGTGGATGTGCTAGGTGAATCAGTAACAGCCCCTGGAGTGGATGGCAGTTGCGACCTTTTGCAGGGCAAAGATGTACGCGGCGATCCGCATCGATACCTTGTGTTTCTGGGAAACTTGCCATACATTCTGGAAAGCCTGCCGCATCCAGCGGTCGGCACGGCGGTTGATCTCCTCTTCGCTGTAGTAATATCCGGTTCGGTTCTGAACCCACTCGAAATAAGAAACCGTTACTCCACCTCCATTGGCCAGAATGTCTGGAATGATCACGACACCTTTCTTGTTTAGCACCTCGTCGGCACCTGCGGAGGTAGGACCGTTAGCACCTTCGACGATCAATTTGGCCTTGATTCGGGCAGCGTTCTCCATAGTGATCTGGTTTTCCAGTGCACATGGAGCAAGGATGTCCACATTGAGTTCAAGCAATTCTTCGGGCTTGATGGCTCCTGCTCCTTTGAATCCGCTGAGTACTCCGCCGTTCTTGGAACAATGGTCCATTGCCTTCGCGATGTCGATACCTTTCGGGTTGTAAAATGCTCCGGTGTGGTCTGATATTGCAACTACAGTGATTCCGTTGCTTTGAAAATGCTTGGCAGAGATCGATCCGACATTTCCGAAGCCCTGAACTGCGGCCTTCATCTTTTTCGGATTGAGTTTGAGTTTGGAGAGGGCTTCGAGTGCGGCAGTACATACTCCACGTCCGGTTGCTTCAACACGGCCTTGCGAACCGCCGAGGTGCAGTGGCTTTCCGGTGACAACACCGGGCGTGAAGCCACCATTCACTTTGCTGTATTCATCCACGATCCAGGCCATCTCACGCCCGCTGGTGTTCACATCGGGAGCGGGGATGTCTTTGTCAACACCGAAAATATCGGCCATGGCTGCAGTGTAGGCTCGGGTGAGTCGCTCGATCTCACCGACGCTCATCTTTTTAGGGTCGCAGGTGATACCGCCTTTGGCTCCGCCATACGGGATGTCGGCGATGGCGCACTTGAAGGTCATCCAGGCGGCAAGGGCTTTCACCTCATGCTCATCCACTTGGGGATGGTAGCGGATTCCTCCTTTCGAGGGTCCCAGGGCTGTGGAATGGATCACCCGGTATCCTTCGAAAACCTGGATGCTTCCGTTATCCATTTTGATCGGAAGACTGACTTCGACCAGTTTAGAGGGCATTTTCACGATCTGGTACACATCCTGATCCAGGTTCATGATCTTGGCAGCCTGGTCGAGGCGGCTGATCATGGCGTCGAAAGGGTTGAGGGTTTCCTGAACCTTGGCGGATGCAAGTGCAAGGCTCTGAATGCCCTTTTTGATGAACCTGTCGGGTTTGGAGAGTAGTGTCTTGTTGATGATGCCCACCCGGTCGTCGTCCGACATCAGTATGACTTCGCATTTCGGAGCGACCTTCTTCAAACGGACCGCTACTTTGTCGCCGTTCATGGCGCTTTTCAGCTTGGAGTTCAGGTAGTAATCTACAAAAGCCATGACCGGCTGCGTTTTCCCGATCTTCTCAAGGCACTCTTCTCCGGTCGAAAAGGTGCGGATATCGCATCCGGTGGTGGTGGCTGCAAGGTGATCCTTCAGCAATTCCAACTGGAGCTTGTCGTCTTCAATTACGAAAATCAGGGGGTTGACCTTCTGTGTCTTGACAGTATTCGTCTTCTTCGAAATCTTGGTGATGGGCATACGGTTTTTCGTTGATAGCCGACAAAAATAGGGATTATTTAAACCCGATCACCAGAGCTGTAAAGCCCTCATGTTCAAGAAAGTAGAAGTTTACTGATGTGCCAATGACAAGCTGTCGACGAGCTTGCGGAGATCACCCCCGTTATCCAGCAGTACCTGGGCGAAGGCATTTTGCCCGGACCGGTAGCGTACGTAGGCCAGGATAACGGTGTTGTTGGCCTCGGCCAGCCGTTGACGCAGGCGCGAGTAATTCTGCGGGTTGTTCAATCCGAGACTATCAAAGGAGGTAGCGAACTCGTCGAAAAGTTCCGTCTTGTGCTTTTGTTTTTCATGAAGGGGCATGTCCGTCGAAAATCCCGCATAAAGGCGTTCCAGCCGCCCTGCACAACTCAACATGAATTCGCCGGTGCGTTGTTCATCCTGGCGCTCCTCCCGGTAAGCCTTTTCGGCGGGCGAATTCGCGCCGTAACGGCTCCTGAGGTAACGTATCGCCCCTTCTTCACCGATGAAAGTGGCCAGGTTTTCGCTGGCTTCCGTATTGTCCGGAATATAAACTGTGCCGTGGCTCATTTCGTGGATCAGTAATTCCGCGAAAGATCCTTCACTGCGTTCAAGCATGCGCGACAACAAGGGGTCGTCGAACCATCCCAACGTGCTCCACGCACCAACGGTTCCCAGACCGACGTCAAATCCCGATCGAATTAACTCTTCAGCCTCCTTTTTGGCGGTTGATTTATCGAAAAATCCTTTGTATTCAACTTCACCAATGAATGGAAAAGACCAGGTGTGTGACTTCAACCTGAACTTCTCGGAGGCCGTGACCAACCACAACACCGGTTTACCCTTTTGGTCGTAAAGGGTTTTATACTGGTCGTTTTCC
>JBJOER010000152.1:0-2588 GCA_046049215.1 Bacteroidota bacterium | reverse complement strand
AAATTGATAAGGTGAAGCGGTAGGGCAGGTTATTGGCGGCGAATTCGGCATTCACCTCTTCAACGGCAATTTCAAGCGCCGCTTTGGAGGTGATGCCCAGGCTTGACCAATCGCCGGTGAGCGATAGCAAACCGCATATGGGGATGGTTAGGACCGGAACCGAATCGTCATTTTCTTTTTTGCATCCTGCCAGCGACAATCCCACGAGCAGCAGGAGTATGATGAGTTGGTGTTTCATGGGATAAGAGGAATGATTTGTAACCAATTGATTTTGTGAAATTAAACGATTGAAGCCATTGCAGGTCAGTCATGGCGTTTTCGCAAGATCCGCTTCAGGTCCAAGGGGTAAGGTCTGGATTCATAACTCCTAAACTTAACATGGTTTACACTTGTTTATGCAATGTAACCTCTATTTTTGATTGGGTCATTGGCATTGAACCATAAAGAATCCGACAACCATGAAAAAAGGAATTTCCTCGATTGTATTCCTGCTGTTCTTCCTGCACTACCAGACCATTACGGCTTCCGGCGGAAAATCGGTTTGGGTGAAAGACATGAAAGCCGCCATCAGCTGGCAGAAAGTCACCCCCCTGGGCCAGATCGTGGCTTCAACCCCCCGCGGTCTGATCGGAATCCAACCTCAAACAGGTGAAGAATCCTGGTTGGCAGCCGATATTCAAAACGCTCCGGAAAGTAGTTACGAGGCCATCAGCAATTCTCCTTTCATATCGGTCATGTCCGATAATGGAAAGAATTTCTGCATTCTCGACCCTGAAAACGGCAGGGTGGTGTTTAATGCCAAGTCCGTGGGTCTGGAACAGGTCACCGACCGGTTTTTCCTGTATTCCAGTTCTAAAATTCTGGTCATCGGCACATCGGGTGGAGGCAAGAGTACCGAGATGGTGATGGTGGAAATGAATTCAGGTAAAAAACTCTGGAGCAAATCCGGCTCCTTCACTTTTGTCACGGCGGTGAAGGACCTCGGTAAAGATGAAGTATTGACCCTGTCCGCATTTTTTGCTGCTAAGATCAACGCTGCTACGGGAGATGAGATCTGGAAGCAGCCCGTCGATCCCGCCATGGCCAAGATGAGCGGCCTCATGGCCAATCTGGAAGGTCTGGTAGCGGCGAATGTCACCAAAGATGAATTGATGACCCAACTCATCACCACCCCGGACTTTCCCGGCGGGTTCATCATGGCCGGACAATCCAAGAAAACTTCGGTGAAGACCGATCAGAGTGGGAACAAAGTCACCACCTTCACTTACTCTGCCATGTTCATGGCTTTCGATCTTGCCACCGGCAAGCACAAATGGCCCGCCGTAGTCAAGATGAATTATCCTCTGGGCATCAGCTATCCCTGTGCTGGCGGGCTTCTCATCTCCTCTTCCAACAGTGGTAACCTCAACATGCTTTCTTACAACGATGGGACACAGCTGTTGGGCAAGAAAGGGAATGGAATCAATCTGAAAGGGCCTGCAGCGGGTGCCGTCACACTGAAGGATGGCCGTGTTCTTGTCATCAGCAACAACGGCGAAAACAGTACGCTCGCGGCAGTCGATACCAAGACAGGGGAGCTCACCTTCGACAAGGCCGCAAAGATCGATGGACTGGTAAGCTATGCGGAACTGCTCCCCAACGGGGTATTGGTGGGAACTAACGAGGAGGTCAACTACCTCAACACCACTACAGGCGAATGGTATATGGAAGATGCGGTTCCCGGAGGAGCGGGTTGCATCACCGGTGACGATAAGAACGTGTATGTCTTCAACACCAAAGCCGGGCAGCTCATGCGCATGGACATCGGCAGCACCGCCTTTTCGGCGGTCAACCAAGCCCCGGTATTGTTCAAAGGCAAAGAAAAGACCAGCGGTATCGAGTTGTTGGGCGGTGGTGTCGTGATCAAATCGGACCAGAATCTCGCATTCATCGGAATGGATGGCACATTAAAATACAACAAGTATTTTGAGGCTCCCGGGGTATCCGGACTTCGCAAGGCCCTGTTGATCGCCAGTGCGGTACGTGCAGCGTATTACTCAGCGGCATTTGCTACCTACTCCGCCGCCTTCGGCTCGGCCGCACAGCAAATCCAGGTAAAGGATCCCATGTCCAAGCAAACGCGTGACTTCGCCGCCGGTTTGTCGCAAGGGTTTGGCGACATATCCGTTCAAGCCGCAGGATACGCCTCCTCCTTCATCAAGCAAGCATCAGCCCGATTCAAGGCTACAACGGAAACTCCCGATTACAACATCATCATGACCGCTGGCGAGAAGGGCACGGCCAATCTCCTTCAAGTAAGCAAGACCACCGGCGAGGTGATGGCCACCATTCCCCTGGGAAAGGACAAGAACCCGATATACGATATCGACATGATCGACGGCAGGTTGTATTACATGAAAGACGCCGACACGATGGAGTGTTATCAATTTTAATTTCGAAGACAGGCTTATTCGGCCTGTTCCCGTTTGTCTTTTCTGGAATAAACCTTTTTTGACGGTTTTATCTTCTGAGTCATCTTTCTCCGGATGATCTGTGCGATATGCCGTTCACTGAGGGCGTTTTTTGGCTTTTTCTTTTTCATGTACCTG
>JBJOER010000151.1:0-5194 GCA_046049215.1 Bacteroidota bacterium | reverse complement strand
GCCGTTACACGCACCATCACCTGGAAAGTGGACGTGACCGCTCCGGTCATCACCGCTACCGGTTCTGTTGCCAACAACAGCGACCTCGGTTGCAACCCGACTGCACAGCAGATCGACGCGGCTCTTGGAACAGCTACCGCTTCTGACAACTGCGACAACGTTACTCCGACCGTTTCTACCGGTGCTGTTGTAACCAACGGATGCAGCCGCTCACAGACCCGTACCTGGAATGCTGTTGACCTGTGCTCCAACAACGCCACTGCCGTTAGCCGCACCATCACCTGGAAAGTGGACGTGACCGCTCCGGTCATCACCGCTACCGGTTCTGTTGCCAACAACAGCGACCTCGGTTGCAACCCGACTGCACAGCAGATCGATGCAGCTCTCGGAACGGCTACCGCCACCGACAACTGCGACAACGTGACTCCGACCGTTTCTACCGGTGCTGTTGTAACCAACGGATGCAGCCGTTCACAGACCCGTACCTGGAATGCTGTTGACCTCTGCTCTAACAACGCCACTGCCGTTACACGCACCATTACCTGGACCGTAGATACTCAGGCTCCTGTAGTAAGCTGCAACGTACCGGGCAACAGCATCACCGTTTGCGAAGGTTCTACTCTGAACATTCCGACGCCTTCCGCTACTGACAACTGCTCAGGCTCTGTACCCGTAACCTGCACACGCAGCGACAACCAGCCTATGAACGCTCCATACCCGGTTGGCTCTACTGTAACTGTAACCTGTTCCGCAACCGATGGCTGCAACAACACGGGTACCTGCAGCTTCACTGTTCGTGTGGTTCGCAACCCCAGCTGCACCATCACTGCTCCTGCCACTGCTCCCATCTGCGGATCAAGCAACAACAGCCTCAGTGCATCAGCAAGCAATCTCGACGGAACTACCACCTACTCTTGGAGTGTAAGCGGCACCGGCTGGACTATCAATGCTCCTGCCAACGGTACGAGCATCACTTACACTGCCGGAAGCGGTACTGCAACGTTCACCCTCACAGTTACAAACACCGTGAACGGAGTGGCTTGCGTCAGCCAATGTAACCTCAGCGTAACCTGCATCACGCCTGTCAGCTGTACTTACACCCAGGGTTACTACGGTAACGCAGGTGGAAACAACTGCACCGGTCAGAACACCACTCACCTGTTGAATATCGTTCTTTCCTCACCGCTCGTTATCGGTGATCCTGCTAAAGGACGTTCACTCACCCTGACCCAGTCTGATGTTGCCAGCGGCTGCATCTACCAGCGTCTGCCCGGTGGCGGTCCTTCTGCAGTGCTCGGTGCCAACGCTACCTGTTCGAACATGACCGGCATCCAACTCAAAGGAAATGGGACTATCCGTAACGTATTCCTGGCTCAAACCATCACCCTTGGACTGAACCTCCGTGTTCCGAACAGCGGTTTGAGTGGTATGCGCATCACCGGACCTTATCTGGTTACGCAGGAAGCCTCTTCAGGTTCATGCAATACGCCGAACACGGGAACAGGAATCCCCGGTACAGACATCGTTCGCATGATCGCTCCTTCAGTTGTTGCTTACCTCGGAGCCAACAATACGGTTGCTGACCTGAAGGCTCTTGCCGATACTGCACTCTCCACTGTTCCTGCTCCAGCAGGCATGCCCAGCCTCTCTGCGATCCAGTCTGCAGTCAGCGCGTTCAACGAAGCATTTGACGAGTGCCGAGTATTGGTTGGTTTCTATCAAAGCAACCCCTTGGATACTGTAAGCGGAAGCACCACTACACGGAATATCGATGCTGCGTCACCTGTTATGATCGGTGTTTATCCGAACCCCGCACAGGATATCGCCAACATCGAGTTCATCCTGAACGGATATGATTCCGATGTCACCCTTGAGATCTACAACCTCAACGGAACGCGTATCGATGTACTCTTCAATGCCCGTGCAGAAGGCGACATGCCCTACCGCACGCAGCTTGATGCAGGTCAGATGCCCTCGGGAATCTACACCTACCGCCTGACAACGGCCAAAGGTGTCTTCACCGACCGCTTCACGATCGTGAAGTAATCGCAAGAATTGCCTAGTTCAAAAAGGCCGCCCGATGGGCGGCCTTTTTGTTTTTATCACACACTAGGGCTAAAGTTGGGCCGACGCAAGGTTTTTGACCTGATGCGGCATTATGGGCTACAAATCAAACCCAGGAGACTTTATACGAAGACAACCATTAGCCATCATCGGATGAGAAAATGGCCAAACATCATTTAGAGCGAATCTGTTTGTCGTCAGGATCAGGTTTGGGTAAGCGATAAAACGCACATCAGAACAGAGGAAGGCATTTGTTATTTGTATATGATAACTGATGCTTACATCAGAAGGATAATGAGGTACACCGTGGAGGACAACATGGAAGCAGAAAGCATGGTGGAGGATCAAAAAATGGCATTGATAAGAAGTCGAAATCCATTGGCACAGACCATCCATCACTCCGACCGAGGGATCCAGTATTGCAGCAAAGAATCTGTAATTACAGCAGCAAAAAGCGATGTTAGACTCAGCATGACGGAGAATGGCGATCCTTCCGAAAATGCCCTGGCAGAAAGAATGAATAGTACGATAACGGAAGAATGTGGAATGGACCAAAGTATGAAAAGTAAGCAACAGGTCATAAAATTGACTGTGGAAATCATATTTTAATACAATCACAAGATGCCGCACCTGCCACTAAAAATGAAAATTCCAGAACAGGTACATTTTGAAAAAATCCCGACCACCTGAGGCGGCCGGGATCATTTATAAATCTGTCAACCTATTTTAGGACTATTCAGCAGTTCATTCAACCTCCACGATCACCATTTCAGATCGACGGTTCAGCTGATGCATCTCCTCGGTGCATGGTGCAAAATCGTTGCATTCGTTTACAAGTGTTGACTCACCGGTCCAGCGGATACGCGCCAATTGAGAGGCTTTGACACCCTTCGAAACAAGGTAATCACGCACAGACATGGATCGGTTTTTTGAAAGTCTTTCATTGTATTCTGCCGATGCCCTGCTGTCGGTACTTGAAGTGATGGAGATGGTGATATTCCGGTTAGCCTTCAGAAATTCCGCTACCTCATCGAGAATGGGACGGGCATCTCCACGGATGTTGAACTTATCAAGATCGTAGTAAATGATCTTATACCATTCGTTATAAGGGTATCCGATACCGGTAGGAACCATTTCGACGATGAATCGCATATCCTGGGGCTGTTCGCCCGCCTGTCCTTCCATTCGGATGAGTTTGGAACGGTATCCCTCCATCGTTACCAGGAATCGTTCGTCCTTTTCCGGAATCAGCTTTCTGGAATAGATGCCGTCGATGCCTGTCGATCCGATCACCTCCTCTGTATCGGGATTTCGGATCAGAGCACCCGGTAACGGCTGGCGTGTCTTTGCATCGATCGCTTGAATATAAATTTTATGACCGGAATCGTCGGATGGTCCGAGTTCAAGTCGAATGAAAGGTTGACCGGGATGTACACTGCGCGTATCGAAAGAGGCCGAATCCACACCCATACCCTCTTTGCGGGCCTGAACTGTGTAGTCCTTCCCGAATTCAGCTTTGAAATTGTAAGTGCCGTTCTCCGATGTGGTCACGGTGAACAACTGATCACCCGACTGCAGTTCAACAGTTGCCATATTCACCGGATTGCCGGTGGATTTCTCTACTACAATGCCTCGTACGCTAACAGCCGTACGGGTGAATGAAAACAAGTCGTCGTCAAAACCGCCGGCGGTCCGGTTTGAACTGAAATAACCGGTGTTGTTCTTCGTATCGAACTGAAGGAAAAAATCGTCAGCCGTTGTGTTGACCGGATAACCGGCATTCAACGGATTCTGCTTTCCGTTCTGCGGAAATGTACTGATGAAAATATCCAAACCTCCCAGGCCTCCCCAGCCATCGGAAGCGAAATAGAGTGTGTTGTCCTCATTTATAGATGGAAACAGGTCGTTTCCAACCGTATTTACCGTGGGGCCCAGGTTTACAGGCTTGCCCCATCCGGAATCGGAGTACTGACAATAATATATGTCCATACCGCCCATGGAACCATCCATGTCCGAGGCGAAATACAATCGCTTACCATCGGCGCTGATGCTCGGATGAGCGCAATTGTAGGCATTGCTGTTAAACGGGAACGGCTGAATGTCCTTCCATCCGTTCATTCCATTCGCTTGTGCATTGAAGATCTTCAGCTTGACCGGCTCGCCCTTGGAGGTGGTTTTACCCGATGCATCGTTGCGCGTGAACCAGACGGATTGTCCGTCAGCACTAAAACAAGCGGGACCATCGTTGTATTTCGTCTTCAATTCTGAACTGAGCCTGACGGGTTCGGAAAAGGAAGTCCCCTTTCCTTTGCTGTAGAACAAATCGAGGAAAGGCTGGCCGGTCCAGGCATGCCTACGTTCAACAGCCCCCAGAACCTTACGCGAAGAGGCGAAAACTATTCCATCGCGAAAAAGAACCGCTCCGAAATCGGCATTCGGCGAATTGATGGCTAGCCTGCTTACTGCATAATCTGCCGAATCCGCATACAAGCTTGTATAGTCATCAATGGTTTTGAGAAGGAAGGCACTGTTGCCGGATGAGGATTGCTTTTTGAACCAATCAGCAGCCTCCTTGTACTTCCCGTTACTCATGAGCGCCCTTCCATAGTGGAATTTATGCACCGGTTTAACACCTGGAGATACCACGGCCTTTCCGAACCAGTATTCCGCCTGCTTGCTGTTGTTGGTGAGCCTGTAACATTCCGCCAGTTTGAAAATGGCCTCTTCAAGGGTACTGTCCTTCGCCAAAGCACGCATGTAATATGGAATTGCTTTGGTATAGGCCAATGCGTTGTAATGCCGGTTACCCGAACGTACCAATGCGGATTGGGCATGCAACGCAGACGAAAAGCCAGTCGCGATTAGGAGAAGAAGAATGAACTTTTTCATGGATTGTTTCAAAGATGGTTTGTTGTTAGGTGTTGATAAGCCATTAAGATGTGGTCAATCAAGATGATTCTGATCCGTGACCGTGCGGAAACCGGTTTCATGATCGCAATCAATCGCGCTTCAAATAAACGAAGCCCTGTACCGGTTTCCTGTTCATACCCAGATCGAGGATATAAAAATAGGTACCGTTCGGAAGATCCTGCCCCATGATCGTACCGTTCACATTCGCTTTCCCGTTCCA
>JBJOER010000150.1:0-19638 GCA_046049215.1 Bacteroidota bacterium | reverse complement strand
ACATGGCCACTTCAAAATCAGCATCCTATCTGGTTGTCATCGGACATCCCAAGGCATTGAGCCGGTTCAGTATCCATAAACTCGAAGCATTCATCGAGCGAAACAAAAGCACCCATACCTTCACAACCTTCCTCGAACAAGAAAACAGACTGTGTCCATCCGTTTTTTAACACGAAGTAATATCGATTTAAGAAAATGGGACGATTGCGTCCTACGGAGTCCGTATGGACAGGTCTTCTTCATGTCGTGGTACCTCGATGCCTGTTGTCCGGGCTGGTCAGCCATGATCGAAAGAGACTATGAATGCGTATTCCCATTGGCCGGCAATAGTAAACTGGGGATATCCTACTTATACCAACCCTACTTCACCAGGCATTTCGGAATGATCGGTGATGGAGCGTTCGATCCGGAAAAGGGGCAAAACTTCCTGGATGCCATTCCCGAGCGTTTCAAATTCATCGACATCTGCCTACACGGCCAATATCAATCGGCTGCCGGGTATTCAACCTCGACTAAAACCTACCAGACGCTGAATCTGAATAATAAGGAGATAAACGCAGGCTATAGCGACAATCTCAAGCGCATGCTCAGAAAAGCGAACCAAGCCGGACTTCAATTGGTTCAAGGTGTTGCTCCAGAACACATTGTGGAGTCATTCCGCTTGCACCAAACCCGAGTCCGGGACCAATTCAGCAAAATCGATTATGATAGGCTCATTAGCCTGATGCATGCCGCAAAATTAAATGCAGAGATTCAAAGTGTATGTGTTCAAGACAACAATGGAACCTCTCTAGCAGGTGCCTTTTTCATCGGATTCAAGAGCACCCTCCTCTACCTCAAAGGGTACAGTACCGAGGCGGGACGAAAAACCGGTGCAATGCATTTTCTTTTTGACGGGATCATTCAGTCCAACCGAAGCAGGTATTCCTCAATGGACTTCGGTGGATCATCCGTCGAAACCGTTGCCCGGTTCTATCGCCACTTTGGCTCTACCGATTCCTTATATTTACGCATCCGGTCGAACAGGCTTCCCAAGGCCTTGAGATGGTTAAAAAAAGAGCAGTCATGACTAAAATCGCTTTGGTATCGGGTTCTACCGGAGGGCTGGGCCAGGCCATTGCCATGCGACTGAGCGAGGCTGGATATTCTCTTGCGCTTCATTACTACCAAAGCCGTGACAAAGCGCTTGAGCTACTGGATCGGCTGACCAACAACACATGCCGGAACGGAATTTTTCAGGCAGATCTCAGCAAAGAGGAAGATGTCATTCGGCTTTGCTCAGAAGTTAGGAATACACTCGGACCTGTTGAAGTATTGATAAACAATGCCGGCATTCCATTCAGCGGCTTGAGTTGGAAACAAACAGTCGAAGACTGGCAAACTGTTTTTTCAATCAACACCAGGGCCGCCTGGCTACTCAGCAAGCATAGCATCCCCATGATGAGAGACCAAGGCAACGGAAGGATCATATACACTTCGTCGGTTGTGGCTCATCGACCACTAGCCGGCACAAGTGCGTATGCAGCCTCCAAGGCAGCCCTGGAGGGTTTAACCCGTGCCCAGGCTGTAGAATTGGCACGATTCGGCATCACCGTCAACTGCATAGCCCCTGGCTATTTCGATGCGGGAATGATCAGCTCTGTGAATGAAGAAATCCGGAATGACTTGATTGAAAATACTCCGGCGAAACGACTGGGGTCATCCCGTGAGCTCGCAGAAGCCGTCGTATATTTGTGCAGCGAACAGGCGGCCTTCACCACGGGACAAATCCTTCACGTGAACGGAGGTCTTTACATCTAAAAACGACTATGGTACATCTCCTCAGCAAGGAAAACTCGATCATCAACCAGTTCATCGCCGAATTGAGGAATGTGGAAGTCCAGAACGACCGCATGCGGTTCCGTAGAAATCTGGAGCGAATCGGCGAAATCGCTGCACTGGAAATCAGCAAGAAACTGCCCTACTCTACGAAGGAGGTCACCACTCCGTTAGGAATCGCCCCCGTTATGGTACCCTCTGAGCAACCGGTTATCGGTACTATTCTCCGAGCCGGTCTACCACTTCACCAGGGCTTGCTGAATTATTTCGATCACGCCGACAATGCCTTCATCTCCGCCTACCGCAAGCACCACAAAGACGGTAGTTTCGACATCAGCCTGGATTATGTGAGCAGTCCACCTCTGACTGACCGAATTTTCATTTTAGCTGACCCAATGCTCGCCACCGGATCATCCATCGTGACGACCTACCGGGCCATGATTGAACGAGGTAAGCCCAGGCACACGCACATCGTAGCAGCGTTAGGAAGCACCCAAGGCATTGAATACGTAAAGAAGCACATGCCTGACTCTGTCGAGATCTGGATTGGAGCGATTGACGAGGAACTCACCGCACAATCTTACATCGTACCCGGACTGGGAGACGCGGGAGATCTTGCATTCGGGGAGAAGGAATAACGCTTTGATTGCGCGACTTTCTTCATTTTTTATCAGTCCAATCGACAACGCATTCATTCAGTTACAGGTGACTTGATTCCATGGATGCCTTTTTGAAATTCCTTCAGGTGGTTCTTTTGAGCAGTGTGAAATTCGTTGCCGGTCCACCTTTCGCATACTACGAGAATAGCTATGACTTCGGCTTCATGGAGACCATCCTTTCCTGCGTAATAGGTGGCATGCTCGGGGTAATCGTATTCACCTATTTGGCATCTCCGATTCTGAGGGCGGAGCACTGGGTTGTGCGGAAATCGAGAAGCCTATGGAAGAAATCCTTCAGTCCTGCCGAACGGTTCAGTGCACCCAAGGCAGACATTGATGCAGATGTTGAAATTCACTATGAATATGTTGAACCATCTGAAATGAAGCGCAGGGTATTCACCAAAAGGAATCGGCGCATCGTCCGGATTTGGAAATCATTTGGACTTGCGGGCATAGCACTTGTCACACCGGTCATCTTATCCATACCCATCGGCACGGTGATAGCGAACAGCTTAGTCGACAATAAACGACGGATCTTCGCCTACATGTTCCTTTCAATTCTTTTTTGGTCATTACTGATGACATCCATATTCGAAATCATGCACATTCACTCTGTCAAAGACCTTCAGGAGCAGGTTATCCCAAAATGAGCCATACCCATTTGTTTTTTGACCTGGACCATACGCTTTGGGACACCGATCGCAATGCCGAAGAAAGTCTCTTGGAACTATTTGAAGAACTAAACCTGAGGAAAATGGGTGTTCCTGATTTTGATTCCTTTCATGAAACTTATCGGAACCACAATGAAAAACTATGGGGACTTTACGCAGAAAACAAAGTTGGAAAAGAAGTAGTCAGAACCCATCGTTTTCGACAGACACTTTTCGATTTTGGCATCGACAACCCCGAAATGACTGAATTACTTTCTCGTGAATTCATTGTCAGGACTCCAAGAAAACCCCACCTCATTGAAGGAGCGACGGAACTGCTGGATCGGTTGCACGGGAATTACATTTTAGCCATCATTACCAACGGATTCCCTGAGGCTCAACACATCAAAATGAAACATTCGGGACTCGACAAGTACTTCCGTCAGGTGATCGTTTCGGAAGAAGTGGGTGTGCACAAACCCGATTTGCAGATTTTTCGGCATGCCATGACGCTCACAGGAGCCACACTGGCTGAAAACTGCATGATGATCGGGGACACCTTTCAAACCGATGTCCTAGGTGCACTGAACGCTGGTCTGACTGCAGTTCATTTCGCCCCGAAAAACAGTGAGGAAGTGCATGCTTCTCCTGTAATCACCATCCGGAAACTTTCAGAGCTCGTACTGTTTCTTCCAGATTCAAAGCAAAGTTCCGGTAAACTGTAAAAAAAAGCCTCCCATTTGGGAGGCTTCCTGAGAACTGAATAGAATCAGTTCTTTTGCTTTACATCTGCTTTCTCTTCGACTTTAGCATCGGCATGACCGTGACCGCCTTTTTGGCAGCAAGACGACTTACCTGCAGCTTTGGCTTCACTTCCGGAGCAAGACTTCGCAGTCTCGGCTTTGGCTGAAGAACAAGAAGAAGCAGAAGATTTCTTTGAACAGCACGAAGCGGCCTTGGCAGGCTTGGCAATTTCTTTCACTTCAGCAGCAGGAACCGGCTCAGTGATGACAATTCCCTCGGTGCGCGTTGCACTGCTTTGGGCAAATGTTGAGGCCACGGAGCATATTGTCATAAACGCTCCTAACAGAATGATTTTTTTCATGGATATGATTTTTTATAATTTTTCCAACTACAAGTTTAATCATTTAATCCCGTCTTTGCAAGTCCAATCACTGTATTCTTTACAAAATCAATACGGCAAGTGCAATTCTTATCCAATCCGACTTACTTTTGGATCGTGACCACACGGGAAAACGTGAAAATTGCATTGTCAGCCATCCGCGGCCAGATGCTGCGTACAGTGCTTACAATCCTCATCATTGCATTCGGAATTATGGCACTTGTAGGGATCCTGACCTCCATTGACGCGCTGAAAGGATCAATCAACAGCAGTTTCTCCAGCATGGGCTCCAACTCATTCACTATCAGGAACTCGGGCATGGGAGTTCACATGGGAAGCCGCGGAAAAAGGCCCAAACGACACCCCAAGATCACCTACTACCAGGCTCTGAGCTTTGCAGACCGGTTCGATTATCCGGCCATGGTTTCGGTTTCATCGATGAGTACATTCGCCGGCACCTTAAAATTCGAAGGGGTCAAAACCAACCCGAATGTGACAGTGACCGGAGTAGACAATCGCTATGTGGATGTATCCGGATACAGGATTGCCAGTGGAAGAAACCTAACCAAACAAGAGATTGAAAACGGAATCCATGTGTGCCTGCTCGGCAACGAGGTTGAAAAGACATTGTTTAAAGGAAAGAGCGCAATTGACCAGATTATCAGTGTAGGTTCCGCCAAATACAGGGTGGTAGGTACTTTGGCAGAAAAAGGGGCCAGCATGGGTTTCAGCAGTGACAAAATCTGCCTTATTCCGCTCCTGCACATCAAGCAGTTTTACGCAACCGAAAACACCAGCTATTCCATTACGGTTAAAGTCGATCAGCTCACCCACCTCGAACCGGCCATCGGAGAAGCTACCGGGCTTATGCGAAACATCCGAAAGGACGTCACCGGTCGCGATAAAAGCTTTGAAATCACCCAGAGCGACAGTCTGGCCAACATCGTAATCGATTCGATCAGTACGGTAACCATTGCCGCCACCATCATCGGCATTATCACCCTGATCGGAGCCTCCATCGGGTTAATGAACATCATGCTGGTTTCGGTAACCGAACGGACTCGTGAAATCGGAATCCGAAAATCACTTGGAGCGACCAGCACGACTATCAGGAATCAGTTTCTCACCGAGGCCATCGTAATCTGCCAGCTCGGGGGAATAAGTGGCATTTTGTTGGGCATGGGGATCGGAAACCTCATTTCCTTTGCCATGGGTGGAGCCTTTATCGTGCCCTGGAACTGGATTGCCCTGGGAATAAGTCTCTGCTTTTTGGTCGGACTTGCATCCGGAATCTACCCTGCCCTCAAAGCTGCCCGCCTCGACCCCATTGAGGCATTAAGATACGAGTAAATAACGCGCAGTCAGGTACAATCTTCCGCATCGATCATTTTCATCGTTATCCGACTTTGTGATACCCAAATGCAGCAATAAACCATTTAAAATGCTGATTTTTAAGCATTTAAATGGATTTTAATCAAAATCAACAACGGGCTGGTGGAAAAGGCGCTTTTTCGTACATTTGCAGTCCTCAAAAAGGATAAAACCAGTTCAAATGAAAAAACAGTATGAAACCGTATTCATCCTGACTCCTGTTCTGCTTCAGGAGCAAGTGGATGAGGCGGTTGCAAAGTATCGTAAATTCCTCGCCGACAACGGTGCCGTAATTGTTCACGAGAACAATTGGGGATTACGCAAACTGGCTTACCCAATTCAGAAGAAGAACACCGGGTTCTACTTCCTGTTCGAATTCCAATCTGATCCCGCATTGGTGGCCAAGTTGGAAGTCGAATACAAAAGGGACGAGCGCATTATGCGATTCCTCACATTGTCTTTGGACAAGCACGCCATTGCTTACAACGACAGGAAGCGTAAAAATGCAACCCAGAAAAAACAGGAAGAAGCAGCTAACTAAAAAGAACCCGAAACATGTCGACTAAACCAAGTGCAGCGACAGGAAACATCCGTTTCCTCAATCCGCCGGCAGTAGAGGTGCAGAAAAAGAAGTACTGCCGCTTCAAAAAGATGGGCATCCAGTATATTGATTACAAGGATGCCACGTTTCTCACCAAATTCGTTAACGAACAGGGCAAACTGCTTCCTCGACGTTTGACCGGGACATCGCTGAAATTCCAGCGTAAAGTCGGTCAAGCTGTGAAGCGCGCCCGGCACCTGGCTTTAATGCCTTACGTGACCGACCTGTTAAAATAAAAGAGGAGGAACCAACATGGAAGTCATACTCAAGCAAGACATCAAGAACCTAGGTTACGCCGATGACGTGGTCAAAGTACGTCCCGGATACGGCCGTAACTACCTCATCCCTCGCGGAATGGCCGTTCTTGCAAGCGAAACCAACAAGAAGATCCACAACGAGGTCATCAAACAGCGTTCCCACAAGGTTGCCAAAGTTCGTGGAGATGCCGAGAAGCTAGCCTCCGCCCTGGAGGGAGTTACCCTTTCCATCTCTGCTAAAGTGGGAGAAAACGGAAAGCTTTTTGGATCAGTCACTTCACAACAACTCATGGATAAGCTGAAGTCAATGGGTTACTCCATCGACAAAAAGCAAATCGTGATGCCGGAAGACCATATCAAGAAGATTGGCAACTACACGGCAGAGGTCATCGTTCACCGCGACATCCGCGCCAAGTTGAACTTTGAAGTCGCTGAAGCCTGATAAAAAACAAAGTCAATCCTGAAGGCAGAGCATCAAACTCTGCCTTCATCATTTCAAAAACAACCCAAACAAGTCACTCCCAATGGCCAATACAGGAGATGTTTCAGTCGGCACAGTACTGCGCTACAACGGCGAACTGTGCCAGGTTATCGAATGGCAACACCGCACACCGGGCAACCTAAGGGCGTTTTATCAAGGCAAGATGCGCAACCTGAAGACCGGCAAAACGGTTGAGAACCGATTCCGCTCAGGAGAAGAAGTTGAAATCGCCCGCGTTGAATACAAGATGATGGACTACCTCTATGACGAAGGAGACAACATCGTCTGCATGGACAAAGAAACCTTTGAACAAATCCCGGTTTCCAAGGAATTGTTCGGAGACGCGTTTCAGTTCTTAAAGGAGGGCATGGAACTAAAAGTTTCGTTCGAAAACGAAAACGTCATCCTTGCCGAGCCTCCGACATTCGTTGAACTGGTCATCAATTACTGTGAACCGGGCTTGAAAGGCGACACCGCGACAAACACACTTAAACCTGCCACTTTGGAAAACGGAGCCATAGTCAATGTTCCATTGTTTGTCAACGAAGGGGACAAGGTAAAAGTTGATACACGTACCGGTGAGTATGTGGAGCGCGTGAAGTAATCTCAGTACTATATCAACAACGGAAAAGGTTGCCCCACATGGCAACCTTTTTTTATGCATTCAAAATCTTTGCATCGACCGGACCGAATCAGAACGATAAAAACTTGGCTATTAGGACTTCAGCATTGGAAACCAATTCAAACCCCGGCTCGGTACTTCATCAAACCACAGGAAAGAATCCAAGTTTGGCAAACAAATAGCACAGTCAGTTGAACGAAATGAAATCGATCATAAAGATGGTCACCTTCATCATTCATTTTTATCATATTTAGAATCAATCGCCACGGTTTCTCAGCACTTGTTTGCATCCGGATACAAATGGTGTTTGAACGGCCTTTTCCTTCGGGAATAGCGATTTTTGCGATGGAGGGAGGCACGCGGCCGGCCCCGTATAGAATCAAGATTAATAAGCTGATTATCAAATTAATGACAACCTAATTCACAAGACTCAACTGGACTAAACTTTGCCGATTTGTCTACTGATCAAGATTTGACGGTCAGAACTAATTTGTAAATTGCATTGTATTTTAACATCAATAACCACATGAAATACCTGCCGACAATCCTGTTAATATTCCTCTCCATTACAAGTCAGGCCCAATCTTTTTCAATTGGTTCAACATCCATAACTTTTACTGATGCTTCCAGATCAAACAGACAAATAGCTACCGACATCTATTATCCAGCTGCCACCAACGGCAGCAATGTGCCTCTTGCAGGCACAGATCGCTTCCCAGTTGTTGTTTTCGGACATGGTTTTTCCATGACCGTTGACGCCTATCAAAACATCTGGAGCTCATTGGTTCCTCAGGGTTATATTGTTGCGTTACCGAAAACAGAGGGAGGCCTTTTCCCAAACCATGCGAATTTCGGCAGGGATCTAGCCTATGTAGTCACTGCCTTACAGAACCGCGGAAACACAAGTGGAAACATCTTCACGAACCGTATTGCCTCAACCTCATGTGTCATGGGGCATTCGATGGGTGGCGGATGCTCTTTTTTGGCCATGTCATATAATCCCAATATATCCATAGTATCTGCACTTGCCCCTGCAGAAACCAGTACATCTGCCATTGGCTCTGCAACTACCATCACCCGACCTGCACTGGTTTTTACCGGAGGAAATGACTGTGTAACTCCGACTGCCAACAACGGTGGAGCCATTTACAATGCGCTTGCCAGCGGCTGTAAGACTATGATAAATGTAATTGGAGGTAGCCATTGCCAATTTGCCAATTCGAATTTCAATTGCTCGTTTGGCGAATCCACCTGTTCGCCAGGTCCAGCAATCAACAGAACCACGCAGCATGCGCTGGTGAACAAATACCTTATCCCTTGGCTGAACTTCCGATTGAAGAACGGTTGCAGCCAGTGGACAAGCTTGCAGGGTGTCTTAACCACCGATGCTGCTGTATCATATCAACAGTATTGTCCTTCTCCATTTTCCTGCACACTTCCACTTAACACATCCACTACCGGCATTACTGCTGCCTCAGCAATAGCCAATTGGACAACAGCAACCTGCACTTACGGTTACCAGGTCAGGTTCAGAAAAACGAACACTACCACATGGACCAGTTCAGCGACTTTTTACGCACTTCAATTCACTTTCAATGGTCTTCAATCTTCAACAAATTATGAATGGCAAGTAAGGACGGTATGCGACAGCACTTCAACCAGCTTCTCTGCCTGGACAACCTCCAAAAAATTCAAGACCACAGCAAGCCGTATTTCCGGAGGAAACAATGGAAATGGAGAATCAATCACTACAAATGCGCTGCATGCCTCTATTCATCCAAATCCCAATAACGGTGTGTTTAAACTGGAGCTAGACCGAAATCACGAAGCGCCTATTAAAGTGGTTATCTACAACACTATTGGCGAGCTTATTGAAACCAAATCCATACAAAGCAACAACGGGTTCGACTTCAGCATCGATCTAAGCAATCAACCGGTCGGAATTTACTTTGTTCAATATTCCGATGGCAAACAGATTTCCACAAAAAGGATAATTGTTCAATGAGTCAATCAATCAACGAAAAATTCAATATCAATTGATCGACTGAAAAGATAGCAATGCACCAAAGAAGAAATCAAAACTCTTGCTTCAAATTCTATCTCGATTTTCACGATTGGAGCAATCACTACTGATCAGACAAATACCATTCAACTACAAATGACACCTACCTGCATGTAACAAACTCAAATCACAATCAACCCTAAAATACGAATACAAATAATAAAACAATAAAGCTCCTTTCTGGAGAATCATCATTCAAATTAGCAATCACTAAAAATTAAATATTGAAAAGGCGGGATTCTCGATACAGAGGATCCCGCCTTTTCATGTTTGGTGCAGATCTTATTGTTTTACAAAACGAGCCACTCCTATTGCGTCACTACTCATCAAACGAATGAAATAAATTCCTGATGGGACATTTGAAAGATCGAGTTCGGCTCGTTTCAAATTCAATGCATCAAGATCAAAGGAATCAATCGTTTTACCGGCTAAATCCATCAATTCGATTCGGTATGGTGACCCTTTGAAAACTACAGAAATAAAATCACCTGCCGGGTTCGGCATTACTGACATGCCGAAGGGATCAATCTCGCCAATTCCGGTGAAATTGATTGTAATCTGAATTACAAATGTATCGGAGCTACATGATCCTTCCGCAATCAAAATCACATCATAAGTACCATTCGAATAAGAATGAACAGGCGATTGAAGTGTTGATGTACTTCCGTCACCGAAATCCCAGGAGTATGATGTGGCATTTACAGAATTGTTTGAGAAAGTCACTGTATAGCCATTAACAACGTAGGTGAAATCCGCAATAGCAGCCGGATCAACCACAATCGTGGCTGTATCGATGCTGCCGGCATTCGAACATCCGAAATTGGAAACACCGGTCACAATTATCTGATAGGTTCCAGCTGCTGGTGTCAATGAAATCTGGTTGCCGATTGCACCGATCGGACTCCAGGTGTAACTCATTGTTCCACCCGGACCGACATTGTTTGCCGTGGCAGTCAGTGTTATCGAATCACCTTCGCAAATTGTATTGGTCGAAGGAGAAACAGAAACTATAGGATTCGGGCGAACAGATACGCGGACAGAGGCGGTATCAGAACACCCTAGTGAGTCATAGCCTGTCACAATGTAAGTTGTACTTTGCAATGGCGCGGAATATACAGTGTCTGTAAAGGTTGAGTTCAATCCAGTGCCGGGAGACCAGGAGTAGAACGGCGCACCGGTTGCAACCAAAACGACAGGATTAGAAGCCTGACAGTAATAGGTCTGGATTGTATTCAGCGTAACAACGGGGACAGGTCCACTGCTAATATTCACAAACTGCACATTTGATGTATCGGTTTGACCATTGGGGCAAGCTGCTACACAAATGAAATATACTGGAGAAAACACAGTATCCGATTCAATGGAAAGACCCTGGTCCGATGTAGGCAACCATGGTCCCGAGGGCGAAGAACTGAATTGCCAAGTGTAAACTCCGACAGATCCACCCGTCATTGTCAGCTGAACCGTTGCCGGTCCCCCGCAAAGCACAGAGTCGGAAGCATCAACAACTCCTGCAACAGGAGTGTTTACAACGTTCAAAACCGTTGAATCAATACTGTTCGTTCCCGAACATCCCGCGAGATTCGTACCTACGGCATAGATGGTCGTTATAGAATCTATTGGAACGACTATTGAGCTTCCAGTTAAATTGTAAGGGCTCCACACGAATGTAGCCGCAACCGGCTGTCCACCACCGGGTCCACCACCCGGATTGGTTGCTACCGCATTTAGTGTTACGGAATCTCCCTGGCAAAGGGTAGCCGTTGCCGGTGTGACGGAAACATTGGGACTTTGACTATTGGTGACCCGGATGGTAGCAGAAGATGAGCAGCCAGCGGAATTGGAGCCGGTGACAGTATAGGTTGTGCTATTTGTTGGACTTGCGTATACCGTATCTGTAAATGTAGAAGAAAGCCCGGTAGCAGGTGTCCAGTCATAAAAAGTTGCACCGGCAGCGACCATCATCACCGGAACCCCGCTGCTTACACAAAAAGTAACGGAATCATCAGCAACTGTCAAGAGAACGGGGGGAGAAGGATCAACATGAATGAACACCTCGTTCGTAGATGAAGTATCTCCGGTATTGGTACAAATAACGAGACATCTGAAATAAGAATCCGAAGTCAAAGTATCAGTGAGCTGAGTGGACAAACCTGAACCGAAATCAAGATACGGGCCGCCTGAAACACCGGATGACTGCCACTGATACACCAACCCGGGTTGATTGAACGAGGCACCAGTAAGGGTCAACTGTGCTACACCACTCGTACAAAACAAGGTATCAGACGCACTCAGTACACCCGCTGTTGGCAGACCGTTACATGGTGCCGGAAACGTCTCGTAGGAGATTTCATCCACATGGATACGGTAGCCGTTGAAAGTTGCAGAACGCTTGGTCCCACGAAACAACAAGTGGTTCACGGAACCATTGAATGTTGAAGGGATTTCAAAAACATATTGATACCATCCTGCTGAAGGCTGAGTATCCGGCAAAGCGATCCTTATATCCCTGGCAATTGTTGCAATATTGACAGCACCGGTCAAGGACGCAGAAGTATTGACCAATATTTCCAGTGAATCATTATCAGGAGTGGCTGCCGCCGAGGAATCATTCCGATAAATCCAAATACTGACGTGAGCAGTATCAGTTCCAAGATCGCTCATATCGAAAGCGGGCGTAATCAATGTCTGAGTGGATCCGTTCCCTGTTGTACGAGAATTGAACCTCGCCATGCCAGCACCGGAATAGGGCAGGCATGTAGGAAATGTACCTGTTGTCACTGTAGACCACAAACCGCCACCAAATCCTCCACCTCCGGAGGTGACCCATCCGGTGGGAGGGAAAGTGGCGACGTCAAAACCCTGGTTAACCACAACCTGACTGTTCGCGCCTCCTGCCATGAATGCCACGATGGTCAATGTAAGAAATGCAATGATTGGTGAATTGATTTTCATATAAGGTGTGAATTAAGTTGAACAAATCGGATGCAATGTAAATAAAAATGACAGCGGTAACGAATCGTATGGAAATCTATGATGAAAATAATCGTCAAACATATCAATTACTGATTTCGATCCGGAAATCAGGAATAAAGCCAACTGTTAGGATTAGATAAAAACCCTTGGGTTTAATCCGCGATTAAAATTTAGATGTATCCACTTTGATCCGTTTCTCGATTTCGGAGGATGAAGGACAGACCTAACCAATTGCAAAGACAAAATATGGTTTTTGAGTGTGCACATGTCCTTAAAAAGAATTGCAGGTTAACTTTTGAAAGGTTAAATTTGAGACCAGAAGAACCAACTCATGCCTGCAAACCGGCTTGAGGCTAAACAAACTTATTCCAAAAACTATATGAAATTGCACAGAATCATTCTGCTGCTGGCACTCGTCCTTTGTACCGGCCTCCAATCCTTTGCCTCACATCTTATGGGAGGAAGCATCTCCTATGACTACCTCGGCTACAATGCATCGACCAACCTTTATTCTTATCGGGTAACCGCCAAAATCTACCGTTACTGTGACAGTACAGGAACGGGAGGTACACCTGCTCAACTTGACCAACAAATGAGCACCGGGATTTATCCTCAGAATCCCTTTCAACCCAATGCCAACAAAAGTCTTTACACCACATTGACCCTGCCATTGATCAGCTCGGCATTCATCGTACCTCCCAGTACCAACCCGAACTGTACTGTTGGAAATAATGTTTGTGTGCAAGAGGGGATTTACCAGGCGACAATAAACCTACCTCCCTCTATAGGGGGTTATCACCTGATTATTGACCGTTGCTGCCGCAACTACAACATCGCCAATTTAAATGTAACCACTCCGCCAGGTTCAGGAGCGGCCTATTATGCATTCATTCCGCCCACGGCCACGCCAAATAACAGTCCAACATTTGCGACTGCGCCAGTACCGTATATCTGCTTCGGCGATACGGTTTCTGTTTTGAATTCGGCTTTCGACGCAGATGGCGACTCTCTGGCCTACTCCTTCCAGGTGCCCTACAAAGGACTTTCATCGTCCAACAATCCCAATCCGAATCTTCCAGCCACCTACACCTGGCCCATTCCCAATACCACTTACGTGACAGGGTACAGTCTTAGTACTCCCTTTGGACCAGGTGGTTATGCCTCTATTGACGGCAGCACCGGACTCACGAATTACTTCATCCCCAATCAGGGATTCTATGTCGTTGCTATTGAAATCCAAGAATTCCGCAATGGTGTTTTGATCGGTGTTACGCGAAGGGACATTCAATTGATTGTAATTCCGTGCAGCCCGAACACATCACCTGCTAATACCAGCGGTGGTGGAGCGGGTACAACCAATTACTCGAGTGATGGGGGAGCTCAGCTTTGCTTCCAAATTGACTACACTGATGCCGATGGAGATAGCCTCTTCCTTGATGTAAACGGCCCCATTTTCGATTCCACCATTACGAATCCAGCTGCTACGGTTATAATCACCAATGCTCCGGGAGCTACGAATGGCCAATTCTGCTGGAATACGCCCTGCGTAAATTCACCAACCACCTTTCTATTCACCGCATCTGCGACAGACAACGGATGCCCACCTAAGACCACGAATTCTGTATTCTCTATTCAAGTGAATCCGGTTCTTATCGACGGTTTCAGCGGACCAGACACAGTTTGCGGAAATCAAGGCCAAATCACCTATTCGGTCTCACCTGGAGCCTCTTCCTACGGTTGGCTGGTAAGTGGTGGCATAATCAACGGTCCATCGAATGGAGCGAGCGTCGATGTTACATGGACCGATTCAACCGGAAGCATTTCCGTTTATGCTTTAAACACCAATGGCTGTTCTAGTGATACGCTTAGCAAGTCGATCATCGCTTATCAAACGGTAGCAATAGCAGGAAGTGATGTTTCCATTTGTCAAGGAGAAACAGCTCAGCTGGGAGGATCTGCCCTGTCCGGTCAAACATACAATTGGAGTCCAACATTCGGCTTAGACGACTCAACTTCTTCTAATCCAATGGTTAGTTTGACTTCTCCAGGTTCAACCACCTATACCTTGACGGTAAGCCAAAACGGATGTTCAAGCAGTGATCAGGTTACCGTTAATGTCAACCCCGATCCTGTGATCACTTTCAACAGCATGATGACCTTTTGTTCCTTCGCGAATCCGGTCGTCCTTAATCAAGCCAACCCGGCTGGTGGGATCTATAGCGGGCCAGGGGTAATCAACGGTGTATTCGACCCCTCGGTTTCAGGATCAGGTTCATTTCAAATCGAATACAGCTATACGGATTCTTTAGGATGCTCGTCAGTTTCAAACGCTGTTTTTGTGGTAAATCCCGATCCCGTCGTCTCATTAAGCAATCTGGGAACGACTTGTGTTAACGGCGCGCCCATCACCCTCACAGGAGGTAGCCCTTCAGGCGGCATTTATTCCGGCCCGGGAATAACCGCTGGACAATTCGACCCAAGTGCCCTTCCACAAGGAAGTTACACCTATTACTACACATTAGCGGATTCAAACGGCTGCTTCGGAACAGATAGCGCGACGATTACGATTGGAAGTGCCGCAACTGTAACCGTATCAGCTGTTGCAGGACAAAATTGTGAGGCCAACACCATTTACATCGGCTATGGTCCTCAATCCATAACCCTCACAGCCCAGGCCAGCACGACCGGGCTTACGTACCAATGGTATAAAGATGGTATAGTCATCCCAGGAGCAACGAATCCCACCTATTCTGCGACAAGTGCCGGTAACTACTCCGTAATTGTCACGGATGCGGGAGGATGTGCTTCATCTGCCACTGACCCCGGCAGCCAAATTCAGATCAATACCGTCGATGTCCGCTGCGGAAACAACAATTCAAAAGTGGTTATCTGCCACGTTCCTCCAGGAAACTCAGGGAATCCCCAGACCCTTTGTATTGCTCCTAACGCGGTTCCTGCCCATCTTAACGAACACGATGATGATTGCCTTGGCCCTTGCCCTGGTTCACGATTCAACAACAGCCAAGAGGCTTTGAACGAGACTTTCGCTGCATACCCCAATCCTTTTGGACAGAATATCCGCTTGACATTTGAGGTGGAAGACTCCCAAACGGTAGAGGCCCAGATCCTGGATGCTGCCGGAAGGAAAATGATGAGTCTATTTGAAGGATCATTTCAGCGACACACACATTTCGACCAGACATTCGACGTTTCCAAACTTTCAAAAGGAGTCTATATCCTTCGACTTCGTCGCGGCAACGATATCGAATTCAAGAAGATCACCAGCAACAACTAATCCGGAATCGTAAAAAAATCCTTTTAAAAGAGAGGCTGTCGGGATTCCGACAGCCTCTCTTTTTTGAAATAGCCCTCGAATGGTTCGCTATGAACACTGGAAAACGAGCTTCAAATTCCAATGACACCTATTCAAAACAATCGATTTTAAATTCAAAATAATCCCCTCAAAAGCAGAATCAAAAATTCACGCATTAAGCCGGCACATACTAGGTCTATATTTTTTCAACTGACCCATTCGGAACGGCAACTTAAAAACCCGACGATACAGGTTAAAAAAAAGCCCCGCTGATAGCGGGGCAGATCCTTTTATATTCTATTGATTATTCGGCAGAAGAGGTATCGGAAGAGCTGTCGCCCGACGTGTTATCGGCGGTTTTGCCAGTAGTTTTCTTCGCACGACTGCGGCGGGTAGTTTTAGAACCCTTTTTGGATGATTTCTCCTTGACGAGGTTATCGTTGAAATCAACCAGTTCAATCATGGCCATTTCAGCAGCATCTCCTGGACGATTTCCCACTTTAATAATCCGAGTATAACCACCCGGGCGATCGCCGATTTTCTGACTAACCTCCCTAAAAAGCTCTGTAACCGCTTCTTTGTTTTGGAGATAAGAAAAGACTACGCGACGTGAGTGTGTCGAATCATCTTTCGATTTAGTGATGAGCGGCTCAACGTATATGCGCAACGCTTTCGCCTTGGCAACAGTCGTGAATATCCGCTTATGGGTGATCAAGGAGATGGCCAGATTACTCATCAGCGCATAGCGATGAGATTCTTTCCTTCCAAGGTGATTGTCTTTTTTTCCGTGACGCATTTTAAAACAGATTAGGTATTCGGAATGGATTTAATGGTTTTCGTTATCAGTCTTTCTCGATTCCGTATTTGGCGATATTCATGCCGAAATTCAGGCTCTTGCTGCGAACGAGTTCTTCGAGCTCGGTCAGGGATTTCTTTCCAAAATTCCTGAACTTGAGCAGATCGGCTTTGGTGTAGCTTACGAGGTCGCCCAAGGTCTCTACATCCGCTGCCTTAAGGCAATTCAATGCACGTACGCTCAAGTCCATATCAACCAACTTGGTCTTCAGTAGCTGGCGCATGTGTAGAGTAGACTCGTCCAATTCTTCGGCTACCTGACGAGGCTTGGCTTCCAGAGTGATTTTCTCGTCACTGAACAACATGAAGTGATGGATAAGAATCTCAGCAGCCTCCTTCAAAGCATCCTTTGGGTGAACCGATCCGTCTGTGGTGATTTCCAGAATCAACTTCTCATAGTCGGTTTTTTGCTCTACACGGTAGTTTTCAATGTGATACTTCACATTTCGAATCGGGGTGTAGATCGCATCCAGGAAAATGGTACTTACGGGAGCCGCATTGGTCTTATTCTCTTCGGATGGAACATAGCCACGTCCCTTCTCAATGGTCAAATCCATCTGCAATTTGACAGAAGTGTCCATATGACAGATTACGAAGTCGGGATTCAATACCTGGAAAGCAGTTGTATGCTTAGCTATATCACCTGCCGTGAAGGCTTCCTTTCCGTTGATGACCACATGTACCTTCTCAGTATCCGTATCCTCGATCTGCTGCTTGAAACGAACCTGCTTCAGATTCAGGATGATTTCGGTGACATCTTCGATCACGCCCTTGAGAGTGGAGAATTCGTGATCAACCCCGGAGATCTTAACCGAGGTGATGGCAAAGCCTTCTAATGAACTGAGCAGAATCCTGCGCAGTGCGTTTCCGACCGTAATTCCGTATCCGGGTTCCAGAGGACGGAATTCGAACTGACCGAAGGTTTCGGTCGAGTGGTTCATGATCACTTTGTCCGGTCGCTGAAAAGCTAATATCGCCATGTGAATTGTAGGGTTTGGGTTTTGTTTTGTTGATTGCCGGATTAGGCTCCGGGAAGCCTGGAATCAATGCTTACTTCGAATACAATTCGACGATGAGCTGCTCCTTGATGTTCTCAGTGAGCTCCTCACGAGCCGGGGCATTCAGGAATTTACCGGACATTCGGCTTCCATCCCACTCTAGCCAGTTATACTTGCCAACACGGCTTGCAATTGCGTTATTAATGGTCTCCAACGACTTTGACTTCTCACGAACAGCAACGACATCACCGGAACGAAGTGTGTATGATGGAATGTTCACCAAGCGGCCATTGACAGTAATGTGACGGTGAGAAACCAACTGACGTGCACCATCGCGTGTGGGTGCCAGTCCGAGACGGAAAACAACGTTGTCCAAACGGGATTCAACGAGCTTCAGAAGGTTCTCGCCGGTAATACCTTGCATACGCGACGCTCTGTCGAAAATCTTCGCGAACTGGCGCTCAAGGATGCCATACATGTATTTCATCTTTTGCTTCTCCATCAACTGGGTAGCATATTCAGAAACCTTCGCGCGTTTCTTACTATTGCCGTGCTGTCCGGGAGGGTAGCTACGCTTGTCAAAATTCTTGTCTGGACCGTAAATCGGCTCACGGAACTTACGAGAGATCCTGGTCTTGGGGCCTATGTATCTTGCCATTGTTTGGAGTAATCTTGTGAATGATTGAATTGATCAGATGCGCCTGCGTTTCGGAGGACGACAACCGTTATGTGGTATGGGTGTGATATCGATGATTTCAGTGACCTCTACACCGGAATTGTGTATGGTCCTGATAGCTGATTCACGACCTGAACCAGGACCCTTCACGAACACCTTCACCTTCCGCAATCCGAGATCATACGCGACCTTGGTGCAATCAGCAGCAGCAAGTTGAGCTGCATAAGGAGTGTTCTTTTTAGAGCCACGGAAACCCATCTTACCTGCAGAGGCCCAAGAAATCACTTGTCCACTGGAGTTCGTCAGGCTGATAATGATGTTGTTAAAAGTGGCGCTGATGTGTGCTTCACCTGCAGCTTCCACCTTAACGACTTTCTTTTTTACGGCTTTTGTTGTTTTCGCCATGGGGGATTGATATAATGATCCTGGTGTGATTAAAGATTACTTGGTGGCCTTTTTCTTGTTGGCGACAGTCTTGCGCTTACCTTTCCGAGTGCGGCAATTGTTCTTCGTACGCTGACCGCGAACCGGTAAACCAAGACGATGGCGAATCCCTCTATATGAACCGATATCCATCAGACGCTTTATATTCAACTGATTCTCTGAACGAAGAGCGCCTTCAACCTTGATATTCTCATTGATGATGAAGCGGATCTTATTGAGTTCATCATCGTTCCATTCGTGCACTTTCTTGTCCCACGAAATCCCTGCATCACTCAGGATTTTCTGAGCTGTAGCACGACCGATGCCGTAGATATAGGTGAGACCGATTTCGCCTCTTTTATTTTTTGGTAAATCAATACCAGATATACGAGCCATTGTATATGATTGTGTTACTTGGTTTTAATTCAAAGGATCAACCTTGACGCATTTTATAGCGAGGGTTCTTCTTGTTGATCACGTACAAGCGGCCTTTGCGACGTACAATCTTGCATTCGGCGCTACGCTTCTTGAGGGACGGACGGACTTTCATTTGTATGGTTGTTTCCCGATTGATACGGGTGTTATTTGTATCGGTATGTAATTCTTCCTTTGGTCAAGTCATAGGGTGACATTTCGACTTTCACTCTGTCACCTGGCAGGATTTTGATGTAGTGCATCCGCATCTTACCGCTGATGTGCGCAATTAGCTCGTGACCATTTTCCAATTCCACTCGGAAGGTGGCATTGGAAAGG
>JBJOER010000149.1:0-16437 GCA_046049215.1 Bacteroidota bacterium | reverse complement strand
ATTCACGACACCCTTGAAAAGGTCGTCATCAGCGGAGGGATAGCCGGTATGAACGAGAAGACGGGTCAAGCATGGGTTACACGTAATGCTCTGTTGACCCGCATCTTTGATACCGACAGCCTGTTCATGCACGCGGATACCCTGCGAATGAACAATGATACACTGAACGACAAAAAATCCTATAGGGCCTATTATAAAGTGAGGATGTTCAAGTCTGATCTGCAAGCCCAATGTGACTCGATAGCTTACAGTAATTTGGATTCCACCATATGGTTTTTTCGAAATCCGGTGTTGTGGGGAGAGTCGAATCAGTTGACTGCAGATACCATCGGCCTGGTGTTGCGTGGCGATACGATTTCTGAAATGCGATTAATCGGTGGAGCTTTCATTGCCGGCCAGGAGGATTCCATCCGTTTCAATCAGGTGAAGGGCCGCCGAATGGACGGCACTTTTATCGGAAATCGTCTTCAAACCATTTACGTTACAGGAAACGGGGAATCGGTTTACTATTTGCGCAATAGTCGAAAACAACTAAGTGGAGTAAATGCGGCCACCTGCAGCGACATGCGAATCCGTCTCAGCGGGAGCAAGGTCAGTAAGATCTGGTTGTTGAATAAGCCCGATGCAGTACTGAATCCTGTGAAGGATGTCAATCCGCTTGAATTACGGCTGAAAGGCTTCGGTTGGAGAGGGAATGAGCGTCCTCAGAAAAAAGAGGATATTTTCAACTGGCCGCTTGACTCCGCTGAACGCCCGGCACCTTGATCAACCTCCGCCGAATACTTTCTTCAGGATATCGTTGATCCTTGCTGCAGGATCTTTTCTGATTTTTCCTTCCTCTTCGGCCACAAGCTTGAAAAGTCCCTCAATGGCTTTCTGCGTCACAAAATCATCCAGGTTGGGATTGACCCGTTTCACCATCGGCAGCTTGTTGTATTTGGTGAACAGAGGGTTCCAGTATTTTGTGATTTCCACCTTTTTCAAGGACGCCTGGATCACCGGGCGGAATTCCTTGCTGAGCTGCTGGGTCGTTGATCGCTTCAGGTACTGTGTGGCTTCGTCATTTTTGCCTCTCAGGATAGTGAGTCCGTCGTTGATCGTCATGGATGTGATCGCGGCGAGGAAAATGGGGGCCGCCTTTTTTGCTGCATCTTCCGCGGCTCGATTCAATTGGCGTTCAAAGTCCTCCACCTGTTTTTTCATTCCGATATTCACCAGGGTTTTCTTCATATCCCTGGCATCCTGCGGGAAAGGGATTTTTATCTGGGCGTTCCGGTAGAAGCCATCTGTTTTCGACGCTTTCTGGCCTGCATTGCTGGATCCTACGCGCAGGGCTTCTTTCAGCCCTTTGGTGATGTCTGCATCAGAAAGTCCGTTGCCAAGTGCGGTATTGATTGAATTGGTAACTGTCTGTAGGTTGATCTGGGCATCTGCTTGAGCAATAGCGAATCCAATCAGAAGGATGAGGATGATGTGCTTTTTCATATCGGGTGGTCTACCAAAAATACGGCCAAAGCATGAAATGGCTAAGGACTGCAGTGGACCACGGCTTTCTTTACCTTCGTGTCATTCAAAAAAAATTGGCTTTGAAATCAATACGTGCAGAAATCATCACCATAGGCGATGAATTGTTGATCGGTCAGGTGATCGATACCAATTCGGCCTGGATAGGCAAGCAGTTAAGCCAGGTTGGGATCCAGGTGCATCAGATCACCTCCGTTTCAGACGAGATCGGACACATGTTGGAAGCATTGGTTAGCGCGGCAACCCGTGCGGATATAGTGTTGGTCACCGGTGGACTGGGACCCACCAAAGACGATAAAACGAAGGAAATGCTGTGCGCTTTTTTCGGCACGGCACTTGAATTCAGTCCCGAGGCCTACCTGGATGTCGAAGCTTACTTTAAAAAGCGCGGCCGGGAGGTGAGTGAACTTAACCGCAGGCAGGCGGAAGTGCCCGGAGGTTGCACCATTCTTTCAAATAAAGTGGGTACAGCGCCCGGCATGTGGTTCGAGCATCAGGGCAAGATCATTGTTTCGATGCCCGGAGTTCCCCATGAAATGAAGTTTCTGATGGAGAATGAAGTGATCGGACGATTGAAGTCTTTTTTCCACACACCGTTCATTCTTCACCGCACCTTGTTGACTCACGGAATTGGCGAAAGTGTCCTGGCCGAGAAATTGGAAGAGTTCGAAAGCAAACTTCCTTTGGGTTTTCAGCTGGCTTATCTGCCATCGCCCGGTCTGGTCAAACTTCGGCTAAGTGCTACCGGTGAAGAATCCCAGGTAAGGGTGGGGATGGAGGAACTGGAAACCCGACTTACCGAGCTTGTCAAAGAGTATCTTTTCGGATACGATGACGACGATATCCAGTCCGTACTGGGCAGGCGATTGAAGGCGCTGGGCTGGACCATTTCCACTGCAGAAAGCTGCACAGGTGGGACCATTGGCCATCTTATCACTTCCGTCCCCGGATCTTCTGCGTGGTACGCGGGATCCACCATTACCTACTCCTACGAGAGCAAGACCAGACTGCTTGGTGTACCTGCCGATCTGATTCTAAAGCACGGAGCCGTCAGCGAAGAGGTGGTGCTGAGCATGGTCAGGAACGTCAGGGAGAAACTGGGAACCCATTGTGCAGTGGCCACCTCGGGAGTCGCAGGGCCGGGAGGGGGTACACCCGAAAAACCGGTGGGTACGGTCTGGATCGGCGTCGCATTGCCCGACCGTGTCTTCGCCCGAAAACTACAATTAGGCGATAACCGATTGATTACCATTAGGGTTGCGTCTGAATCGGCCTTGCATTTTTTAAGGAAAGCTTTGGACTGATTACTTGTGCCGATTTGAATTTTTACTACCTTTGCAATCCTTAAAAGAAAAGTCATGTCCAAGATTTGTGACCTCACCGGTAAACATGCCATCACCGGTAACAACGTCAGTCACTCGAACCGTAAGACCAAGCGCCGTTTCAATCCGAACCTGCAAACCAAGAAATTCTTCATGCCGGAAACGGGTGAGTGGATCACTTTGCGGGTCAGTACAAGTGCGCTTCGTACCATTGATAAGATCGGTATCACCGAAGCCATTACCCGCGCCATTGTTAAGGGTAAGCTTTAAGCTTCTCCTAAAGTCATTTTGACCGGCCACTTGTCTTCATCTACTTTTGAGGGATGAAAAACGGATGGCCGGTCTTCTTTTTTCTGCTTTTTGCCACTCCCGCGAGCGGACAATGGGATGACGGCGATCGTTTGCCTGCGTCCTTTCACCGAGCCAAACGAGATGCACTTCGCGAATTGATGCCGGAAAAAAGTGCTGCTGTTTTTTTTTCAGCACCCGTACGGAATCGAAGCAACGACGTCGATTTTCAATTCAGCCAAAATCCCGACTTCTATTATCTGACCGGGCACGTAGAGCCTGACGCAGTCTTTGTGCTATTCAAGGAGCCGCGATTGATTGACGGAGCCATGCACAATGAGCTCATTTTCGTTCAAAAGCGCAATCCTCTTCGGGAAATCTGGACGGGCCGTGTATTGGGTGCGGAAGGCGCCCGCGGACGATTGGGGATCAAGGGTGCCTATACCGGCAGTGAGTGGATAGGCTTTGGAGTCAACTGGACGTCATTCAAAGAAGTATTTGTCCTGTGGCCCGATCTGCCCAACACCAGTAAAGATGATGATGCCGATCTGGGTGACCTTGCAGAGGAACTCAAAGCCAGGCTCAAGCCGGAGGAGGTCAATCTGAATTCAAGGGGGCTACGTTCGATGATGGCTCAGCTCAGGGAAGTTAAAACTCCGGAGGAGCTTGCCTTGCTCCAGCGTGCTGTTGACATAACTGTTGAAGGGTTTACAGACATGATGAAGCAGCTTGAGCCCGGAATGAAAGAGTACGAGGCCCAGGCCTGGATTGAATTCCATGCGCGTAAAAACGGCTCAGAATACATGGGCTACCCATCGATCTGTGGAGGAGGCGACAACGCCTGCGTCCTGCATTACACCCACAACCGCAAAATCCTGCAGGAAGGCGAGTTGATCCTGGTTGATATGGGTGCAGAATACCATGGCTATACTGCCGACATCACCCGGACCGTCCCCGTCAGCGGTACTTACTCGGTTCCACAAAGGCAACTCTACGAACTGGTTTGGAATGCCCAGCAGGCCGGTATTAAAGCGTGTACCAAAGGTGCATCCTTCCGTGCTCCGCATGAGGAGGCCAGAAAGGTGATCGGTGAAGGGCTGGTGGCACTGGGGATCATCAGCAAAAAGAGTGAGTTGGATAGGTATTTCATGCACGGTACATCCCATTACCTGGGTCTGGACGTCCACGATGCCGGGACCTATGGCCCGCTGAAGCCCGGAGTGGTGATGACCGTTGAGCCGGGAATCTATATTCCGGAGGGTTCACCTTGCGACCCCAAATGGTGGAAAACCGGGGTTCGGATCGAGGATGATATTCTTGTCACCGATGGCGAGCCGGTAATTCTAAGCAAGGCATTGCCCAGTCGCTGGGAGGACATTGAAAAGGTGATGAAAGTCAAAGCGGCAGTATCCGAACCGACAGGTACCGGCCGATGAGGATCTGATTTTCTCAAGAATCTGTTGGACATTTGGCTTTTGATGGGATTTTGTGGTATCTTTGCCGCCCCATCGGGAAAATAAATCCTCATTCAAATGGCCAAGAAAGGGAACCGCGTTCAGGTGATAATGGAGTGTACGGAGCACAAATCCTCCGGACAACCCGGTACAAGCCGCTACATCACCACCAAGAACAAGAAAAACACTACTGAGCGTCTTGAGCTCAAGAAATTCAATCCGATCCTCAAAAAGGTGACGGTTCATAAGGAAATCAAATAATTCGGCCCAAGCCACTAATTCACATCCACCATGGCAAAGAAAGTCGTAGCAACCCTCAAGACCGGAAAAGGCAAGGAGTTCTCCAAAGTGATCAAAATGGTGAAATCTCCAGTCACCGGTTCCTATTCTTTCAAAGAGGAAGTCGTGCACAATGACCACATCAAGGATTTCTTGAAAGAAAAATAATTTCTGACAATCAACCAGAAGACAGCTTCTTTCGGACGAAAGGAGCTGTTTTTATTAGAAGCCGTACTGACGAACATGGGATTGTTTGGTTTTTTCAGCAAAGAGAAAAAAGAGTCGCTTGACAAGGGACTTGAAAAAACGCGTGAGAGTTTCTTCTCCAGGATCACCAAAACGCTGATTGGTAAGAGTACCATCGATGACGATGTGCTCGATAATCTGGAAGAGGTGTTGGTGACCAGTGATGTTGGAGTAGAAACCACTCTCAAAATCATCCAGCGCATCCAGGAACGGGTGGCACGTGACAAATACACGGGTACGTCTGATCTTCATCGTCTTCTAAGGGAGGAAATCTCAGCTTTGCTGTCTGAAAACAGCATCACCGGCAAGAACGATTTTAACGCACTTTCGAATCTGCCTGCTTCACCCTATGTCATCATGGTGGTCGGTGTAAATGGCGTGGGCAAGACCACGACCATTGGCAAGCTGGCCTATCAGTTCAAGCAAGCCGGAAAAAAGGTGGTGCTGGGAGCCGCAGACACCTTCCGGGCGGCCGCGGTTGACCAACTCGGCATCTGGGCCAAACGTGTCGATGTGCCGATCATCAGCCAGGGCATGGGCGCCGATCCTGCTTCGGTTGCCTTCGACGCGGTTTCATCGGCCAGGGCGCAGGGATCGGATGTGTGCATCATCGATACAGCGGGTAGGTTGCACAACAAAGTCAACCTCATGAACGAGCTGACCAAGATCAAGCGCGTGATGCAGAAGGTTGTACCGGAAGCTCCCCACGAAATTTTATTGGTGTTGGATGCATCCACCGGACAAAACGCTTTCGAACAGGCCCGTCAGTTCATTGCAGCCACCGAGGTGAACACCCTGGCACTCACTAAGCTCGACGGTACCGCGAAGGGCGGTGTTGTCATTGGTATATCGGACCAGTTCAATATACCGGTCAAATACATCGGTGTGGGCGAAAAAATGGAAGACCTTCAGTTGTTCGACAGACAGGAATTCGTCCGTTCATTGTTCGGGGAATGAGAGCGGTCGTTGCCGGCATTTTTTTATACTGCTTCCTGGCAAGCTGCTTCCCGTATTCTGGCCATGCGCAACAGTGGAGTATCGAATGGGTGGACAACATGGCCCAGATGAACATGGAGCAGCGGTACAAGATTGGTCCAGACAGTTTAATCATCACCGGTGTTGCCGATTTCGGCAGGACACCCGTTCGGTACCTGGAACGGCAGCTGCTTCCGGAGGAACGGATTGCCTTGTCTGAATTTATTTCCGGATTCGATGCGGATTCACTCGCACCGTTGTACTTTCACGATTATACCGGGTTTCAGGTCATCAGTTCCGAGAATTACCCACGTTCAATTGATCTGATGATGATGAAGAACGAAAAGCTGATTCAGTCCAAAGCCACCAACTGCTGGGTTGGATTGTACGCACGGGTGGCAAATGCGATAAATCCCCTGTTACCTAATGAAGTCCGCATAAGCTACGAACCAGCATCATTTGAATCTAAATACTGAAAGTGAAAACGAAAACTTTACGTCAAAACAAGGTCAACGTGATCACCCTGGGTTGTTCCAAGAACCTGGTCGATTCCGAGGTGCTGATGGGACAACTCAAGGCGAACGATTTCGACGTCGTACACGAAAGCGAGAAGAACGATGCCTCAGTCGTGATCATCAATACCTGCGGCTTCATCGACAATGCCAAGCAAGAGTCCATCGATACGATTCTGCATTACGCCAAACTCAAGGAAAAGGGAAAGATCGAACGGTTGATCGTAACCGGTTGTTTGTCGGAGCGGTACAAGCCGGATTTGGAAAAGGAGATCACCCAGGTGGATAATTACTTCGGCACGCGCGACTTGCCGCTTCTTTTGAAAACCCTAGGTGCGGATTACAAACATGAGCTGGTTGGGGAAAGGTTGCTTACCACTCCCCGGCATTATGCCTACATGAAAATCTCGGAGGGTTGTGACCGCCCTTGTTCCTTTTGTGCCATTCCGTTGATGCGAGGCAATCATATTTCGCGTCCCATGGAAGAGCTGGTTGCCGAATCCCAGGCGCTTGCTGCCAAGGGAACGGCAGAGTTGCTTTTGATCGCACAGGACTCTACCTACTACGGACTTGATATTTACAAAGAGCGCCGGCTTGCCGAGCTTATGCGGCGACTGAGCGATGAGTCCGGTATGGAATGGATCCGTTTGCATTACGCTTTTCCCAGCGGATTTCCGGAGGATGTTCTGGAGGTGATGCGTGAACGGAAGAATATCTGTAAATACATCGATATGCCTTTGCAGCACATCAGCGATGCGATGCTTTCATCCATGCGCCGAGGCACGACCGAGCAGAAGACGTACGAGCTGATCGACCGTATCCGGGACAGAGTACCCGGTATCGCCATTCGGACCACTTTGATCACCGGTTACCCGGGCGAGACCGAAAAAGACCATGAAGCCATGCTCCGTTTTGTCGAGCGTGTGCGCTTTGACCGGCTTGGGGTTTTTGCTTATTCCCACGAGGAAAACACCCATGCATACCGGTTGGAGGACGATATTCCTGCAGAGGTCAAACAGGAACGCTCCGAGGCCGTCATGGCCATTCAGCAAGGCGTTTCGGAAGAGATCAATTCATCGCGCGTGGGTCAGGTGATGAAGGTGCTGTTCGATCGGAAGGAAGGCGATTACTTCATTGGTCGAACTGAATTCGATTCTCCAGAAGTGGACAATGAAGTTTTGCTTCCTGCAAGGGATAGTTATGTACGTATCGGCGGTTTTGCGGATGTGCGTATCACATCAGCAGAGGCATTCGATCTTTACGCAGAACCTGTTTCCTGAAAATGATTCGAGAGGTCAAACAATACAGTGCAGGGGAGAGCTTCATGTCGAGTGCCCTGCTTGACGAGTATTGGTCAGGCGATCCCTTTTTACGGCCTTTCTATAAGCATGCTCTTACATGGGATTCTTTTGATGCGGCAATGCAGTACCGTGACCGGTCTGGAACCGATCGCGAAACACTTGCCCAGGAACTTGAACATCAGCATCAGGCTTTTTCGGAGCAATTCCCGTTAGTCAGGAGCAATATCGATGCATTACGTCGCTCCGATTGCTACACGGTGACGACAGGTCATCAACTCTGTTTGGCTACCGGTCCGATGTTTTTCCTCTACAAGATCATTACGACCATCAACCTCTGCAAGGAGTTGAGTAAGCGCCATCCCGGGAAGCACTTCGTTCCTGTGTATTGGATGGCCACCGAGGATCATGACATTGCTGAGATCGACCATTTTCAGGTGAATGGCCAGACCCTTCGCGCAAATTCCGCCTGGCATGGGCCTTCAGGTCGCCAAACTGTGGAGGAGTTGACACCGCTTTGGGATGAGTTGCAAACGTTGCTGAAGGGCAAGCCCAATGCCGAGCAGGTGGTGGAGCGTTTTCGGTGGGCTTATGGGTCGACTTCGTCCAGTCTTGCAGATTCTACACGGGCACTGGTGCTTGGATTGTTTGGAGAGGAAGGGCTGCTGGTCATTGATGCCGACAGACCTGTTTTTAAGAAGATGTTTGTGAGCGTCCTGCGTCAGGAGTTGTTTGGAGGTACAGCCAGGGCGGTTGTTGGTGAGGTGATTGACAGGATGCAGGTCAGGCATAAGGCCCAGGTCCACGTGCGTGAACTGAATCTATTCTATCTACATGGTCATCGCCGTGACCGGATTGAGCGTGTGGAGGATGGATCATTCAAGGTGGTGGACACTGACCTGACGTTTTCGGCCGAACAGATCGACGAAATGCTTACCCGGAATCCGGAACGGTTTAGTCCGAACGTGATCTTGCGCCCGCTTTACCAGGAGTCAATTCTTCCGGACGTTGCCACAGTCGGTGGACCCGCGGAGGTGGCCTATTGGATGTTGTTGCTGCCGTTATTCGAATTGTACGGCATCCCATTTCCGGTTCTTGTTCCCCGCAATCAAGCCTTGTTGTTACCTGGAAAAGCGTTTGACAAATTCCTACGACAAGGTTTCAACCCGGAAGAGGTTTTTCTACCTGCAGAGGAATTGACCGCACGATGGTTGTCGCGTAACGAACAGCTCCAGCCGTCCATCGAGAAGGCAAGGAAGCACATGACTGAAATCTTCGAAAGTATCGTTGGTTTGCTTTCCGGCATTGATGCTACCCTTGAGTCCAGTGTCAGGGCGGAGGCTCAGCGCTCGATGAACGGTCTGGATCAACTAGAACGCAAAGGAATAGCCGCTCTCAAGCGACGCCATGAGCTTGCACTAGCCCAGATCCGTAGCATTGCCGAGCGAGTAAAGCCATTGGGAAGTCCACAGGAGCGCATAGAGAATTTCAGTGGCTTTGCCTCTGAGTATGGAGCCGAAGCCCTTGTCAAAGGACTGTTGGATGTCCTGAAACCGTTGGATCCCCGGTTCACCCTCCTTGTGATGGAATGAGGTAATTTTGAAAAGTACTTTCCCAAAACACGTGGAATCCAAAGGCACCAAATCCCCCTTCAACCTTGTCGTATTGGTAGCCGCTCTCGGTTATTTTGTCGACATCTTCGATCTGCAATTGTTCAATGTGGTGAGCAAGGCAAGCCTTCGGGGAATCGGTATCACCGATCCCGAAGTCATTGACCGCTACGACTACCTGCTTTTCCTCTGGCAAATGGGAGGGATGCTATTGGGTGGATTGCTTTGGGGGATTTTGGGCGATCGAAAGGGGCGTAAATCTGTGTTGTTCGGTTCAATCATCCTGTATTCGATCTCCAACATCGCCAATGCGTTTGTCGTCAACCTGGATCAATACATCCTAGTGCGTTTCATGGCCGGGTTGGGCCTGGCAGGTGAATTGGGCGCTGCCATCACATTGGTTTCCGAAATCATGCACAAAGAGCACCGCGGTTACGGCACCATGCTCATTGTCACCATGGGAGCATTGGGCGCAGTTGCCGCAGGTATGATCAGTCACAATACCCATGTTATTCTGGGTTTGGAACCCTGGCAATTCGCCTATGTGACCGGAGGCGTGCTTGGGTTGTTACTGCTCACTTTAAGGGTAGGAACTTACGAATCCGGGATGTTCGACCAGATGAAGAAGCGGGATGAGATCCGAAAGGGAGATTTCCTGAGCCTTTTCAGAAACAGACAGCGATTCATGCGCTACCTCGCCTGCATCATGATCGGTCTTCCTGTATGGTATTGTGTCGGAATCCTCGTCAAGTTCGCTCCGGTTTTTGCCCAGATCACCGGGGTGGTCGGGAAGATCGACATGGGATACGTCATCATGTACACCTACATCGGGTTGTCGGCTGGCGATCTGCTCAGCGGTTTGCTGAGTCAATTATTACGCAGCCGACGCAAGGTGGTGTTTGCTTACTTATTACTTACCGCAGTATTGGTCGTTTACTTCCTGTTCAACCGCGGACTTTCCGTCGGCTCCTTTTATTTTCTCTCTTTCCTGGTTGGATGCGCTACGGGCTATTGGGCGCTTTTCGTGTCGATTGCTGCCGAACAGTTCGGAACCAACATTCGTGCAACAGTGACGACCACAGTTCCGAATTTCGTGCGGGGTGCGGTCATTCCCATCACACTCTCGTTCAAGTCGCTGGAAGGTTCTGTGGGCAGTGTGAACGGTGCATTGATCATCGGTGTAGTTTGTATAGGTTTGGCACTAATTGCCACCTGGAGCATTGAAGAGACTTTTTCCAAAGAACTCGATTATCACGAGGTTTCATGAGTACAAAGAAGACATTGGTGATGGGGGCGTCTGAAAACACCGATCGCTACTCCAATATGGCGATCCGACGCTTGCGTCAGCACGATTATCCTGTGTTGGCCGTCGGTCTGAAAAACGGTAAGGTCCTGGATGTGGACATCGTCTCCGCTCGCCCCGAATTTACGGATGTGGATACCGTTACACTGTATGTCGGTCCTGAGCGGCTTGTGGCCGACCATGACTACATCTTGTCGTTAAAGCCCAGGAGGGTGATTTTCAATCCGGGTACGGAAGACGACGGATTTGAGGGGCGGCTGAGAAATGCCGGAGTAGAGGTGGTGGAGGCCTGTACGCTGGTGATGTTGTCCACCGGACAATACTGATCAGGGGAACAGGAGCTTGAAAGCTGTGCCCTCTCCGGGTACGGACTCCACTTTGATTTCGATCTGATGGAATTGGGCGATGGTTTTTACGATCGGCAACCCCAGTCCGTAACCGTCGCTTTTGCTTTTGTTGAGTCGTTTGAACCTGTCGAATATTCCGCCAAGATCGCTGCTCTCCATGCCTATTCCTGTATCCCGTATCTCAATGGAGAAGCGTTCGCCCTCGAGACGAGCTGTGAGGGTGATGCTGCCACCCGGTTTGTTGTATTTGATGGCATTGTTCAACAGGTTCATCAGCATCGTGAACAGCAGTGTCTTATTGCATGGGCCGAAGGTCAGTTCCGCCAGAAAGTGTTTTTCAAGTTTTATTTCACGCTCCGTGAGTTGAATTTCCGCCTCGGATATGACTTCGTCCAGCAGATCCAGGATCTTCACTTCCTCCTGTTTTAAAAATTGGTCGTTTTCGATTTTGGAAATCAGCAGCAGGGCCTTGATGATCCGGCTCATCCGGTTCAGTGTGCGCTGTGAGTCGGAAAGCCGGATCATGACCTCGTCAGTAATCTGACCTTCGATCATGATATTCTCAATTCTGTTCTGGATGATACTGATCGGGGTCTGTAATTCGTGCGATACGTTGCTGATGAACTCCTTCTCCATTTGGAAGGTGTCTTTCAGCTTATGCATCATTTCGTTGATCCGGTTATCGAGTTGATTGAACTCGGTAGTCGAGCTTTTGACCGGGTCGAAATTGAATGAGGCCGGAGAGGGCACCGGTTGAAGTTTTTTGAGGATGATGCGGTTCAAGGGCCGTAGCAGAAGACGCACGAAACCCAGGTCGATAAACAAAGAGATGAGGATCACCGCCAGCATCATCACCAGCATGAATTGCTGAATCGTTTGAGTAAGTTCGTCGATGGTACTGAGACCTTCGCCGATGTTCAGTTCATAAAGCTGGTTGTCGTAGATGAAAGGGCGCTTGATGATCCGGTGTTGAAGCGCTTCTCCTTCAATGGCCCATTTCTCATTGACAATCATGGTTCCCTTGGCCATTCTTCCGGGATCGGTGATGGGGTAGATGGCTACGAACTCCTCTTTCAGGATATTGTAACTCTCGAAGCTGCAATCCTGTTCGCGAACAATGTCGGCAATACTTCCTCTCTGTACGGTAAGCAGAACTCGCTCACTGCGAGCCAACAGTCGTTTGTCGATGTGCTCATAAACGATGTTTTCGACCAGTACAGGAAGTAGTGTATAGAATGCAAGGAAAATCAGCGCCTTGGATAAGCCGTTGTAGATGGCGAACTTGACCTGGATCGTCAGGGAACGGCTGGGAGCGGAATGAGGCACTTTCGAAGTTAAGCGTTAATCCGGTAACCTACACCACGAACGGTTTCGAACCAATCGACACTACCCTGTGCCGACAGTTTTTTTCGAAGGTTCTTGACGTGGACATCGATGTAATTCGATTCATAATCGTCTTCCAGGACATCTCCCCAAATATGTTCTGTGAGTTGCAAACGGGTCAACACCCTGTTTTTATGCAGGGCCAGGTAGTGCAGCAAATCGAATTCTTTCTTGGTGAGAACGATGTTGTTTCCGTTGCAATGGACTGTCCTGTTCAGGATGTCCAGTTCGAATTCGTGTATACGAATGGTGTTCGACTTCAGTCCATGTTTCCTGCGGAGAATAGCCTGCATCCGGCTTTGGAGTTCGGCCAGGGAAAAAGGCTTGGCGATATAGTCATCTGCTCCCAGATCCAGTCCTGTGATTCGGTCTTCCACTTCGCCCCTTGCCGTCAAAACAATAAATGCACTTTCAATACCGGTTTTCTTCGCTTCTTTCAGTAAGTCCAACCCGTCCATATCCGGCAGACCGAGATCAAGCAATACGAAATCGTAGCTATTCACATGCATCTTGTCCGACGCACTTTTTCCGTTAAAAGCCACGTCACAATTGTAATTCTGACGGGTAAGGTAGATTTCCAGTTCGTGCGAAAGGGAGCGTTCGTCCTCGACGATCAATACGTTCATGGCTTCTTGTGATGTGGTTGGAATGCAGTTCGAAGGGTTAAAAATAGGCTCAACAAGATGAAGATTAAAGGGAGAAGAAGGTCTGCATCAATCGGACTCCATTTCCAGCGCTTCGTCGATGGACTTGAGGATGATGGTGCAGGCGTTGTCCAGCTCCTCCAGGGTAATGGTCAAAGGTGGAGCCATGCGTAGTTTGTGAGGGGCGAATAGGAACCAGTCGGTCAGGACTCCATTCCGGATACAGGTTTTGATGATGCGCTGTGCCAATGCCTCCTCACCGAAATCGAGGGCAAGGAGCAGACCTTTGCCATCCATGGATCGGAGAGCAGGGTGGTTTAATTTCTTGCGGATGAAGGCTTCTTTTTCAGGTACCATCTTATCCGTATCCAGTTCCTTTACCACATCGAACACGGCCAGAGCTGCCGCACAACAAACCGGATTCCCTCCGAAGGTGGTGATGTGACCCAGAACGGGTTCATTGGACAGGGTTTGCATCAGTTCTCCCGACGAGATGAAAGCACCGATGGGGAGTCCGCCACCCATGCCTTTCGCAAGCACGAGAATATCCGCTTCGATGCCTGCCGCTGACGACGCCAAAAATGGCCCTGTCCTACCGAAGCCGGTTTGGATCTCGTCGACGATGAGCAAAGCACCGTTTTCGCGACAGCGTTTCTGTATTGCATGAAGAATCGTATGCTCAACCGGAATGGCACCTACCTCTGCTCGTATGATCTCAATGAAAACTGCAGCCGTGTCGGTATCGATCTTATCAAGGACAGATTCACTGTAAGAATCGAAGTGAAAAACCTCGGGCAACAAAGGCTTGAACGGTTCGGTGAAGTAGTCACTGCTCATCAGGCTTAGCGCACCCGTGGTGGATCCATGGTAGGCGTCTTTGAAACTGAAAATCTTTTTTCTTCCCGTGGCTCTTCGCGCCAGTTTAATTGCTCCTTCAATGGCTTCGGCTCCGGAATTAACGAGATATACGCTGTTAAGACCGGGTATCAGTGAGGCGAGGCGTTCAGCCAGGTGTACCTGCGGCGATTGGATGTATTCTCCGTAGACCATCACGTGCATGTAGCGGTCCACCTGCGTTTTGATGGCTTCCACCACACGGGGGTGACGGTGACCAATATTGCAGACAGAGATACCGCTGATCAGATCGATCCATCGGTCGCCGCCCTTTCCAAAAATATACACCCCCTCGGAGCGTTCCACTTCTATGCCCATCGGGGCAGGACTTGTCTGCGCCAGGTGGTGAAGGAAAAGGGAGCGGAGAGGGATAGACATTTAAAGTGATGCAAGAGCCTCTTCGATTGCGCGGATTCGCGCCTCTGCGTCGGATTTCTTCTTTTGTTCCATGGCGATGACTTCGGGTTTGGCGTTACTGACGAACCGCTCGTTGTTCAGTTTAGCCATGACCGATTTGAGAAAGCCCTGTGTGTAGTTCAGTTCGTCCTGTAGTTTTTTTCGCTCGGCCTCTGCATCAATTTGAACCGTGAGCGGTATGAAGCACTCGAGTTGTCCGACAATCACAGGGTATGCTCCTGCAGGCTTATCGGCAACAGGTGCTATCCGGCTGAGGTTGGCAAGTTTGACAACCGCGCTTCCAAAGAGCTTCAATGCATCCGGCAGTTCTGCGCACCTGACCAGAAGTTCCAATGGTTCTTTCGGTGAAATGCTCTTGCCTTGGCGGAAATTGCGGATTTCACCGGTGAGTGCCACTGCAGCAGGGAAATGGCTGATGCAATCCCTGTCAATCGCCGTAGGCACTGGCCATTGAGCAACGATCAGGTCATCTCCATCCTTCCGGTCGTCGATCAGGTGCCAGAGTTCCTCGCTGAGGAAGGGCATGAAGGGGTGAAGGATGCGTAAGATGCTGTCAAAGAAACGGACAGTAGCATCGTAGGTGTGCTTATCGATGGGCTGCTGGTAGGGAGGTTTGATTAACTCCAGGTACCATGAGCAGAAATCATCCCATACAAGTTTATAGGTACTCATCAGGGCATCCGAGATTCGGAGTTTCGAGTAGTGGTCGTCGATTTCTGCGATCGCCTCACTCAATCTTGAATCGAACCAGCGGATGGCAGTGCGGTTCACCTCTGGCATCTCCGCAGCGTCATTCAACTCCCAGCCTTTGACCAACCGGAATGCATTCCAGATCTTGTTACTGAAATTCCGCCCTTGCTCGCATAGGCCTTCATCGAAGAGAAGATCGTTGCCGGCAGGTGAGGAAAACAGCATGCCCACCCGTACACCATCCGCACCGTATTTCGAGATGAGGTCGAGCGGATCAGGTGAATTGCCCAGGGATTTACTCATTTTCCGGCCTTGCTTATCGCGCACTATGCCGGTCAGGTAAACTTGTCGGAATGGTTTTTCTCCCCGGTATTCGTAGCCTGCCATGATCATCCTCGCGATCCAGAAGAAAAGGATTTCGGGTGCCGAGACCAGGTCGTTTGTGGGGTAGTAGTACTTGATGTCCGCATTGTTCGGATCCTTGAACCCGTCGAAAACGGAGATGGGCCAGAGCCAGGAACTGAACCAGGTGTCTAGTACGTCTTCATCCTGACGGACATCCGCGGCAGTGACACCGGGATTCTGCTTTTTCAAAAGCCCGAGGGCTTCATCGTGGGTTTTGCAGACCACAACGTTTCCTTGGTTGTCGTACCACGCCGGAATACGCTGTCCCCACCACAACTGGCGGCTGATGCACCAATCCTGAACGTTCTCCATCCAGTGGCGGTAGGTATTGACGAACTTATCCGGGAAAAGCTTTACTTCTCCGTCAAGCACAGCATCAAGGGCCGGTTTGCTGAACTCCTTCATCCGGACAAACCACTGCATGCTCAACCTGGGTTCAATCACTGCATCGGTGCGCTCGCTGTATCCCACCTTGTTGGTGTAGTCTTCCACTTTGACCACATGGCCGAGCTCATCCAGGTCTTTTACGATTTTCTTACGCCCAACGAAACGGTCTGCGCCTGGATAGAATCCAGCCTGCTGACTCATCGTACCATCTGCGTTCAGCGTATCGACTACTTCCAGTCCGTATTTCTGGCCGATGTTATAATCGTTGATGTCGTGCGCGGGGGTGACCTTCAAGGCACCCGTACCGAAATCCATCAGAATGTAATCGTCGAACACGATGGGGACACGACGGTTCACCATAGGGATGATGGCAAACTTTCCTTTGAGGTGACTGTATCGCGGATCGTCGGGGTGTACGCAAACTCCGGTGTCGCCCAGTATTGTCTCCGGACGTACCGT
>JBJOER010000148.1:0-9960 GCA_046049215.1 Bacteroidota bacterium | reverse complement strand
GTAAACCAATGGATTTGATTCTCCGGTGAATGAAGAATTTCAATTTATTGTCCGCAGACCTGGATGAATCCGGAGGGATTACTGGTGGACTGGCATCCGTTCGAAGTGGTCGTCTTGACGTAGTAGTACGTCGTGCCTACGCTCTGTGTCGAGGGCTGATAGATTGTCGATTGCGCTCCTGGAATTAATGTACCTCCCGCGTTCGACTGAATCGTGTTGCTGTACCACTGGAAGGTGTGTCCGCTACCGCCTGTCACAGCAACGCTGTAGGCTGGCAGCACGATTCCTGCGGTCGACTTCTGCGACATGGTGCTGGGATGCTGGGTGAAGCGCGGCTTCTCCAGGTTGAGATCCAATGTTTCGGTATGGCATACCGATACGCTGGTGTAAACACCGGTCTGGGTATAAGTGGTTCCATTCACACTCCAGGTATAGCTTTCACAATCGGTCACCTGGGATGCATTGGATGTGTTGGGGATCACCGTTACCGATGTCGCTGCACTGACCGCCGTACAACCGTTGGAGTAAGTAACGGTCACCGTATAGGATCCGGATGCACTAACCTGAATAGAAGCAGTGTTTGCGCTGGTACTCCAGCTGTAGGATGTTGCCCCGCTAGAAGTGAGCTGAACCTGTCCACCGTCGCAGAAACTCGTCGGACCACCGGCCGAGATCACAGGCGTTGCAGCAGTAATGTTCTGGGTGATGATGATGACCTCTGTATCGGTACATCCGTTGGTTGCTGTAACAGTAACTGTGTACGTAGCAGGACTCGTTGCTGAAGCCGTAGCATTGCTGCCCAGTCCACCCGACCAGGCGTAGCTGACTGCGCCACTGGCAGTAAGGCTGATCGCAGTACGTGAACATGTCAGTTCAGTATTACCCGTGTTGTTGGTGATGACGGCTGTGGGGGTAGTGATGTCCTGCGTGATGATAATGCTCTCTGTATCGGTACATCCATTAGACGCAGTAGCGGTTACCGTGTAGGTACCAGGGGAGGTAACTGAAGCGCCGGCATTGCTGCCAAGACCACCCGACCATACATAGCTGACTGCGCCACCGGCAGTGAGGCTGATAGAAGTACGCGAACAAGTCAGTTCGGTACTGCCCGTATTGTTGGTGATAACGGCTGTGGGGGCAGTGATGTCCTGCGTGATGATAATGCTTTCCGTATCGGTACATCCGTTGGTGCCGGTCACAGTCACCGTATAAGTGGCAGGAGCAGTGACTGAAACTGACGTGTTGCTGCCTAATCCGGCTGACCACAGGTAAGGACTTCCCCCACTCGCCTCGAGGCTGATTGACGTGAGCGAACACGTGAGTTGTGCACTACCGGTATTGTTCGTGATGACGGCTACAGGTGGGGTGATATTCTGTGTAATGACGATATTCTCGGTATCGGTACATCCATTGGTAGCCGTCACAGTCACAGTATACGTTGCAGGACTTGTTGCTGAGGCAGTTGCACTGCTACCCAATCCACCCGACCATGCATAACTGATCCCTCCGCTGGCTTCCAGGCTGATGGAAGTAAGAGAACAGGTCAATTCGGTCTCGCCTGTATTGTTGGTGATTACCGCTGTTGGAGCAGTGATGTCCTGCGTGATGGTGATGCTCTCCGTAACGGTACATCCGTTAGACGCTGTAGCGGTTACCGTATAGGTTCCCGGAGTGGTAACCGAAGCGCCGGCATTGCTGCCCAGTCCACCCGACCAAACATAGCTAACTGCGCCGCTGGCAGTGAGGCTGATCGCAGTACGCGAACAAGTCAGTTCAGTACTGCCCGTGTTGTTCGTGATGACAGCTGTTGGAGTAGTGATATCCTGTGTGATGGTGATGCTCTCTGTATCCGTACAGCCGTTAGACGCAGTTACAGTAACCGTATAAGTTGCAGGACTTGTAGCTGAAGCCGTAGCACTGCCGCCCAACCCACCCGACCATGCATAGCTGACTCCTCCACTTGCCTCCAGGCTGATGGACGTACGAGCACAAGTCAATTCAGAATTGCCCGTGTTGTTCGTGATACCGGCTGTAGGTGTGGTGATGTCCTGTGTGATGGTGATGCTCTCTGTGTCGGTACAGCCGTTGGCAGCGGTCACTGTTACAGTGTAAGTACCCGGACTGGTAACTGATGCCGCGGCGTCACTGCCAAGCCCCCCTGACCAAAGGTAAGTGTCGCCTCCACTTGCTGTCAGGCTGATGCTTGTACGTGCACAGGTCAGCTGCGTACTGGCTGTATTGTTGGTGATGACGGCTGTAGGTACAGTGAGAATGGTCAGGTTGAGGTATTCTGTATGGCAACCGGCGACGGATGTATAACTACCACTTTGCGTGTAGGTAGTTCCATTCACATTCCAGGTGTAAGTACCACACGCAGAAACCGTGGACGTATTGGATGTACTGGTGGTAATGGTCAGGTTCAGTATTTCCGTATGGCATCCACTTACCGACGAATATGTTCCACTTTGCGTATAGGTGGTGCCATTCACGCTCCAGGTATAAGAATCACAAGCAGCAGCTGTGGTGGTGTTGGACGTGATCGGAATGATGGTCAGGTTCAGGTACGCAACACTGTCTAGCTGACCTGAACGCGTGAATGTTTTCGACGTGTTGGTGCTGGCAGTATAGGTGGAGTCATTCCAGGTGAAACTGCCACAAGCGGTTACTGTAGTATCTGATCCTGCTACACCGATGGTCTGCAACACATAACCGTTGAAGAACACCTCGCCGCCTTGTCCATTAGCAACACTGGAAGTACGGTCGGTGACCTTCCTCGAAAGACGCATGAACATTTCATTGTCTCTGGCGACCCATGTCATACTCAATACAGAGGGGTTTGTACCTGTCCAAGTATAAGGACTACCGTCTTCAACGTAAACACTGGCATCACTGGGGGCTTCCGAGATCAACTGCAAACGATAAATATTTCCGGGTGTCAAATTGGGGATGATCAGATCGGAGCGGGAAGCCGAATAGTTCATCCACCAGGCACTGGTCATCAGGCTATGCATCGCTGTTCCGGAAACCAAACCCATACCACGAGCAGTTGCGCGGTTGTTTGCCTTGCCACTCGACCATCCGGTCTGATACGTTTGAACACTGGTGGTATTCCATTCCCAAACTGCCTGGAAGTTCGGTCCACTGGGGCGGATCATATTGGCGCTTGAATTTCCAAATACGATTCCATTATCAAGGGTTATCTGGGAAAGGGAGCCGCTTCCAAAGCGGTTAGCCTCCACAAGGGTACCCGAACTTTGGATTTCAGAGCCGGTGCCGCTTGAAGTGACATTCAATGCAGTGGCAGAGTAGGTAACGCGAGATAATCCTGAAGAAGGAATGATGGTCTCGGGATTCGACATAGTACCTGCACCGTTTGCGTTGACAGCTCTGATCCGAACCAGGTAATTGACGCCATTGGTCAAGCCGGTGATGGTGAATGGTGATGTGGTAGAAGCAGGAGAACGGGCGATCCAGGTGAGTCCATTGTCAACGGAGTACTCGTAATTAGTGATGGCGGAGCCGCGGTTGTTCGGGCTGAAGAAGGAAACCGTGGCACTACCGTCACCGGCAACGATGCGGTCTACCATGGGCTCGTAAGGCCCGATTGCTGTGGGCACCAATTCCCCGGTCGAGAGCAGCATAGCACCTCCTGGGTATCCTTCGAAACTGATCTGGCTGAGCTGTGATGAGGTAAGGCCTGAACTAGTTGAACCGAAAAACACTTTTGTGCCTGTCCCGGACATTCCTGCCCTACCATTCCAGTTTCTAATCAACAATGTCTTTCCAGCAGTCCAGCTAATAGTACTGCACGATCCGAAGTTGAGCGAGTTGGTGTTGGAAGATAAATTGCTGGACAATTCGAAGATCCCATTGTTACTCAACGTAAGTCCGCCTGTGATAGTAATCGCTCTAAGTCCCGGTAACGCCCTTGTACTGAGGGTGCCACCATTCATAATTACCGAAGAGGGTATCGTCGTATTCGCATTAACGTGATTGAACCGGATAGTTCCCTCATTGATGGTGATCGGTCCAGTGAAAGTACTGGAGGAGCTGGTTAATACAAGTACTCCGGTTCCGGTTTTTGTGATCCCTCCATTAGCAATAATACCACTGATGGTAAGGCCGCCTTCGTTAATAGTTGCGAAATTATTCTGCTCTTTACAGGGCAAACCCTGTATATAAATCGGAAAATTGTTATTGCCGTTGAGATCTAGTGTTCCCGTTTGGATAATTGCCCGGTAGAAAGGATTCGAATGCGTCACATTGATGCCCCCGGTAAGGGTCAATGTGGTCCCCAAAGTGACGTTGGGCGAATGATAAACGTTGAAGTTGAGGCCGGCAAGTGTGTTGTTTCCGGTCAATGTCAAAGTGGCTTTTCCATTGAGGGTAACCTTGTTTGCAGAACCGATCTGCCCAGCGCTTTGTGACATGACGACTTGCGCATCATCATTAATGATCAATCCACTGTCCGGATTGGAGGCATTGGGGATGAAAACTGATCCGGATGTGCTGTTGAGATTCAGCGTAGTGGTTGCTCCTCCATTTCCATTCACTACAGTACCTCCGGTGTAACTATTGCCCGAATTGGTGAACGTAAAATTGACACCACTGCTTCCATCTCCACTTAAAACCACCATGGTATTGCCGATGATTTTTGAATTGACGACCAGATCGCCTCCACTGTTGTGCCACATATTCAGGAATAACTCGGAACGAGGCGTAGTCAAAACACCCGGAACCAAAGTGGTTCCAATACTACGCTGAGACCCAATTCCCGCCCCCATGAAAACACCGGCAGTCAATGAAAGTGTATCATCGGCATTTGTAAATGCAAGGTTGTTGCCGCGAAGACTGATCGCATTGATCTTTATTCCGCCTAATGGCACAGTAACAGTTCCACCAATTGAAGCATTAAGCATGACATTGCTCGTTTCATCAACTGAAGTTGGTGACCCCAATGTCGTATTAGTCGTTATAACGGTTGCCGGTGGAAAACCGACAGTACCTGGTTTGCCTAATCCAAGACTATCGACATAACTGACCAAGTCACGCTCACCACCAAAAAAGCCGGGGACCACTCCATTCACTGTTTGCGGAATGATACCACCCAATGCGCCGGGAGTAGAAGTGATGTAAAAATGATGATAATTGCCGGACCTTCCGAAATTATCAAATGAACTCAACCGGTTGATATTTACAACAGCCCCCTTGGTCCGATTCAAACCGGTAAAAGTGATGTTTGTGCTGTAAGAGGTGCTGTTATTTGTTATAGAGATGTTATTCTGACCGCTAAGTAGATTTAAAACCCCAAGCGTTTCGCTCGTATTTGAAGAGGAACTTCCGACAAAATTGATGGCGCCTCCATTCAAATAAACAGGTGCTGAGTTTCTAAGTCGATCTGATAAACTAGTTGAGGAATTGTCCAATTTCATTGCCGCGGACTGAAGATTAATCCGCGAAAGCTGGGATAACTTTCCTGAGCTATTCAAGGTTAATCCGGTCATGCCCGTCGGGCTTCCTGCCATACAAGTAACGACTCCTCTGGTCGTATTATCACCTGTCAAAACCAAGTTGGCATTATTCACGCCGCCCCTGAAAAAATTCAATGTATCATTATCCCCGATATCGCCGGCAAAAGTATAATTGCCTCCGGTTTGGCATCCATACAAAGTGCCCCCATTCCCTTTTATCTTGCCGCCAGTGCCCGAAAATTCTCCAACCAATTGGATATTAGACCCTAAGTCAAGCGTACCTCCGTTGACAACCATTGTCAAACGTCCGGCAAGCGTACTGTCCCCTCCCGCCAATCTCAAGGTACCATCACTAACGGTAACCGTACCCGTGAAGGTATTTTGCCCGCCAAGGCGAACCGATCCGGAGCCGGTTTTGGTAAAATTGAAGGCTCCGCTGACCACACCATTTAGTGAAAGTTCACCCCCGCTTGAACTTACCTCTGTGTTAGCGGGCATTATGATATTGTTATTGATAACCTGATTCTGTGCACTGCTATTGGACATGCTTCCGTTTATAGTAAACGGATAGCCCGACAAGGTGAATGCCCCTGCGGTACTTCCAAACGAAAGGGCGTTGAAGGTGGTTCCTGATGTGAAGGTGTTGATGGGCGACAATCCGGCACTGCCTTCGAAAAGAAGCAGGTTCCCGCTCACAGGAACCGTCCCACCCCAGTTGATACGATTGGTCCAGAAGCTGTCACCGCCACCGCCGTTCCAGGTTCGGGTGACCTGCGCGAATGAGTGGCCGCCATAAAATAGGAATGCTGAGGTAACCAGCAGCCTGATGAATGAATGAATGTTTCGGTAAGGGTATTGCTTTCCCATGAGTCGATAGGTTGGTTTTTTCAATAGTTAAATATTCAGCAAAACTGATTTATGTCACAATAGCTAATTTTAGCTATTTAAGAGTGGACAATTCCCGCGAAAAAACATACTGATGTGGGGCATCAATATGGAACTTCACGCCTCTAATGGCCTCTCCTTCTTTGCATTAAACCGGAAATTCTACCTTTAATGGGATGAATTTCTCTCCGGTAGAGGCCTACATTCGAATGACACAACCCTTCGCGCAGCCGATCTTAAATCACCTGCGCAAACTGATCCAAAAGGCAGTGCCGGAGATCACTGAGACCATCAAATGGGGCTTCCCGAATTTCGATTACAAGGGTCCGCTATGCTATTTCGCTTCGTTCAAAACACATGTCGCTTTCGGCTTACAGAAATACAGCCTGCTGAACGAGGTACAAGTTACAATTCAAAACAATACCGTGCAAGGGGTTAGGGGATGGGGAATTCTGAATGCATTGCCACATTAAAGGACCACCCCGACGATAAAATACTGATTTCCCGGCTGAAAAAGGCGCGTGAACTGAATGAAAAAGGGATAAAAATCCGGCCAAATCGGAAGGCGAGTCCCGTTTTATCCCCTTTAAAACATGCCCCGGCTACGATCCACTATTCAACAGAACCCGAATAAAACCGGGAATAGGAATGCAACAATAGCCGCCCATGCGGCATAGATTGGGATGTAGGAGGCTATACAACGACCCACATCCTCCGGATCACGATTTCGCTTCATCACCGCCACCAATCGCCAGGCTACCATCATCAGATTTCCCATGATCACCACGTTACCTCCGAGTACCGCCATGCGGTTGGGGGTGATTCCCCATTCGGAAATGCGAAAAAGGATGGCCGACAATGCGATGCCGTTCACGGTGAGCGTAAGCAGGGATAAAACCAACAGCATGGCATATCCGATTCGCGAAAGGTTGCTGTTGGCGGTACCTGCGACAGAGAAAAGGATGATGGCCATCACCCCGATCAACAGTCCATTGAACATCAACAGGAACTCCCTGTCGTTGTAAGGGTCCTTCCCTGTGGTCAGAACTGCAATCAGGTAGATTGATAACATCACAACCACAAGCGGCGTGAACACCCGCGCAATGACCGGGGATACTCGTTCCACCAACTGCGGCATGACCTGGACGAGGTGCGTAGCCACAATGGGAGCGGAAGCGAGTCCCCACACCACGATATACTTAAAGTAAAACTCCTCGATGTTCAATCCGATCAAGGAAAAGAGTCCCAGGGTGATGGCTGTCAGGATTCCACCCGCAAGCAGGATAAGGGCGGTCATCACCACCAGATCTCCATTGAAACGAAGGAAATCGAGGCGGACCCTGTGGTCTTTCCAGTCCGGTATGCTGAAGGCGAAAGCGGTGACCGACCACAACACAAAAGGGAGGTGCACACAGGCCAAAATAAAGGTGTCGTGCTTTTCATCCCCTGGAAGCAGGTTGATATAAACGGATGAGACCAGGATGACCAGACCCGCTTTGATTGCATCATTGAAAACAGCTCCGCGTTTGAACAGGAAGTAGCCTACGAGAAACGGGAATAGGACGAACGTGATATTTCGGGGATAGAAAAATTCCTCACTGATGCCAGTGAACTGAGGCAGCTTGGCCAATGCTCCGGCCAATAAGCAGAGTATGGCAACAATCCATCTTTCACGTATAGACCCCCACGACAATCCATCTTCCTTGTAATTCAAGCGGGCATGCCATGCAAGCGCCAGGGGATGGGTGTTGATTTGTGGAAAGACAACGTTGAATGAAGCTGTAAAGGCAGTTCGATTTTCCCTATAGAGCCGTTCGAGCTGTTCGGGATGATCGATGTTGGCGAGGATTTGCTGTTGCATGGTTTCACCCGTTTGAACGCCATGTGAAGGTAGGATATTATGCCGGACGATCAGCAAGCCCCATAGGTATCCTTCAGATGTCGACAAGATACCTGCATCAATTCCTTCAACCGCTCCTGATCAATATCCGACAGGCGCTTGATGTAGATGCAGGCTTTCCCAATGGTAAACTTGCCCAACCCTTCCAGCAAATGTGCGTGTTCATCGAGACCCGTAAAGACATACAAGGAGATAGCCGCCTTTCTGGGAGAGAATCCTAACAGGGGAGCGTCACCTTCGTGACCACTTGGATAGCGGTAATGGTACGCACCAAAACCGATGATGCTCGGCCCCCACATGCGCGGCGGGTGACCGCTTACCTCCTGCATCAGTTCAATCAACGCCAGACTGTCCCTTCGCTTCTGTTCGTTGTCGGTAAAGGTTTCGATGAAAGACTGAACATCTTCACCGGTGAATTGGGTCTTATTGGTGGCCATGGCCTGATTATATGGTATTCGTTGATAATATATGAATGCTGGATAGCGTGACTAAACAACAAGTACACCCCGGAATCCCCGGGCAGCATAATACGACCCTGCTCCGTTGTGATAGATGAACACGGCTCCGTACCTGCAATCGCCGAACAGGGCGCCGCCGCGTTCACGGATAGCCTTAGGGGTTTGAATCCAACTGGAGGTTTTTGTATCGAACGGGCCAAGGGTTTGCAAATGGCGGTAATCCGCTTCCGTTAAGAGTTGGATACCCATTTCTTCCGCCAAACCTTCCGCGCTTCCCTTGGGCGGATTCTCCTTGCGTTCCTGCAAGGCCTTCTCATCAAAACACAAGCTTCGGCGTCCAATGGGACTTTCAGGCGAACAATCCATGAAGTAGTATTCGTTCTGGCTTCTGTCAAACCCGATCACATCCGGTTCACCACCCGTTTCTTCCATCCTGTGCAGTGACCATAGCTTCTCGGGCTGCTTTTCGATCTGTTCACGTACACTTTGCCAGATGGTATCCGGATGTCGCTGCGGATGCTTGATGAAACGCGCTTCGAGCAATGCCAAGAGATCGCGGATACAGGAGGAATCAGATTCAATTGTTATTTTGACAGACATATGATAATGCTATAGCTATGTAGGGAGTGGACTTTTCGAAAGTAGACTACATCGATTCATTATCGCCTACTAATGAATTGCCTTGCTTTTTCCGAATGCAGTAGTATTGAATGATTAAAAGTAACACCTATTGATAATCCTCCCGTTATAAACAGGTGCTCATTAGAATTAAATTGTCTACTAACTATTGATTTGAATAAGGTTTTATCGTATGGCTCTCCACTTTCGATAATCTTTCTCAACGATTCGATTCTGATATCCAGTGAAACTGCCGCTCACCCAATTGAAATGAATGGGCCGAGCGGTGGATTTCCAAAGTAACTTCCCGGTTCCGGATCGTTCCGTCCAAGACAAGCATGTCAGGGCCAGGACGCAGATAGTTCATCTCAAACAACGGAATTGAATCGGCAGAGCTTCTTCGGAAAACGATTTTTTGGCGAATAGAATCCACATCGAAAGAGAAATAGCCGCGGCCATAGCGTTGCCTGAACAGGGTATCGGAAGTCATGATGCTGCCTGTCCCGCTCGGATCAAACACCAGATCCTTCCAGGCCATCGGATCTGATGGATTTGCAGTAACGGTATCTCCATTCTGAATTTGATGAGTGATGGAATACACCCCGCATCCGGACCAAGGCTGTAGATT
>JBJOER010000147.1:0-8781 GCA_046049215.1 Bacteroidota bacterium | reverse complement strand
CGCAACTGAAGCCAAAAACCTGGTGGCAGGTAGTTTGGGGATTTCATTGGGCGTCGGGCTGCTCGTTTTCACAACCATGGCATCCCTCAAAATATCCGGTAGGATTGCGATTCCCTCACTTTACCTATGGGCTTTACCACTTTTCGTCATTTTATCCGGTACAAGCCAGGCATTCAACAACTACTCCATCAGAAACAGCACTTTTCAACTGAACTTCTGGAGCAGGATATTGTCTTCGATCGCACAAGCCGGAATCGCACTCAGCATGGGATTACAGGGAGCACTTCATACCGGACTGATGACTTCTGTGGTGGCAGGACAGGTTGTATGGGCATTGATTTTAGGCAAAGGATTCCCGATGCGAACGGAATTCCCCACCACAAGAACCCGAATGGATCAAGTGATGGTCAGTCTGAAAAGGCACTCCAAATTTCCGAAGTACAACGCGCCACATGCACTCATCGATGTCGTTCAGGACCATGGCATCATTTTCCTGCTTGGTTTTTTTTTCGAAAATACCATCATGGCCTTTTACGGCCAGGCCTATCGCTTGTTGAAAGCGCCTGTAGGATTTATCGGTAGTGCGATCCACCAGGTTTATTATCCGGATTTCACACGTAGGATTCAGTCCGGTGAAAATTTGCGTCCTGCCCTGCTAAAAATGTATCTCAGGCTTTTTATCATCGGACTCCCTTTCTTCGCCACCATCGCCTGGTTCGCAGAGCCTTTGTTCACCTGGCTGCTCGGACCTCAATGGACTGAGGTAGGTCGTATCGCCCGCCTGTTGACACCCTGGCTATTTCTCAATTTCATCGTTTCACCCTTCGACAGCATCCCTTTGATCCTTTCGCGACAGGGCACTGCAGCCCTGATAGCCACATTCGAATTTATTTTGAGAGCAGTCGCCATCATCATTGGCAGCGTTATGGAAAGTGCGATGACCGGCTTGGCGCTTGTAGGTATTTTTAGTGCCCTGATATCGTTCACAGAAATGATTTGGTATTACAGAATCACCGGAAAAAATCACAAATAGAAATCATCCGAACCCGATGTGCTGTTGGTATTGCCAGTCGCCCCCATTCTGGACAAATCCGCTCGCATACCATATGGATCAATTTCTAATTTAGCCTTTTGAATCAGCCATTGAAATACCAAATTTGTCATATCTCGACCGCGCATGCCGTCAGGGATATTCGAATTTTTTACAAAGAGTGTATTTCGTTAAGCAAGCATGGCTATGATGTGAATTTTGTTGTCAGTCATGACCGCGATGAAATAATTGAAGGCATACGGATAGTCCACCTTCCACAGACAAAATCGCGATTTCGTAGAATTTTCATTCATACATGGCTTGCCTTCCTGAAGGCGTTAAAAACCAATTCACAGGTATATCATTTTCATGACCCGGAACTACTGCCAATAGGATGTATTTTGCGCCTTTTCGGTAAAAAAGTAATCTATGATGTTCATGAACATGTTTCCAAGGATATCCTGGACAAACCATGGATTCAGTTCTTATTTGTCCGAAAAATCATTTCCCGGCTCACCGGATGTGTTGAACAGATAAGCGTTCGACTGTTAAGCGGCGTGGTTGCAGCCACGGAACACATCGGAGCTCAGTTCGACAAGAAGAAAACCGTGACAATCCGGAATTTTCCGATCCTGGGTTTTATTTCTCAAATACCTTCCGCTCCCAAGAGGACGGGTGGTAAAAAAGTCATTGTTTATACCGGTGGCCTGACGCGTATCCGAGGCCTTGTTCAAATGGTTGATGCCATGGAAAAGCTACCTGCCGACAGTATATTGGTACTTGCCGGTCAATGGGAGGACAATTCGCTTGAGCAGGAATGTAAGAACCGAGCAGGCTGGTCGAAATGCCAGTGGATAGGCCACGTCCCTCAACGCGAAGCCTATGCCTTGATGAAATCGGCGGATGTGGGACTGGTCACCTACTTGCCTGCCGCCAATCACTTTGAGGCCATGCCGAACAAAGCATTTGAATACATGGCCTGTGGCATCCCGATGGTCATTTCCGATTTTCCTTATTGGCGGGAACTATTTGGTAAAACCGCAGTATTCGCTGATCCACTTGATCCCGAATCCATCGCGAGTGGAATCATTGAAGCGCTGAACCAATCTCAATTGAACATGTCGCAAGCCCATCATACAGAACCCCAAATCGAGCAACTGAGTTGGGAATCAGAAGAAAAGGTCTTGTTAGATTTCTACAAACGAATACTTCAAGACTCTTAGGACATGTGCGGAATATTCGCAGCAATCAATACAGCCGGCCAATTTACCTCCGAAAACAGGGAAGCCTTCCTGAAATCCACGGAATTGATATCCTACCGGGGGCCGGATGCACAAGGAACTGCTTGCCTAAACTCCCTTCAGCCGGGGGCAGACCCGGATAAGTTCAACATTTTTCTTGGCCACCGTCGCCTTGCAATCATTGATTTGACCGAGGCGGGGAATCAACCGATGCAGTCGGACGATTACTTCATCATTTACAACGGCGAAATATTCAATTACCTGGAATTGCGTGATGAATTGCGAAAATCGGGACACATCTTCAAAACAGACAGCGATACGGAGGTGATTTTGAAAATTTACGCGGCCTATGGGTCAAGTGGTTTTTCGAAGTTAAACGGCATGTGGGCCTTTGTGCTGATCGATTTAAAAAAGAACATTGCCGTTTGCTCGCGCGACAGATTTTCCATAAAACCCTTGTACTACCTCCGCGAAGGCGACAAATGGTACTTTGGAAGCGAAATCAAACAACTTTTGCCTTTTCTGAAAGAAAAGAAACTCAATACGACACTCACCTACAATTTCATCCGACAGCAACTGCTGGAACATACCAATGAAACCTTTTTATCAGGCATCAATAAGGTTCCGGCTAAATCCTCCTTAACCCTTGACCTGACTACAGGCGAATACAATATTGACCCCTATTGGAATTATGAGCCTGAGTCTGGCACCATTACACTTGATGACGCCACCGAGCGCTTTCACCAACTTTTGGATGATAGTATCCGTATCCGCATGCGAAGCGATGTCCAGGTGGGAGCATTGCTCAGCGGCGGGCTTGACTCCTCGGCTATCACGGTGTTGGCCGACCGTTACTCCAACGGCAGTTTTTCAACTTTTTCTGTAGTAAGCGACGAACGAAAATTCAGCGAAGAGAATTTCATTGACCTTTTGGTGAAGCATCACCCACATCCGAATTACAAATTGCGGTTCAAATCGGAGTTTATACCGGAGTCGATCGACCGGGTTTTGTTTCATCAGGATCAGCCCTTCGCATCCCTGAGTATAGTTGCACAGTACCTGATGTTTCAGCAAATCAAATCTGAAAACGATATCAAAGTGATCCTTTCCGGTCAGGGAGGTGACGAGATACTGATGGGATACCTGAAGTACTACTTTTTCAATTTGATAGAGAACAAAAGAAAACATCGGTACGGTAAACTCATCAAGGAGGTGATGGGCTCTTTTTTAAACCGAACTGTATTGTGGCAGTTGCAATGGAACGAGGTCAAACGGTATATCCCTCGTTTTGCAGGTTCCGCCGCCGACTTCATACTACTGCAAGATTCAACTGAAGCCGTATGGAAATTCAACAGTCTTCTCGAAAGGCAACAGCAAGACATTGACCACTATAGTGTACCGGTACTGGCACATTACGAGGACAGGAATTCCATGGCGGCATCCATCGAATCACGCCTACCCTTCCTGGATCATCGATTGGTCAGCTTCCTTGTCGGATTGCCCGTCCACATGAAAATGAAAAACGGTTGGACCAAATATGTACTGCGCAAATCAATGAACGAATTGCCCGATGGCATTCGCTGGAGAAGGACTAAATTGGGTTTCGACACACCCGATGCCATTTGGTTGAAGAACCAATTGGCAGAAATGGTGCGTATGGAATTTCAAAACTCATCCCTTCACAACAGTGGAATAATTGACAAATTCAAATTCCTCGACTACTTCCAAAGTTTCAAAAATGGGAATCAAAAAACCGATCCATTTTTGATCTTCAGAATTTACATTCTGGAAAAATGGCACAAATCGATTTTTAACAGTTAGAATGGTTTAAACTTCAGTCGACCCATCACGAAACTGCCTTAAAAATGCTCTTCAATTCCATCGATTTCGCCATTTTCCTGCCGATCGTCTTTGCGATCTACTGGCTTATTGGGAATCGCAAGGGGCAAAACGCGTTCATCGTTTTATCCAGTTTCGTGTTCTACGGCTGGTGGGATTGGCGATTCCTTTTCCTGATGGTGGGAACGGCGCTTATCGATTTCTGGGTTGGCGTCCGGTTGCAAAATCAACACGATTCCAACCGAAGAAAAAGGCTGCTTACCTTGAGCATGTGTGCCAATCTCTGCGTACTTGGTTTTTTCAAGTACTTCAATTTCTTTCAGACGAATTTCGTTGAAGCTTTCCGCTTTTTCGGTCACGAGATCTCACCCACTTCACTGCAAATCGTACTGCCGGTGGGCATCAGTTTCTACACCTTTCAAGCCATGAGTTATTCCATCGATGTTTACCGAAGGAAACTGGAGGCGACCCACAGTGTCATCGATTACCTTGCTTTCATCAGCTTTTTTCCGCAGCTGGTAGCAGGTCCTATTGAACGAGCAACGCATCTTTTGCCGCAATTTCAAATCAACCGAACGTTCGATTACGCAAATGCCGTGAACGGCATGCGACAGATCCTATGGGGACTATTCAAAAAGGTGGTGATTGCGGATAATTGTGCAAGTATCGCCAATACGGTTTTCGAGAATTCAGCCAGTATGCCCGGAAGCACTTTATTGATCGGTGCAATCTTCTTTTCCTTCCAGATCTATGGGGATTTCTCCGGGTATTCCGACATCGCCATCGGTACCTCCCGTCTGTTCGGTTTCGGGTTGATGCGGAATTTTCATTTTCCGTATTTCAGCAGGGACATTGCGGAATTCTGGCGAAGATGGCATATCTCACTGTCCACCTGGTTCCGGGATTATCTCTACATTCCTTTGGGAGGAAGCAAAGGAAATATCTGGAACAAGGTGCGGAATACGTTCATTATTTTCATCGTGAGTGGATTCTGGCATGGCGCCAACTGGACATTCATTGTATGGGGGCTTTTGAATGCCTTGTATTTCCTTCCGCTTCTCATTGCAGGAAAAAACCGGGAAAACCTGGACGTTGTCGCCCTAAACCGGCTTTTACCTTCAGTTAAAGAAGCCGGTCAGATCCTGATCACCTTCTCACTTTCCATGCTTGCCTGGATCTTTTTCAGGGCGGAGTCCCTCACACATGCATTGACATATCTGAACGTTTTGTTCTCTTCCACACTATTCCATGCCCCCGACACCACATTGATTCCGCAGCTGAAAACAGCCTCTGTTCTCCTGTTTTTCTTTCTCTGCCTCGAATGGCACGGCAGGGCTTCGGAATACGCCATTGAAAAACTTTTATTGAACCGACATCGGTTTGTTCGATTTGTTTTTTATTACCTGATCATCTATTGTATTGTGACACTTGGAGGTGATCAACAGGAGTTCATTTACTTTCAATTCTGAGTTAAAATGCTGTCATTTATTCGAAAACTCCTCTTTTTTTCTCTGTATGGCATTCTTTCTTTTACAATTTACTGGGGAATATTTTATGCTTACAAATCCCAATTGGTCAATAATAATCTAATTAAAATAGCATCTTATCGAACGCTTATTTTGGGAGATTCCCAACTTCAGCGTCTCGAAACCGACTTGATCGGTGATTCAACCTATAATTTTGCCAGCTCGGGTGAATCCTACTTGGTGACTTACCATAAGCTGCTGCGGCTGATCGAGCAAAATCCTGGAAAATTCAATGCTGTACTTCTTGGCATATCGGTTCACAGTTTCGCTCCAACCTACAACCGCTTGATGAATGTGGATTTTTTTGACGGACAAAGCAGTCTTGAGCGGTATTTTTATTTTCTCCCCCTATCGGTATCCTGGACTTTTGCCCACCACGAACCCTCGCGCCTGTTCAAGTCCATCGACAAGACGACTGAATGGGGCGGAGCATTCAGTTCTTTCCGTTCGAATCCGGATTCTTCGATCATCAACGAGACATTGAGGTCGCATTACGGTATTCAAAAGAATGAAGGCCGGTTTTGTGATGAACAGTCGCTCTACTTGAAAAAAATTGACAGCCTTTGCATCGCAAAGCAAATTCGCCTTGTTTTAGTCACTTGTCCTTATCACCAGGACTATTTGTCCAAGGTGGATTCGAGTTACATCATTCATTACCAAACCGTACTTTCCTCCCTACGCACGAAAGCCCATATTTCTTTTTTAAATGACTTGGTACGGCCCGAGTGGATGTCTGATGCTTGCCACCTCAACCGGTCCGGTTCCGCATTCTATAGCATGCGAATAAAACAAGCTTTGGATTCCATGAACCCAACAGTGTATTTTCCATAATTCCTATCGTGCGGAAGAATAAATTCGATTCAGCGGCATGACGCAATCCCAATTCAAGGGTTATTTACCTTCGTTAACTGAAAATAAAGTCCATTGACCACCCCTATGCGCATCCTCACCGTTCTCGGCGCCCGTCCACAATTTGTAAAAGCAGCGGTGGTGAGCCGTGCTTTTGCGCGTCATCCAGAGGTCCAGGAAAAGATCATCCATACCGGTCAACACCACGATGCGAATATGTCGGATGTGTTTTTTGATGAGATGGAGATCCCTCGTCCGGCTTTCCACCTGGGTATCCACGGCCTGGGACACGGGGCCATGACCGGACAGATGCTGGAGAAACTGGAGCAGGTTTTTCTGAACGAAAAACCCGATGCGGTACTGGTGTACGGAGATACCAACTCTACACTTGCCGGCGCCCTAGCGGCCTGCAAGATGCATATCCCGGTGGCTCACGTAGAAGCCGGATTGCGTTCATTCAACATGCGCATGCCCGAGGAAGTGAACCGTATCCTCACCGACAGGGTCTCCAGATGGCTATTCTGTCCTACGCAAACTGCTGTCGATAACCTCAGCAAAGAAGGCTATCCATTCGGTGGCATGCAACTCCACCTGAGCGGCGACGTGATGCAGGATGCCGCACTCTTTTACGCACGTCGGTCTACAGAAAAATCAGATGTGGTGAAACGACTCGGACTCAACGCTTTCGTTCTATGTACCATTCACAGAGCCGAGAACACCGACGACCTTAACCGGTTGCGAAATATCGCAGATGCACTGGCCGAAATCCATCGGGATACTACCGTAGTTTGTCCATTGCATCCCCGAACACGTAAGTTAGCCGCTGAAAAGGGGTTGAACCTCCCGTTCACCGTCATCGATCCTGTAGGCTACTTCGACATGATCGAATTGCTGAAGCATTGCAAAGCGGTAGTGACCGACAGCGGTGGATTACAAAAAGAAGCCTATTTCTTCTCCAAACCCTGCATCACCCTGCGCGACGAAACCGAGTGGACGGAACTGATCGATGCCGGCTGCAACCGGCTTGCAGGGGCAGATCGGGAAAAAATTCTGAATTGCTGGTCCACCCTGGCCCAACAAAAAGCCGATTTTGAAAGCCGCTTGTATGGTGACGGGCATGCTGCTGAAAAAATTGTCGACACCTTACTGCAGCGATAACCCGTGCATATCCTCCTGCTGAGCCAATATTATCCGCCCGAGACGGGTGCCCCTCAAAACCGACTCAGCGGACTTGCCCGCGAGCTGAAACGACTGGGTCATCAGGTAGAAGTTCTGACTGCGATGCCGAACTATCCGGCCATGGAGATTCACCCCGCTTACAGGGGAATACGGTTCATGAAAGAGACCGTGGATGGAATCACTGTCAACCGGTCCTGGATCTACGTCAGCAAAAACCGCTCGGTGTTTTCGCGATTGTTGAATTACTTTTCCTTCACCTTCAGTGCTATGATCGCTGCCCGTCAACTGCCCGGGCGTTTCGATGTAGTGCTGTGCGAATCCCCTCCCCTTTTTCTGGGTATCAGCGGGTGGTGGATCGCCAAACGAAAGAAGGCCCAATTCGTATTCAATGTCTCCGACCTCTGGCCTGAGTCGGCAGAGAAGCTGGGTGTGATCCGTAACCGTTTTTTCCTGAACGCTGCCACGAAGCTCGAAGAATGGTTGTACCGGAAGTCTACGTTGGTCACCGGACAGACCCAGGGTATCTGCGCCGATATCCAAAAACGCTTTCCCGGAAAAAAAGTGCACTGGTTGCCCAACGGAGTTGACCGAAGCCTGATGAACGAACCACCGGCCGGCAACTGGAGGAGTTCGTCAGGGTATTCCGATTCGGATTTCCTGGTGCTTTATGCCGGGATCATAGGACTTGCACAAGGCCTTGATACGGTGCTTGATGCTGCTAAAGCCCTACCCAACGATAGCCGGGTCCGTTTCCTGCTTTTGGGCGAGGGACCGGAAAAGGAGCGGTTGATTGAACGCAAACGATCAGAGAAAATAGATCGTGTCGATTTCCCAAACGCCGTCAAACGTGAGACCATGCCCGAAGTGATTCATGCGGTTGATGCAGCGGTGGTCCCACTCAAGAAAATGGATCTTTTCCTTGGGGCAATTCCCTCCAAGATTTTTGAAAGCCTTGCACTGGGAAAGCCCATTCTGCTGGGAGTTGATGGTGAGGCGCGCACACTCTTCATCGATCAGGGCCAATGCGGACTCTATGTTGAGCCGGAAAATGCGCTTGCGCTGGCAAAGTCTGCACAACAACTTTCCGAGGAACCGGAATTGGTCAAAACCCTGGGTG
>JBJOER010000146.1:0-3674 GCA_046049215.1 Bacteroidota bacterium | reverse complement strand
ATCCGGGATTCAATACCTTTTTCAATTATACGCTGAATAATGGTATCTTGGATGTGCGACCCATGCCTCTTCTAATTACACCAAAAGATACGAGCGTAGTATATGGTGACAGGGTAGTGATAGAGAACTTTATTTACTCCTATGACGACAGCCTGATTTCTCCTTCAGAGCAACAACAATTCCTAAACACCCTGAAGGTTGATCATCAAGAGGATATTGCAGAGGGTCTTGCATTGGTGAATGGAAGAGCTTTGGTCAATGGCAGAGCACTCGTCAACTCGGATTTGGAAAACCTTGGCTTCCTAGTGAGTGGCAGGGCACTTGTCAATGGCAGAGCACTCGTCAACGGCAGAGCGCTAGTCAACGGAGGAATAACTTTTGACACCACTCTCATAGTGGATGTTGCCACTGCCTCGATTTTCAGATATCAGGATAATTCCGATACGACTACATTGGAGAGTGCGTCGCCATTGGTGAATGGGCGTGCATTGGTGAACGGGCGTGCATTGGTAAATGGGCGTGCATTAGTGAATGGAAGTGCATTGATCAACAGCAGCAATGTTGATTCTGCTGGAACCAGCAATGCTGACCTGGCCGTTATCATTGATCAGGCCGATGTGAATGCCCCGGTCAATGACACGCTTCTCTTGTTCTCAGGAATAAATATGATAACTGGGTTATATGCAGGGATCCACGCAATTGTACCGGCTGCATTTATATCCAATAACTTTGATATCAGTTACAGCTTAGGCACCCTTACAATTCACCCGAGACCTCTTATTCTATCTGCAGATTCTGTCCAATCTGTTTATGGTGATGCGACGACGTTCAACACACAAATAAGTGGGCTTCAATACCAGGATAGCATTGCAAATATCTCAACAGGCGCACTGACCGTATCAGTGATGGATGTATCGGGCAATGGCGTTACCGCGCCTTACGCAGCCGGGACTTATGCCTTGGTGCCGGGAGGAATATCATTGATCCAACCCAGCAACTATCTGCTACAGCATTTAAATGGCATTTTAACCGTCCAACCGGCAACACTCAACGTAACTGCTGACCTGAAGTTCATTTTTAGGGGAGATCCTCAGCCAATATTCACGTCAACAATCACCGGGTTTGTAACAGGTGGGCAGAATACAGTTTTATCTGGACCAACTTACACCTTGAATCCGGCCAGTTGTTGCAGCCAAGCCGGCGTCTATTCAATCATTCCTGCCAATCTTGTTTTAGCAGTTCCCGGTAACTATACAATTAATTATATAAGTGGACCTTTATACGTCAATCCTAAAGGGCAAGGTGCCAAAAAGGTGGATGTTTCATTAATATGCGTTGATACTGTTTCAAACGATCCCTCCGGATTCAATCTCAGGGCCAGATTTCAATGGATAAATACGAATAACACTCCCGTATATATTCCTTTAGGTCCTGACAACTTCTTCACCGCACTTGGGGCCTATTTCGGAACACCACCTGTCTTGTTCCCGCCTGGAACCGGGGTTTTCGAGATCCCATTTGATGGGCAAAAACTTATATGGACATTAAAGTCGTTCAATGGAAATCAGAAAACATCCGTGGCAAGTGAAGCCAGTTCGACATCGAATAAATGTTCAGCCCACCTCAACCGAGTTGCGATGTCAAGTTCATCCGAATGGGAATCGTTGGTGGTTTATCCAAACCCCACCGGTGGTATGATCAATTTTGTTATACCTCAAGGACATGAAACTGGTTCCTTGTTTCACCTAATGGATCTCGTAGGAAAACGAATCTTGACAAAACATCCCTCAATTTCAGAATCGAATCTCGTTTCAATTGAAATAAGTGAACTACCTTCCGGTGTCTATATTCTTGTTTTCGAGGAGGACGGAAGAGTGGTTTTAACAAGACGTCTAATAAAACATTGACCGGTATTTAGCATTTTAAAAGGGGTGGCTCCAACCACCCCTTTTCCATTTTAGGCTGATGAATCCGTTTCTTTTCAGTAAGTGCTATCTTTATTCCGATAAATGTCTCGCACCGCCAAACTATATCGGTTAATCATCGGGATCTTGTCACTGTTTTTCGTTTCAGGGACTTGCCATGCAGATGGATCCGATAGCATGTTAGCCGTAGTCCGTACAGGACCCAAAGACACTGTTTATGTAAACAGGTTATTGTCTTTAAGCAAGTCAGTGCTTAATGAAAAACCCGAGACTTCGATCAAGTATGCCATTGAAGCTGCAGGACTGTCACAACGTCTTGGTTACGGAATCGGACTTGCTCAATCGGAAAAGAGTATAGGACTTGCCTACTACATGCAGGGTGATTATATCCAAACCCTTACCCATTGGAACCGAAGCAAAGAGGTCTTTGATTCGATCGGTGATCCCGTAGGATCAGCCAACCTACTCAGTAATCTCGGTGCAGTTTACTTCAACCAAGGTGATGATGCCACAGCACTTGAATATTATTTGAAATCATTGAAGATTGCTGAACAAATCGGTGACAGCTTACGCATTCTTACGAATTACCAAAACATAGGAGCAATACATCTGAACAAGAAAATCACACATGACCAAGCACTTTCCTATTTCCTAAAGGCACTTCCCATCACTGAAAAATTACAAGACAAGGATGCCATAGGAACAGTGACGGTCAACATCGGTGAGATTTTCCTGGAAAGGGGCGAACTGGATACTGCCCTTTATTACTTTGAAATTTCACGGAAGGCATTACTGAATAGCGAGAACCTTCCATACACACTGTTCAGCATCGGAAAAGTCTATTTGATGAAAAAGGATTTTGAACGTGCGATGTATTTCCAACGCAGCGCCTTGGACTATGCCAAAAATCTGGAATCAAAAAATGATATGGCCATCTCCCTGATCGGGCTTGGTAAAGTACAGATTGAAAGTGGTAAGTACGATGAAGCTCTCCTCAGTTTTTCAGAGGCTGAAAAAATAGCCAAGGACATAGGTGCATCTTACCAGCTTAAGGATGCTTACGAGGGACTAACGAACGCCTACTCAAAAAAAGGCAACTATTCCAAGGCATTCGAATACCAGAATGAACTGCTAGCCATCAAGGATACTTTGTTCAACCTGGACATTCAGAAAAAACTGGGCACACTTCAGTTCACCTTCGATATCGAAAAGAAAGAATCCCAAATCAACCTGTTGACCAAAGACCAGGAAATCAAAGCCCAGGAGATCAAACGGCAAAAGCTGGTGCGCAACGGGTTCATCGGTGGATTCGCGGTGGTCCTTCTATTCGCCGGGGTGTTTTTCTCACAACGAAACCGCATCTCCAAGGAGAAAAAGCGAAGCGACGAACTCCTGTTGAACATCCTACCGGAAGAAACCGCCGAAGAACTGAAAGCCACCGGTAGTGCCAAAGCGAAAAGCTTTGATTCGGTGACGGTGATGTTCACTGATTTCAAGAATTTCACGCAGGCCAGTGAGATACTGACCGCAGAGGAGCTCGTGGCGGAGATCAACCGCTGTTATTCGGCCTTCGATTCCATCATCACAAAGTACGGTCTTGAGAAGATCAAGACCATCGGCGACAGTTACATGTGCGCCGGTGGACTCCCGGTTTCCAACACCTCCCATCCGGTCGATATGGTGAATGCCTCCCTGGAAATATTGTCTTTCATCGAGGAGAACAAGAAAAAACGAATCGATGCAGGTTTG
>JBJOER010000145.1:0-7048 GCA_046049215.1 Bacteroidota bacterium | reverse complement strand
ACTTTGCGCTGGTGGGATGCTCCCGGAGGTGGCAACCTGATCGGCACGGGCTCTACACTCACCACTAACGTCAACGGCACTACTGATTTTTATGTAGATGAAGAGCTGCCTGCCGGCACTGCTGATATCGTTGGAGAGGCAGGCACAAGCATCGGCGCCGGAAGTCTTTTCACGGCCAACGATATCCGTGGTCTGTATTTCGATGTTTTGTCGCCGGTTTTACTCCAGACCGTCGAAGTCTACTCCGGTTCTGCCGGAAACCGAACCATCGAGATCATCGATGGCCAGGGCAACACCTATGCCGACACCACGGTTTTCATTCCCGCCAGTCCCAACTCACCCTACACGGTAACCTTGAATTTCACCTTGTACCCCGGCACCGGTTATTTCATCAAGTGCCGTGGACTTGTGGACCTGTATCGCAACTCGAGCGGCGCCACCTATCCCTACACCAGTACGGCAGTGAATATCACGGGAAGCAATGCAGGATCACCCGGCTACTACTACTTCTTCTACTTCTGGAACTTCACCGAGATCAGCTGCAACACACCCCGTGCCATCTGCACTGCGGTGGACACCTGTGCCATCACCGGACTGGACGACCTGTTTGCATCGGAATCATTCAACGTCTACCCGAATCCCGGTAATGGGTTCTTCAACCTTGAGATCAACAGCAGGGAGTCCCGCAACCTCAGTGTCGCAGTAAGTAACGTACTTGGAGAAAAGGTTTACAGCGAAAACTGGACCTCCGGCATCGGACTGATTCGAAAGCCCATCGACCTGACAAGCATGAGCAAAGGTGTTTACCTTCTTGTGATTTCCGACGGTAATCGTAGCATCAGCAGGAAGCTGCAGATTCAATAACCTTGAAAATAACGCCTGGAAAGAGGATCGCCAAACCAGCGGTCCTCTTTTTGCATTTCACCGATAAGACAAGAGAAAGTGGACATAAGAATTGACCCGACAGGAAGATAGTCGAAGTTCAGTGCGTCCTTTGCTCCCGGGACTTTGCGCACGTTGCCTATAGCCAAAGGAGATTTGAGCACATTGCGGTCAGAGGGGTCTTTGAACTTCAGAGGAAGGATACAAAGCGTTACTTAGCAACAATGCACAGCTCCGCCTTTGGCGAAGGAGCAATGGACGCAACAAACAAGGTTAAAAACGTGAGGGAGGAGGGGCCTTACGCTTGTTGTTATTAAATAAAGGGGATTAAAATCAAACTGGCACTAAAAAACAGCGAATGTTCCATCGCAAATGATCCGATAGCAATGGAACAAGCTCAGACTTCAGTTATCCGAAAAGGAGTAATAAAACTGCCCTTCGACAAGCTCAGGGACCCAGTTATCCGAAAACTGAACCTCATTCGCCTGAATCAACCAGCCCAATGGTAACTCCATAGGAAAGTTCGGCGGTAAAGCGTTGGTCGAGCGCTCCGATTCGCTGAGCCGCTGCCTGTGTAATCTTGCAAATCAGGTTTTCGTTATCACCGGTATCGGGCAGGATACCCACCACCTTCACATAAACTGAATTGTTATTCATGCGGTTGGTCACCTTAATGATCGCGCCGATGGGCGCCATACGATGCAACGCATAAAATTTCGTTGGATTCATATCGGTATCCGAACCGAACCAGGCCACGAGACCCACCTCTTCAAACTTCTCTACATCGGCTCCTGTTTTCTCATCTTTCTCGCGCTTGCTGGTCCTGGAAGCACCGGGATTGGTATAGGCCTTAGGTAACCCTGAAGCATCGGTTTTGGATGAAGATTTACTTTTTGTTGCAGCGGAAGGCTCTGTGGTTGGCGAGGGTTTTGATTCTGTCTTTGTAATGGTTTTTATTTCAGCAGGCTTCTCTTTGACCGGAGCAGGGGTAGCCACCGGCTCTGAAGCAGAGGGCAAAGCCACGATCAGTTTCCGACCCAGGGCGATGTTGTTGGAGGTTAGCTTGTTCATGTCCTTCAACTCGGCTACGGACAAGTTGTATTTAGTTGCAATACTGAACAACGTTTCGCCACGTTGAACGGTATGGATTTGCATGGCTCCGATGGCGTATTTTGGCCGGACTTCCGTTTGGGGAGTTTCTTTGGCGGGTGACTCGACCTGCACGGGAACGGCGTCCTCTTTCACAGGAGAAGGAGAAGCCGCAGCATCGGTCGCGACGGTTTGGCCTTTCTCAGACAACGGGATATTGATGATCTGACCAATCTTCAGTTCGTTCACTCCTGGATTTGCGCGCTGGAGAGTAGTGATTTCGATACCGTATTGCCTGGATACGCCCGTCCAGGTTTCCTTGGGAAGCACTTTATGCAAACGAACCTTTTGACCATTGACTGTGCGTGTACGCAACGAGTCCGGAGCTTCCATGGATCCGGCGAATGACGATGCAGCCAAAAGACTGAAAACACCGGTGAAAACAAAACACTTCAACGTGCGGATGACATTTCCTTTCATAACCTGATTCATATCTTTACGCAATGATAACCAACACCCTGTGCTAATGCCCCACACTTACCGTGGTGTTTTGAACACGCTAATGAACAGCGGGAACACCCTTTTTAGAACGGTTTTAGCCCTCTTGATGGTATATTCCGGCGGAATTTCCGGCCAAACCAATACCAAATTTACTGTTTTTCAATTCGATATAAAGGAAGAAATCGCCCCCGGCATAGCCAGGCAGACCTCCAGGGCTCTGGAAAAATCCCTCGAATCCAAGGCCGACCTGGTCCTCATCCACATGAACACCTATGGTGGTTTGCTCGACGCTGCCGATAGCATTCGCACGGCCGTACTGAACCATCCCATTCCTGTCGTCGTTTTCATCGACAACAACGCCGCATCGGCCGGAGCCTTGATCTCCATCGCCTGCGACAGCATCTACATGCGCAAGGGTGGGAATATCGGTGCGGCCACTGTGGTCAATCAGGAGGCGGAAGCCCTTCCCGACAAGTACCAGAGTTATATGCGGAGCATGATGCGTTCTACTGCCGAAGCCACGGGGCGTGATCCTCAAATAGCAGAAGCCATGGTCGACCCACGGGTCTACATCGAAGGTGTAAACGACTCCGGCAAGGTACTTACCCTGACTGCCAGTGAAGCCATCCCTCTGGGCTATTGCAATGCGCTTGCGGAAGACATCAATGAGGTCCTCGGGCTTTATGGAATTAAGGAGTACAACCTGATCCGTTTCGAACCTTCTTGGACCGACCGGCTTATCGGCTGGCTCATTCACCCTGCTGTGAGCGGTGTACTTATCCTGATCATGCTTGGTGGCTTGTATTATGAATTGCAACAACCCGGTATTGGATTCCCGCTTGCGCTGGCTGTAGCGGCGGCTGTGTTGTATTTTGCGCCCTTGTACTTGGAAGGACTCGCTGCCAATTGGGAGATATTGGTCTCCATTTTAGGATTGGCACTTCTGGCTGTTGAACTTTTCCTGCTGCCCGGATTCGGTGTAGCGGGCATTGCCGGAATCACCTTACTGGTCTTCGGCTTGTTCACCAGCATGCTCCGCAACGACGGGCTCGATTTCAGCGGCGTGAGTGGTATCGCCATCGCCTCTTCTCTGGCGATTGTGATGACGGGAATGGCGGGAGCTTTATTGCTGTTCCTCCTGGCCAGCCGGATCTTATCGGACAGTCCCTTATTCAAAAAACTCGTGCTGCAGACCGAGATGCAATCGACAGACGGCTACCGCTCGGTGTCAGCACTTCCGGATGTCGGAAGCAGAGGTATAACGGCTACGCTATTACGCCCGTCGGGTAAAGTACGCATCGGGGATGAATTGTACAGCGCCAGCAGTGAGAGCGGATTTCTGGATAGCGGAACAGCGATCGAAGTGGTTTCTATCATGGGTGGAACAGTGGTTGTTCGGCCTACTCAAGGGGAATGAACTGAATTCAGTTTTCGCTCTTTCAAACGCAAAGACACCGGCAAGTCGCCGGAAACGCGTAGTCATTGAACGAAATGTGATTCGATCACTAAATCCATTCATTTTTATAAATCCTGCCTTTTACTGGAGGGTTTCTCGTTTTCTCGCAAGCGACAGTCCGAGGAAAGTAATCAGTCCGTTCACGAGCAACAACTCATAACCGAACTTAAATCCATTGAAAAGAATGGGCGCCTGTTCGGCTAATATCCAGGTGAGAACCGGAGCAAATAGGCAAACAACCGGCACAAATTGTTCACGTAGTCTGGTCTTCATTAAAACTCCGAAAGCGAATAGGCCAAGTAGCGGACCATAGGTATATCCTGCCATTTTAAGAATGAGATCGACAATGGAACGGTTGTCTATCCAATGAAAGACCATCACACAAAGTAGAAACAAAGCTGCAAAGGCCAGATGCACCTGCCTTCGGATGGCGGTTTGTCGATTTTCATCGATTGAAGAATTGCGACGAATACCCAAGACGTCGAGACAAAAAGAAGCCGTCAGCGCGGTAATGGCTCCGTCTGCACTTGGGAAGAGTGCCGAAATCAATGCAATGACAAACACCAGACCCATGACTGGCGGAAAATGCTGCATGGCAAGAGTAGGGAACAAATCGTCGCCCTTCAAACCCAACTGCTGCTGCTCGCTAAAGAGATACAACACCCCTCCCAGGAAGAGAAACAGAAAATTGACAAAAATGAGAATCACGCTCAGGGTGACGACATTCTTCTGGCTATCGCGCAAGGTTCTTACCGAGATGTTCTTCTGCATCATCTCCTGGTCTAAACCGGTCATGGTGAGGGCGATGAATGCTCCTCCGAGCAACTGCTTGAGCCAATGACCCGGACTATTGAAATCGCTGACGATCGCCTGAGAGTACCCCATATCAGACATCTTTTGCCATGCCTGTAGAAAGCTAAGGTCAAGTGAATTCAGTACATACACCACGCAGGCGATCAATCCTCCGAGCATGAACGAGGTCTGCAGGGTATCGGTCCATACGATGGTCTTCACCCCTCCCTTGTACGTATAAGCCAGGATGAGCAAGAGGATCAACAAAGCGGTGACAAAAAAGGGCACGCCAAGAGCATTCATCACCAGGTCCTGCAACACACGAATGACGAGGTATAGGCGAGCCGTAGCGCCTATGGTACGTGATACGATGAACAATGTAGCCCCGGTTTTATAGGAGCCCATACCGAAACGCTCCTGCAGGTAATGGTAGATCGATGTGAGCTGCATCCGGTAGTAAATGGGAAGCAGCACGTACGCCACACCAAGATACCCGATGAAATAACCGAAGACCACCATCAAATAGGAAAAACCGGACGAGGCCACAGTACCCGGTACTGAAACGAAGGTGACTCCGCTCAACGAGGTACCGATCATACCGAAAGCGACTATCGCCCACGGAGAAGACTTATTGCCGACAAAATAGGCCTGGTTTCCCGCACCCCGGGCGGTATACCAGGAGATCCAAAGCAAGACCAGGAAGTAAACAACGATCAGCAAAACAAACAGGATGGGGGACATAGCGGTGAATTCAATGCCAAAGTAATCAAGTAACGGATGTTGACACTCAGGCAATAACCGTTTTTTTGAACAAGGGGGATTCGTAATTTTGTCAAAACAACCTCCCCCTCTTGGCCCTGCACTCCCGGATACTTGAAGAAGCGGTCGACGCGTTCGCCCAACTGCCCGGCATCGGCCAAAAGAGCGCTTTGCGGATGGTATTGCACCTTCTGCGCACCTCACCTGAAAAAGTGGAGCGTTTCGGCGAAATCCTGACCCGACTGCGTAAAGAGCTTCGCTATTGCAGGAATTGCCACAACATTTCCGGAGCAGAAATCTGCAGCATCTGCAGTGATCCGCGCCGGGATCCGACGTTGGTTTGTGTCGTTGAGGACATCCGTGACGTCATCGCCATCGAAAACACTTCGTCCTACAAAGGCCATTACCATGTCCTGGGAGGACTCATTAGTCCGATGGACGGCATCGGCCCGTCGCAGATCAACATCGAAAGCCTGTGCGAAAAAACAGGACGAGGAGACGTCCAGGAGGTCATTGCGGCCTTGAGTACAACGATGGAGGGTGACACTACGCTTTTCTACCTCTACAAGAAACTTAAGCCCTATGACATCCGCATCAGCACCCTCGCCCGTGGAGTGGCCATCGGCGGTGCTTTGGAATACGCGGATGAGGTCACCCTGGGCCGATCCATCATCAACCGGATTCCCTATGAGAATCACCTCGTGAAATGAGCCTCCCCGCATGAAGCTCAGCATCGTCATTGTCAACTACAACGTACGCTTTTTCCTGCAGCAGTGCCTGCAAAGCGTACGGGAAGCGGTCAAAGGCATGGATGCCGAAGTGTTCGTGGTGGACAACGCCTCGTCCGACGGAAGCGTAGAGATGGTCAGACGTTTGTTTCCGGAGGTCATTCTCATTGACAACAAAGACAACAGGGGCTTTTCAAAAGCCAACAACCAGGCTATCCGAAAGTCCAAGGGCGAATACGTCCTGCTGCTTAATCCCGACACCCTGGTCGAGGCAGACACCTTCCACAAGACCTGTAGCTTCATGGACACCCATCCCGATGCCGGTGGTCTCGGGGTCCACATGATCGATGGCCGTGGAAATTTCCTTCCGGAATCCAAGCGAGGACTGCCAACACCCACAGTGGCCTTTTACAAGATCAGCGGTTTATCTGCCCTCTTCCCCAAGTCAAGAACCTTTGGAAAATACCATCTCGGATACCTGGACAAGGAAAGAACACACGAAGTAGACGTGCTAAGCGGGGCCTTCATGCTGCTGAGGAAAAGTGCGCTTGACAAAACCGGCTTGCTCGACGAAGACTACTTCATGTACGGCGAGGACATCGACCTCAGCTACCGCATCACCAAAGCCGGATACAAGAACTATTATTTCCCTGAGACCCGTATCATCCACTACAAAGGCGAGAGCACCAAGAAGAGCAGTGTCAACTACGTCTTCGTGTTTTACAATGCCATGGTCATCTTCGCCCGGAAGCATTTTGCGCCGGGAGGAGCCGCTGTGTTCGCCTTCATGATCCAGATCGCCATCTGGATTCGAGCAGGTCTGGCTATTCTTCATCGCCTG
>JBJOER010000144.1:0-4745 GCA_046049215.1 Bacteroidota bacterium | reverse complement strand
AACATCTAAACGTGAACATGTCCCAGAAAATTCCAATTCGCACACTTAGGCGCTTCACCACACCGCTGAAACCCGTATTGCTTGGCGGTGAGGAATCTTACGGGCTTCCCGAACACATCAGTTTGGAAGTGGAGTATGATCGTTTCGGCAAGATTATCCGTGAGGTCAAATTCGACCAGCACGGCGAAGCAGAAGAAATCCATAGCTACCGTTACGACGAGCGTGGTCATCTTCTGGAACACCTGATGGAACTTCCTCAAGATGGTATCATGGAGAAATTCGTGACCGAGCTGAATCCTGACGGGAATCCCCTTTCAATCATCAAATTCTACGGTGACGACCCCGGCGAAAGAACGGAATACCGTTATGGTACACATGCTCATCCTGTATTTATTCACAGAACCGATGCGGATGGCGAGTTCGATTCATCCGATGAGTTCATGTATGACGACTCCCCACGGCTGATCAAACGATCATTCAAGTCGACCTACGAGGAAAAGGAGTTTCAGTTCAGTTACAACGAAAACGGTTGGCTGGTGGAAGAGATCGAACTTGATTCATCAGGTGATCTGGTGTCTACGTTGCAGTACGACTACCGCGATGACGGACAAGAGGCGGTTATTGTGAAGAAAAATGCGTCTGGCAAGACGGAATCAACCCAAGTGAACGAATTTGACGAACTGGGGCGCGTGGTCCGGCGGGTCTCCAAGGGATTCTACATCCGCATTTCAGGTTACGTTTACGATGAGCTTGGTCGTTTGACGGAGGAAACGCTATCGGATGAGAACGGTTTTGTGATTTCAAGGAAACACACGGTGTTCGGTGAGGACGGCAGGATCTTGCAAGAAACCGCTTATGAAACCGATCTTACCCGCACCGGGCGCGATTCGCATCTCGCTCATCGCTTCGAATACGAGGATTTTTCAGCAGACTGAAACCCATTCATACCGTCGGTTGTTGTTCTTCGGTAAGTCAACGTCACTACCCATCATGGCATTTAAAAACCTGAACGAATTCATCCGGCTGCTGGAAGAGAAAGGAGAATTGGTGCGTATCCGCGAGCGGGTCAGTCCAGAGCTTGAAATCACCGAGATCACCGATCGTGTTTCAAAGTGTTACGGACCAGCTTTGCTTTTTGAAAATACAGGAACTGAATTTCCGGTGTTGATCAACGCCATGGGAACCGAAAAGAGGATGGCGATGGCTCTGGGTGTTGAACGTCTGGATGAAGTGGCGGAGGAGATCGAATCCTTGTTCAAGACGATTACGGGTCCCAAGAATTCCTTTTTCGACAAGTTGAAGATGCTTCCGCAGCTCGGTGAAATTGCATCCTGGATGCCAAAGGAAATCAGTGGCCGGGGTGCCTGCCAGGAGGTGGTGATGGAAAAGCCGGACCTGACCCGGATTCCTGTGCTAAAATGCTGGCCCGAGGACGGCGGTCCGTTCATCACGCTACCGGTCATTCAAACCCGGGATCCCCTTACCGGAATTCGTAATGTCGGACTTTACAGAATGCAGGTGTTCAGCCCCGACATGACAGGAATGCACTGGCATCGGCACAAGGTGTCGGCCCGCCATTTCAATGAGTACAAGAAACTGGGAAAACGGATGCCCGTTGCCGTGACCATTGGCGGCGATCCTGCCTTGACGTATGCGGCCACCGCTCCTTTGCCCGACGGCGTGGATGAGTTCATGTTAGCCGGTTTCCTGCGAAAGAAGCGTGTCGAGCTGGTGAAGTGCCTCACCATCGACATGCATGTGCCGGCCGACGCCGATTTTGTGATAGAAGGCTACGTGGATCCCGAAGAAGAGTTTATTCTGGAAGGTCCTTTCGGAGATCATACCGGGTATTACTCACTTGCTGATTTTTACCCCCGCTTCCACGTCACGGCCATCACGCACAGGAAAAATCCGGTTTATCTGGCCACCATAGTCGGTATTCCCCCACAGGAGGATGCCTGGATCGGCAAGGCTACCGAACGTATATTCATTGCTCCCATCAAGATGACCATGGTCCCCGAAATTGTGGACATGGTTTTGCCCGTTGAGGGTGTTTTTCACAACCTGGTGATTGTCAAGATCCGGAAAGAATATCCCGGTCAGGCACTCAAGGTGATGAACTCGCTTTGGGGAGCCGGTCAGATGATGTTCACCAAGATGATGATCGTGGTTGACGGTGATGTGAACATCCACGACCAACTAGAGGTAGCCAAATACATCTCCCGAAACGTGGATCCCTTGCGTGATATCACCTATTCGCAAGGTCCCACCGATGTGCTCGATCACAGTTGTTCCCGCGCAGCCTTTGGTGGGAAAATGGGTGTCGATGCAACACTGAAGATGGAGGAGGAAGGAGGCGATGGTTTTGTTCCGGAAGTCAATAATGTGCACCGAGCAGATACGGAGTCCATTGTTCGTGCAGCACTGGGACTTGCTGAGATCCGTCAGTGCAATGCCACCTTGCTCAACGCCGGAATCTCCATGGTTTTTCTTTCCATTCAGAAATCCAGAAAGGGCCACGTTCGCGAAGCGGCTGAACAGATCATTGCCTTGGAGGAATTCAAAAGTGTCAAAGTGGTGATATTCCTGGAGCACACCATGGACATAGACGATGTGGCTGATGCTGTGTGGAGGTTTTCCAATAACGTAGATCCCCGTCGTGATCACTTCGATTTTCCTGCACGAACCGAGGACGAAGTCAATCATGTGGTGTTCGACGGCACCCGCAAAACGCTTGAGTTCGACGGATTCACGCGCGACTGGCCGAATATCCTTGCATCCGACTCTCGAACCATCGAACGCATCGATGCCGTGTGGAACAATTTGGGTCTGGGTCCAATGATCCCATCGCCATCGAAAAAGTACTCCAATCAGCTGTACGAAGGCGGTGCAGTAGCCAATCCCTGATCAACGGATCCGAACGCCAGCTTCAATCGGGAAGTGGTCGCTCAGGCGATTCTTCATCGTTTTGAACCATACTGTTTCCACCTTCGGGCTATGAAGAATGTAGTCGATCCTGAATCGCACCGGAAGTCCGATATAGGTGCTTCCCAAGCCGGATCCCTCCTCGCAAAATGCATCTTCCAGATTGCCACGAACGGTTTGATAGGCATAGGAGAACGGAGGGTCGTTGAAGTCACCACATATTACAACCGGAAACGGGGAGTTTCGAACATGTTCAGCCAGTTCATCGGCCTGTTCCGCTCTGATCCTAACCGCTTTTCTAATACGTCGTAAGATGTTTTTGGTCCCTCTTAACAAACCATCCCGGTTTTCTTCTTCTACATTTTCGATAAATTCATAGTCGCCGGGCTTGAAATGGTTCGATTGAAAATGCAGGTTGTAAACACGAATGGTGTCCTCCTTGATTTGGAGATCGGAGAACATGCAGAAGTTTGTTTTTCCTTCGGTATAGAACACCGTGCCCTCGTTTACAACAGGAAACCTTGAAAATGTCGCTAATCCCCAATGGTCTGATTTGCGAAGCGTAATCCCATAGCGGATCGACGAAAATGGCAGCCCAAGTATCTTCTTGAGTGTGTCGTTGTTTTGAAAACTGCCCTCGTCGCTATGATAATACTCTTGCAGGCACAGCACATCCGGAGATTCAGCGATGAGGAGTTTGAAAATACTGTCTCGTGTTTTCAGGTTCCCGGTCCAGTTGTAAAGATCGAATAGTCTGACATTGTAAGACATGATCCGTATGGTTGTGGAATCCTTCTGCTCTTCAGACGCAATTATTCCCGGCTGATAAACCCTGCTGATGTGCTCGTAACCGATGAGAAGGGCGGCCGCTGAAATGAAAACGTAGCGGTGCCTGCGCATGGTCCACCATATCATGAATAGGATATTGACCAACAAGTGTACGGGATAGGAGACGGCCAGGATTTCCAAAAACCAGAATCTTTCGGGGTGGATGGAGGCGGCGGCCTGTGATCCCAGTAAAGCAAGAGCCACGAATAGGTTCAACCAAAAAAACAGCGGGAAACGCAAACGTCGTCCTGCTTCACTCGCGGTCTTTCCGGATTTAGTCGTTTCCATGCTTCACCAAGGCGAATTTAGGGTTTTTCAATGTCTGTCATTTGAGGTTTTGCCCATTACCTTTGCGTAGTGGATCCGCTGATACTTGCTTTTTCTCCCTGCCCGAACGATACCTTTATGTTCGATGCTTGGGTGAACGGTCGTTTGCCCGAAGCTCCGCAAGTGAACCCGATCCTGGAGGATATTGAACAGTTGAATAGCCGAGCCCTTGCGGAAGAAGCCGATGTGTTGAAGATGAGCTTCGCCGGTTTTCCCGAGGTGAGCGAAAAGTACCAGATCTTGAACGCCGGTGCCGCTTTGGGATTCGGATGCGGTCCGCTCTTGGTGAGTAAAAAGCCGGTGGAGGTTCCTTTTTCCCCTGAACTTTCCGTAGCCATACCGGGCAGGCGTACTTCTGCAAATCTGCTCCTTTCGACTTTCTTTCCAATGCTTTCCCAAAAAAAGGAGGTGCTTTTCTCCGACATCGAGGAAGATGTGCTTTCCGGTAAGTCAGATCTTGGTCTTCTAATTCACGAATCGCGGTTTACTTATGCACAGAAAGGATTAGTTAAACTTGCGGACCTCGGTGAACGATGGGAGCAGCTTCACCGGCAACCGATTCCCCTGGGTTGCATCGCTGTGAGAAGAAGTCTTCCGGATCAACTTAAAAAACGCATCGAGCGAAGTTTGAAGCAGAGCGTGTTGCATGCCTTTGCGAATCCTGC
>JBJOER010000143.1:0-2609 GCA_046049215.1 Bacteroidota bacterium | reverse complement strand
GAATATTCCAAACGGCCTTCCGGACCGAGTTCGCGCTTGATGGTTTTGCGTAGCAATCCGATGTAGTGCTCCTCCAGCCATTCGTAAACGAATTGACTGGGGACTTCGATGGTCAGGGTGTTCTGATCCAGTTTGATGGCCCGGATGGGTTCAAACCAGGTTTTGAAGTTTTGCGGATTTACATTGTCACGGATAAGCTTTAAACAATTTTCCCATACTAGAATTTCGTTTTTTTCACTGGAGACGATTTCCTTTTCTTTGGACATACCGTTTATCGAAATTGTAAAGAGTGATAGGGGCGCTTCAGAGCTTGATTTGAAGCATGCCACAAATATGAATTAAATTTTCTTGAAAAAAAATTCAATTTGCTCTTGAAAATCAGGAAACATTTACAGTACTGCCAATCAGCCTGTTTTTTTTATCGAAATCATCAAATCCGATATCAATTCTTCCAAGACGCACACCTCCCCATCCGGATTGTGCGATCAGCACTTGTTTTCCATCAGGATTTTTTTCATATACGGGAGTGTCGAGGAAAGTGTGAGTGTGGCCACCCAGAATCAAGTCGATGTGCCGGGTGCTAGCTGCGAGTATCATGTCGCTGACTTTCGAGTCGTTGTAGCGGTATCCCAAATGAGAGAGGCATACCACCATATGGCAGTGCTCCTCGAGTTTGAGGTAGGAGGCTGTTTTTTGAGCTGCGGCAACAGGTTCGTTGTAGCGTACGCCCTGTGTCATGCTCCGGTTGACCAGTCCCTCAAGTTCAATACCGACTCCGAATACACCGATCCGGAAGGGCCCTCTTCGAAAAATTTTCCAGGGTTTGATCAGTCCGTTCAACGGAGAGTCCCCTAGGGTATAATTGCAATTCAATATGGGAAAGGATGCATGCTTCATTTGCATGGCCAGACCATCCGCTCCGTTGTCGAAGTCATGATTGCCCAATGTGGCGGCGTCGTAACCCAACTGTGACATGGCTTTCAGTTCCACTTCACCTCCGAATAAGTTGAAGTAAGGAGTGCCCTGAAAGAAGTCGCCGCTGTCTAGCAATAGAACATGCTCGTGTTCGGACCGGATCCTTCTGATCAGTTCCGCTCTTCGTGCAACACCCCCCATGCCGGGGAATTTCGGGTCGCCTGCGGGGAACGGATCTATTCGGCTATGCGTATCGTTAGTGTGCAGTATCGTAAGCGAACGGTTTCTCCTCGCAGCTATCAGCTCCGGTGGAAAGCCTGTTGAACCGGCAAGCAGCAAACCGGCTCCACCCAGTGTTCGCAGGAATCGCCTTCTGCTAAAGTTTCCTGATTCTTCCATCTTTCGGGGTGTTGATCAATTGCTTGGCCTGGTACTTTTCACGGACTTCCAGAATGAGTGCGTCGCGGACCTTCAATCCAAGCCAGGTGCGGTCGGTACTGCTTCGCAATGCAGGATACAAATCCCCTCCGTTGGCCAGGAAGTCAGAGGTCAGCACTCTGTATTTCCCCGATTGCGTTGTCGGGGGAAGTGAATGATCTTGCAAGGAGTCGTTCGCCAGTGTCATCCTGAATCCTCCTATTGGCGCACCGCCTTTTTTCGCTAAGAATTGAAGAAGACTGTCCAATCCGGATCTATCCAGTCCGATGATCATCAACTCGTTGTCGAACGGCATCAGTTCGTAAAGATTACCAAGGGTGACTTTTCCCTGAGGGAGCGATGCCCGAAGTCCACCATGGTTCAGGATACAAATGTCGGGAAGGGCGATGTTCGCTTCCCTGCAGAGAATGCCGGCCTGGTGGAGACAGGCGTCTGCGCAGAAATTGCCCAATGTACCTTCCGGCAACTCTTTCGTCAAAGCTAGTGCGGTTTCGCCGATGACTTGGTCCATGGTTCTGGATAGGCTGTCACGGTAAACCTGCGTTTGAATGTAGAGGTTACTGTCAATGCCCGGCACATCGGCAGATGACACCGTCGACAGGGATCCGGAATAGGTGACACGCATTGGCTGGCGGTGGCAGGCCGTCAGTATGAAAAAGACAATGCAAAGAGAAATTTGCCGGAAAGCAATCACGGGACGAATATACAAGGGTGTGACTGATTTCTGAACCGCCGTTTTTGTGAACTTTGTGGCAATGATGATCAGCCACGAAACGAAGATCCGTGTTCGCTATTCGGAAACCGACAGGATGGATTTCGTTTATTACGGTGCCTATGCCTCCTATTTCGAAGTGGCACGTGTAGAATTTCTCCGCGACCTGGGATTTACTTACAAGTTGATGGAGGATAAGGGCATCTTGCTTCCGGTTTCGGATTATGCTATTCGTTACCATAAGCCGGCGCGGTACGATGATCTTTTGCTGATCCGAACTTCAATTCCCGAACCACCGGGTGTTCGCATCCGGTTCAAATACGAAGTATTCAATGAATCCGGTCAGCTGTTGACGGAAGCCGAAACGACACTCGTGTTTGTGGACAAAGTAAGCGGACGGCCCCGGAAAGCACCGGGGGATTTTTTGCGCAGCTTCAGTTCCCGGCTGGAAAAGTGATCAGAGTTTTTCCATCAATATGCGGTAGGCATTGAGCATGGCCTCGATGTCTGCTTTGTGTACCAGTTCATCGGGGCTGTGCACGTG
>JBJOER010000142.1:0-21110 GCA_046049215.1 Bacteroidota bacterium | reverse complement strand
TGACGGAGCCACCAGTTCAGTCCAGAACCCGTCACACATCTACTCGAGTGCCGGCAACTTTCAGGTCATACTCAAGATCTACAACTCGATCGGTGATTCAGCAACAATCACATCCGGTATTGTCATTGAACCGAATCCAACTGCTCTGCTGAGTTCACCTGATAGTATTTGTACCGGCGTTTCCTTTCAGCTGTCTAACCTGTCAACTTCTCCTACCGGTGGACTATTGACTTCGGAGTGGGATTTTGGCGACGGAAACCTATCTTCCCAGTTCAACGCGAATCACGATTACTTGCAACCCGGCAATTACGTGCTCCAACTGGTCACCACATCAGCAAACGGATGTACAGATACGATAGCCAGAGCTATCCGAGCCATAGAATCCCCGAATGCCGACTTCGTTATCCAAAACACCTGCAACGGTGAGAACACCCTTTTTCTAAATCAGAGTTCCAGTTCAACCAGTTCAATCAGCACGTCAACCTGGGATTTCGGAGACGGAACATCCTCCTCCTCGATCAATCCGAGCCATAACTATCCCAACGTCACAGGTACATACACAGTCGAACTCGTGGCCCAAAGTGCCAACGGCTGCAGTGATACCGTCATGCAACAATTGACTATCTCAGAACAACCCCTTCCCTGGTTCATCCTTCCGGACGATACTGTTTGCGAAGGATTCCAATTACAGATTATCGATAGCTCTTTTTCAGCAAATGGAGGACAACTGTTTAAAAGAATCTGGGATTTCGGTGACGGCACACAGGATAGTACATCGGTGAATCCCACCCATGTTTTCAATTCACCCGGCACATATACAATTGCATTAAAAGCGATATCCCCCACGGATTGCGATTCAATTGTAACTCGCCAGATCGTAGTTATAGAAAAACCAAACGCGCTATTTACAGCGCAGGACGCATGCCTAGGCGACTCAATCCAATTCACGGATGTTTCAACGACCATTTCAGGTACTTTTCTTGTGGCGTGGGAATGGTCTTTCGGCGATTCAACTACATCGTTCTTGACAAATCCCAATCATCTATTCTCGTCCTTCGGAGACTACACTGTACAGCTCCAGATCACCAATTCCAAAGGTTGTATTGATGTCGTATCGGATGTTGTCCGAATCAACCCGATCCCTGTTGCAGACTTTGTGAATTCAAAACCCTGCACTGGAAATCAGGTAAATTTCAGCGATAGCAGTACAGTGGCTTCCGGAAGTTTAACAGCATGGAAATGGATCTTCGGAAGCAACGGACCCATTTCCACGAACCAAAATCCTTCATTCACCTTTGCTGCCTCAGGATCGACAATCATCACACTTGAAATAACCAGTGATGCAGGTTGTAGAGATACTCTTGTAAGACTGATTGGCGTTGATCAATCCCCACAAGTCACACTTTCTGCAATCGACAACTGCCTGGGAGCCCCTACTCCTTTCCAGATTCAATCCGCAGGTTCAATTTCGTTTTTCCTTGCTGAATGGGATTTCGGTGATAGCACGTCAAGCAATATATTTAACCCAACACACCAATACGGGTATTCCGGAGCTTTCCCAGTCACTGTACAAGTACTTGACACCAACAACAACTGCGTCACATCGCTATCGGATACAATCATCATTAGAAAAAATCCGTCCGCATTTTTTGAAAGCGACTCGACATGCGTCAACGATTCAATTCAATTCATCGATCTGAGCAGTCCGGGTGAAGGTAGCCTGATCAGGCATGAATGGGATTTAGGCAACCTGGGCAACAGCCTTTCCCAAAATCCGATAATCGTACCGGCCAGCCCTGACTCCCTCCAGGTAACCCTTATTATTGAGAATAATTACGGATGCCTCGATACGGCTTATGGCAGTCTTGAAGTATTTCCTCTACCCTATGCTTACTTTCAACCATCCACCACTTACGGAGCGGTACCATTAGCTGTTGATTTCACGAATCTTTCCGAAAATCCCGCAACCTACAACTGGGTTTACGGTGACGGATCACCACTTGGCACGGAACAAAATCCGTTGCACTTGTTCAATGATACAGGAACCTATAATGTCAATCTTACGGTTATAAGCCTTCGGGGATGTAAAGCTCAATTCGGGCGTACTGTAACCGCTGTTTCACCTTACCTTGACCTTGGCATCGTTGGATTGAGTTTCAACCTTATCGAAAACGAATGGAAGATCAAAGCCAACCTCAGGAACTTCGGTAACGTGGAAGTCAACGACTTCAGTATAAAAGCCAGTCTTGACGGCAAATCCCAGATTATCGAGAGTTTCAACTTGAAAATCCCCCCATCCACTAACCTTGAGGCAGAATTCAAATCGGTCTTTACCGCTTATGATTTTGATTCTCCGCGCTTCCTTTGTCTGGAAATAACCGAGGTGAACGGCGGTATAGACGAAACATCCGAAAACGACAAAGATTGTATCACCACATCATCCGGCTTTGAAATACTGACCATTAATCCTAATCCGGCTTCCGACAACATCATTATCTCACTGAACTCAGACCAACGCGGAAAACTTGAACTGACATTTACCGACGAAACCGGGCGGATTGTTTCAACAACCGAATACCGTGAGCTTTACAAGGGTTTCAACTCATTACTCGTCGACAAACTCCCGAAGTCGTCCGGGATTTATTTCATCCAGATTCGTTTCAAAGAAAAGCTGGTTGTAAAAAAAGTAGTAATAAGATGACCGGCAAGTCAAATTGACTTAAGCTGATTTACGAAAAAAATTCAATATGTAATACTTAGTGATTGCCAAAACACGGCGTTTAAAAATAGCCGGGAAATGGCTACGCAATGCCAACCAAAGATATTTTGGTGCGTGCCTGTTCACTCCGGCTAACACCAGATGCAAAGAAATATAAGTATCGCAATAGGCCTCCATCCTGGACCGGGATGAGCCATAAACCTCCTGTACCCTCGGATCCTGAAAGGCATAATGTAAGGCCAGGTTTTTTCTCATGACCAGCTTGTTTTCATCAACACCAAGTACGCTTCTGTCCTCATGAATAATCAGACAAGCGCAAACTTTCTCACTGGTCACAATTCCATAATTTGCAGATAATCTCAGCCATAACTCCCAATCCTCTGAGCCCGAAAGATTACGGTCCTCCAGAAACGGAAAACGCAAGGCAGTCTGCCTCTCCACAAAAACCCCGAGACAACTCAGAGGATTGCCCTTCACTAACGATTCGCTCACATCACCCCTTATCGTTGTTGTATAGCGTACATGTTGTCCGGTAGAGCTGCGAACCTCGTAATTTTGATGAAAAAATTCAGGTCGACCGTTTTCAAGAAGGCAACGGCATGCATTGGTCAGGTAGTGAGGGTAAATAATATCGTCGGAGTCGACAAATGTGACATAATCGCCCTTTGAAACCCTGACTCCATGATTACGTGCCGCTCCACGCTCTGAGTTTGGTATCCGCTCATATCGTAGACGCTTATCGTTAAAACGCGAAAAAACGGAAAAGGTATCATCTGTGCTTCCGTCATCGACTACGATGAGCTCAAAATGCTGGTAACGTTGTGTAAGGACTGAATCGATTACCACTGCAATGAAATCAGCCCGATTGTATGTCGGGACGATTACTGAGAAAAAAAGCTCATTTTTCATAAAGCCTGGAGTGCTGATCGATCATTCTTTGCAATGAAAATTGCCCGGAAACACTCTTTGGACCGTTAATCCGTAAAGTTTCAAATAGAGGGTTGGAGTGCAGTAATTCCAACATCGATTGGTGAATAGCATCGGAATCCCTAAATGGGACGACAAGTGCATTGAACCTGTCAACGACGAATTCGGGCGCAACTCCTGAAAGGGTGAAAATGGAAGGAGTTCCCGCAGCCAGTGCCTCAACATAGGTCTGACCGAAAGCTTCTGAATGTGAATCGACCGGCACATGTACGAAGATATCGAAAATGGAATACAACGTCACCAAGTCCTTCTCAAACTTGATTTCCCGGTAGGAACCAACGGGTAATTTATCAAGTAATTTTCTGATTTCAGGCTCATAATCCCCCTTAGCATTGGCAAGAACCAACAGTGCCTCCGGATAAAGATCAAGCAAGCGTATGAAAGCAGGAATCACATAATGCACTCCTTTCCATTCCGTAAACCTGGATATGACCCCGACCACAGGAAACCTGCCCTCGGCACCCAGTTTATTTTTGAAAAGATTCGAACGGTCAGAATCCACTTTCTTGAATAATCCAAGGTCGAAGCCATGATGAATCAGAACAACTTTTCGTTCAGAAACCTTCTCCTTCTTGACAAGTATATCCAAAACGTTATTCGAAATCGCAACCACTTTTGTAGAAAAAAAACTAAGCAACCTATCAATCACAACCATTCTCGGATGATAAACATGATGATAGCTTGAATGATGTCTTGTATGGATTCGAGTCGATATACCCGACAGCCAAGCGGTCGGCAATGTCATAAGGCATGCATCCAAAAGATGAGCATGAACAACATCCGGCTTCAAAGAAAGAAGCAGGCGGAATATTTTCCATGAAACAGCGAGTAGGTCTGACTTACCCGAATACTTAAGAAAATGAACTCTTGCTCCTGCATTTCTCAATTCGAATTCCATTGATGGAAGCACTGCTCCCAAAAGCAGGAAATGGATTTCAAATTTTGATTTGTCGATACCAGAAACAAGCCATATGAAACCAAGGCTGAAATCGATATTCGAAACAGTGATCAGTACTTTTCTTCTGGTTGCAGTTTCCATCATGGCATTTGCTGGGGTTTCACTGCAAGGCTGAAAAGCAAACCGGCCATAACCTCGGCTTGTTTCTCGCGGGAAAACTGCCTGGTAAAACCAGTGTTTACGCAGGCCAAAAGTCTGCCGTTAAGCTTCCACTCGTTGTACCAATCAAAAAGGCAACCGGCAAATTCTAAAGGTGTTGAAACCGATACTCCGGAACCGGATCGGGTCAAAAAGTCATCCATTACATCACCGTCACCAGGTGCGACGATCACCCTGTTTCCGGATGCCATGTAATCGAAAATCTTGGTCGATATTATTCCTCTAGACCCCTTCCAACCCGAATAAAAAAGGACTTCAGAATCAAGTGTATATTGGATAGCCTCCGATTTGGAAATTTTGGGATGGATCTCCAGAATATCAGATGGAATACAATCAGAAAGTTTGCGTTCAACATCGGGAAACTGGCCTGCGCCAATGTAACGAACCAGCACATCGCCTGGGGGCACCTTTGAAAGAAAAATCTTCATTCCTTCAAGCATGACACCCAGGTCCTGCTCCGGATACAACGTACCGACGATGCTGAATCGGAAAAAAGGTTCAGACCTTTTTTTTAGTCGGGCAAATTCCGACTCTTCGTACCCGTTGTAGACAACTTCAATCTTCGCATTGGTCAACCGCTGCAAGACCTCTTTGAAAGGAGGGGAAACGACTGTTATCAGATCTGCACTTCGAAGCCATTTCCGATGGTAAAGCCTATTGAAGAAATCAAAAACCCGGCCCCGGAAGTCAGGCCTGTAATCCACCTTCAGCAGGAGGTTACTCCAAAGATCCCTGAAATCAACCACAACCCGGGCGTTAGAATAGATTGGCACAAGGGATGCCAGCCTTGCAATACTGGGAGGCGGAGACGTGATCAATACAAAATCATACTTACGACGGCGAAGCTGTGAAACCAACGAATGCCTGAACGTATTAAATGCATCAATTTCAGGATTAACATCACCCTTCATCAAGCTAAACAAACTGAAAAGGCGGCTAAACACTATTCTGAAAAGGCCATACTTTTCCAACCATCTGACCCACCGGTATTGAAAAGTAGGGAGATAAAAAACCCTGTATCCTTCCAAACGTCTGTAGACAGGATCAGATGTATTGGGACGGGTATACTCAGCCCATTTGACCTCTGCACCTGTCCAATGCCTGGTAATAACTGTTGTTTCAAGTCCGAACCTCTCGAACTGTGTTGCCCAGGAGAGCGGCCGATACGCAGGTACACCTAAGCACGGAGGGAAATAATAAGCCACGACCAGAACACGCTTTGGCCCGGAAACAACGGGTTGGGAGGCCGAAAGATATTCCAGAATCAAATCAGCCATTCGCAGAGCCTGACTACGTCTGCTATACTTATCGACCTGATGATTCGTCCTGGGCTGAATGTCCCCTTCGCTCTCCCACTTCATATACAGAAGATCCAACACACCAGCCATCTCGAAGGGCGAGAGGACGGGCACACCCGAATCTGTCTCCCGAATCAATTCATCCATCACATCGTTATCTCCGGGTGCGAGCATTACAGTATTTCCGGTTGCAATAAAATCAAACAACTTTGTTGTATATACTCCCGAATAACCAACCCATGCTGAATGCAATAAAACATGTGAATCCAGGATGCCTTGTATTGCTGTTTCACTTTCGGTACGGTCAATCCATTCGCAGTACTCGCCGGGAATCGCATCTTTCAGCTTGTCATGTACAATTGGATTGGCCGACACACCGATCAAGCGCACCCTAACACGCCGCGCATCTTTTCCGCTGAGAAAACCTGATAATCCTTGACATAAAACATCAAGCCCTTGCTGTTCATAATAGGTTCCAGCGAGTGTCAAGGTGAATGCTTGTGGTACATTCCTCGTAAGATGAGAAAAAACAACCTCGTCAAAGCCATTGAGAACCACTTCACGTTCATGCTCAAAAACTATTCCAAGGAAATCCGCTATTGGCTGACTTACCGTAGAAATGAAAGAGGCGTTCTTGACCCATCTGCGCAGCCAATACACCATCAATCGCTCCATGATCGCATTACCCCAATTAGGCCTATACCCTTTTTTCAGATTGTCGTTATTCCACAAATCGCGGAAATCAATCACAAATGGGATGGAGTACTCTTTACCAAGCACGCTGGCAAGCCTTACAATATTCAATGGAGGAGAAGTGGCGAGAATCAGATCGTAACGATTGTCTTTCAAATGCAATCGGAGAAAGCCCAGGAAAGAACTATAGGCATCAGAAAACAGATTAAAATGACCTGAAAGTGCAAGCAGGAAATAAGTCAGTTTACGCAATATTGAAATCCTAAGCAAACTTGAGCGAAAGGTCTTTATCAACCAAAGTTCCCGGGTTGGAAGCTGGATCAGATCGTAATGATCGTAACTGGTGAAAACAGGGGCTGATCTGTCACTCGCCAACAGGTCGCTCCAACTTTTCTCCTTCCCTGTCCAGTGCCGTGTAACAATGACAGGCCGAATTCCTTTTTCGTGAAAATACCTGGCCCAGGACGCAGATCTGAATCCAGCAACCGCATTGGCAGGAGGAAAATAATAAGTCAGAACCAGGACTCTTTTCATGACCTGTTGAATCTTTTGAGCAGGGCGGACACAACCAGTATCCTAAACTGATCCGGCCCCGGGTCAATACCAAGCTCTTTCAGATGGAGACGGGAATCATGCAACAGCTCTTTCCAGTCCGGTCCAGACAACCAATTCAACTGAGGCGGTTCATAGCCGATCTTATCCGTACGGCTATAAATGGCATTCGGCAGAGTTGAACGCGAAGCCTCGCGTAAAATAAACTTCGTGTAACCATTTCTATAGATCATCCTATCGGGCAGACTGAAAACGAATTCAACCAGGGGATGAAAAAGAAAAGGCAATCTGACTTCTACGGAATGCGCCATGGAATTCCGGTCAGCATATCTGAGCAGTTCTCCCAATTTATTCAATACATGAAACCGCAACTGCTCCTTCAGGGTAACTCCATTTTTGAAAACAGGCCTGTGAATTCCCAGTGGCAGCAAAATTGGATCCAGAAGAAACTTATAGCCCAGACCAGACCTGCCACCTGTATTTTTCCTGAGTAATCGCCGTTCACGGAAAAATGAAGACCAGCGACCGGCACGATACATCGACCACATAGCATAGTATTTCAATTCATCATAGCCGGCAAGGTATTCATCCGCGCCTTGTCCATCCAGCAGCACCTTAATTCCGTTCTCCTTTGCAAGCCTCATCACACTCCATTGTGCAAATACGGATGCTGAAGCGATCGGGTACTCATGATGCCAGAGAAGATCACCCAGCTCAGTGAGCATTTCGGAAGGATCCGGCCAAACCTGCTTATTTACCAAACCCGTTTTGCCAATCACTTCTTGAATCCATCGCCCCTCGTCGCGCGCGCCCTGGAACCTGGCTGAAAACGTGGAGAACGAACCTTCATCAAGTTGATGGATCCGACAAACCAGTACAGAAGAATCTATGCCTCCGGAAAGACTGCTACCATAGGGCACATCCGAACGCAAACGACGGCGGATGGAAATATTTAGCAACTCATCGAAACGCTCCACCATTTCGCTCTCTGGCATCATCGACTCAACCGGCGGCACAGCGAGGTGCCAATACCGCTCAACACGGATCCGACCCGAACTCCATACAAGAAAACTGGCCGGAGGCAAGACAGACACGCCTTTGAAACAGGCTTCATCGTTATTGGGTTGACGACCACTGAGCAATACCTCCTGAAGCAAGTCAAGATCCGGATCAAGCCCATCAATACAAGTTCTTATTGCCTTGATTTCCGATGCAAACACGAACCTGTCTCCGGTGGAATTGTAGAAGAAGGGCTTTTCACCAAACCGGTCGCGGGCACAAAAGAGCGTGCAATTCTGTTCATCCCATATGGCCATCGAGAACATGCCATCCAGGTCGTCAAGCAAAGCTGTTCCTTTCTTCTCGTACAAAGCCAGCAATACTTCGGTATCGGAGGAAGAACGGAAATTAAATCCCTGACTCACAAGTTGATCACGCAACTCCACATAATTATAAATCTCGCCGTTGAAAACGATCGTGAAACGGCCATCGGGTGATTGCATCGGCTGATTACCGGATGGGTTCAAGTCGATGATAGAAAGGCGCCGATGAGAAAATCCGGCAAGCCCGGTGCCAGAGACCCATACCCCTTGGTGATCAGGACCACGGTGACGGATTGCCTCAGCCATTTTGCCCAACATTGCTTCGTCTACGAAGCCGGGATTCCTTTCAACCACTCCTGCAATACCACACATAATCAGACTGATTTCTTGTCCGGGCCTTCCAATTGACGAATGATTCGAGCCGGGACACCGGCAAGCACGACATTGGAAGGAAATGATTTCGTAACGACGGCATTCGCACCAACAACAACATTGTCGCCCAGTGTAACACCCGCCAGAATGGCGACACCGTTACCAAGCCAGCAGTTTCTTCCGATCTTAACTGATGCCACGTCATAGCGATGAAGTTCTCCGGGACGGTGGTTTGCCGTCTGAATGCAGACGTTATAAGCCCAAATGGTTCCTGCACCGACTTCCAGAACAGATCCATCAAAAACAGCGATATAGGCACCTCCGCTGGCGCATAAATTCGCTCGCACCGTATCGTCTTCAAACCTGCAATTGCGCCAACCTGAAATTTTATTCGTGTAATGAACAGAAAAAGGAACTTCGGCATTCACCCGGAAAATCCGCTGAACGATCCAGTTCAGGATCAGTAAACCGTTGGAAAACCTCACATAGTAAGGTCTACCGATGCACCTGTAAAAAAAACTCATCAAGCCCATGTTACAACAACAGTTTAAATTTTGAGACCATAGGCAAACGAGCAACCAGCCTGTTCACCATTTCCTTTTCGATCAGTCCAAACCTCCACGACAATCCATACACGGCGAACAGGTAGACTGGAGTGCCGATGACAATGATCCACAATTGCCGAAATGAATGTTCATAGATCAACCAAAGAGGTGCTACACAGGCCAGGGATATCAACAGAACTTTCATGATCGTGGGAAAATCGAAGATATCCGAAATCCTGCATTCCAGAATCGAAGCGGTCTTCGAAAGTAAAATTCCTGCATAGGTGAAAAGAAAGACGATGTATGCCCAAGCGGCACCTATGACACCCCATTGGCTGATGAAAACAACATTGAGTAGGAGGCAGAATATCAACATGATCACGATAACCATGAAAATGAAGCGTGAATTTCCCGAAACGATGATCACATCCTGGTAATCATTGACTCTGACGAAAAGGGCAAGACTGAAAATGGCGAAGATGATTGCACTCCCCGAATAACGGTCCGAAAGGTAATAGGTAATTAACGGAGCACTGAAGATCAACAGATAAATAAGAACTGGATATACAAGAAAGGCCGTGGCGTTGACCGCTCTTCTTTTGAGCTGCACAATGCGTTGCAGATCACCATCGGAAAACATGCGTGCAATCTCAGGCATGACGATGGCAGCAACAGATCCATAGATGGCAGAAATGAACGGCACTTCGATAGCACCGGCCCTGTAAATTGCAAAATCCATCGTACTGAGCATGGTGCTCACCATGACTCCATCAAGATAGATGACACCACGTTCGATCACAGCGGAAAGGACGAGAGGTGAGGCCATGGCCAACAGTCCGGAAGCCATGCTCTTGTCAAAAGATGACAAGGTCCGTATCGACTTAGGAACGGAAAAATAAAGAAGAATCAACTGGATCAGGCTTGAAAAGCCAATACCGACAAAAAGCCATTCTACCGAGTTCAGAAAATGAATCGAAACAAACATGGCTGCTACTTTGACCAGGTTTGTCACGACCAGGATCAACGTTGATTCTTTGACCCGGTCATGAAAAATCAGTACAGATAAAAGGACAGGAACGGGCACTTGAGCAGCAAGACTCAGTGTCGATAGTGCTAGAAAACGCGGCAGCATGGGATTGTCAAATGATATCCCGACCACGGGGGAAATCAACAACAGGAACAATACCGAAAGTAAACCCATCAAGAAACTGGTTCTCATGAGGCTTGAAAAAACCAGGCCCGGATCTGAAGGGTGCTTTGAAAAAGCCAGGTTAGCCACCTGGTTCAAGTTAAATGTAAATATCCCTTGTAAAAGAGATACAAGTATCAACACCTGGCCGTATGAACCATACTCCTCATAGGACAGGCTACGGACAAGATAAGGAAGGGTAAGGAAATTGACGATGATATTGATTCCGTTCCCCAGGGTGAGGAACAACACTTTCATGGAACGAAGAGAATCCGTTTTCATATGCCAGAAGATGGAATAATCCCCCCCCCTGCCAGAGGCTTTGAGAAAACCATCACCCGGTTAATACCAAATAGGCGAAAGAAAGACCAACGACCCATTTTTCGCTCGAAAGAACTGGTAATCTCATGCAACCTTGTGCCGGCTACAGGATGCAGCTGGCCGGCTAAGGGCATGAAAGGAAGAAACTGAGTAGTACGGACGAATTCAAGGTGAAAAGGGGCTGAAGCGAGTACCCCACCTACCCACCGTCTTGTTGTCCAACCGAAGAGCTCCTGAATGAAACCAGGATATTCGCCATGTGGGGGAGGGAACGGGAAATGGGATAAATGCCGGCGGACTGAGCCGGAAGGTTGTTCGCGGCGCATAACGGAGGGATTTGAATCGGATGAAGGCCGGAATAGGATTGTAATACTCCGAACCAATAGATGAATCATTCTTCTAAATAAATAAACATAATGATTGAACAGAGCGTAGACTTTCTCAAATGAGGCCGGAACAACACAAAAATGAACCCCGCCAGGTTTGAGAACGCGGAAAATCTCCCGATTCGCCCTTTCCTGATCAGGAATATGCTCCAAAACGTGACTGGAGAACACCATATCGAAAGAAGCATCCGGAAAAGGCAATTTCTCGGCAGAACAGGGTACGAGATCGACATTTCGAATTTCCAGTTCCTGAAGCAATTTATCCGCTTTGAGAAGGCCGGGCGAGTGAGTCGCCATGTCCTCTTCCGGGAGGTCAGTGGCCACCACACGTTCTGAAACCTGGGACAACATGGCACTCTGATAGCCTATACCACAGCCTAATTCGAGTACATTTTGATATTTGGCAGAAGGAAAAAGCTCAAGATAAGATGCGAATTCAACATGACGCCGGTTGAAGTAGGATGGCCATCTTTCCAGATGCCGGCAATGAAGATTGCAATAATCCCTGATGGCATTCAGGCGCTTAAGCAACTCTTGCTTACCGGAGTATTGCATAATCCAAAAATAAGGCATTTTAAGGGCAGGCGCGTATTGGACTCACCTGTTTTGAACAGAATACGTTAAGTTTGAAGCTGAAAGTGCTGTTGCACATGACCACACCGGAAGTTTCAATTGTCATCCCACTTTTCAACGAAGAAGCTGTCATTCATAAATTGTTCGACAGGATCGACAGTCTTCTACCCAATCTGCCTTTCAGTACGGAGGTCGTTCTCGTAGACGATGGAAGCCTGGATAGTACCCGAGAACTGATTCGCAGAAAGTGCCTTCAAGACGAACGCTATTCTGCCGTTTTGCTATCAAGGAACCACGGGCATCAGATCGCTCTAAGTGCGGGACTTACACATGCCCGCGGCAGTAGAGGGATCATGGTCATGGACGGAGACCTCCAGGATCCACCGGAGCTGATCACCTCCATGGTGGTGAAATTGGAAGAAGGTTACGATGTAGTTTACGCGGTAAGGAAAAAAAGAAAAGAAAGCCCGTTTAAAAGACTACTTTACTGGACCTATTACCGTATTCAACGTTCAGTCAGCAATTTCCGTATCCCCCTGGACAGCGGAGACTTTGGCATGATGAGCCGGAGGGTTGTAGATAAGTTAAACAACATGCCGGAACAAAGCCGATATCTGCGAGGCATGCGTTCGTGGGTGGGCTTTCGTCAGTTCGGTCTGCCCTATGAACGAGAAGCCCGCGCTGCAGGGGAAACGACGTATGGCTTCAAGCAATTGCTGGCACTGGCCTACAACGGGATCTTCAATTTCAGTGAGTTTCCGGTAAAATTCATCACCAGATTAGGCATGTACTCCATCCTGATGTCTGCGATATACCTTACTTACGTTTTGGTCAGGAGGATTTTTTATGAAGATGTCCCTGCAGGTTTCACCACGCTGATCATCGCAATAGTGCTATTCAGCGGCGTACAACTTATCTCCATCGGACTGCTTGGTGAATATGTACTTCGGATTTACAACCAGGTCCGGGAAAGGCCTCTGTTCATAGTCGACAAGGTCATTCACGGCAAAGTTGAGAAGGATGGATAGCAACTATTACAAGGAGTACTTTGAACTCGAACGGCAGCATTGGTGGTTTGTCGCGCGCGCTGCCATCCTCCGAAGTCAGATTGCCCGGCTGAATCCCGCCACCCGACTGAAAATTCTGAATGTGGGAGCCGCTACCGGGGCTACAACCGAAATGCTCTCCGCTTTCGGAGAGGTAACTTCGGTAGAATACGATCTGCATTGCTGCGAATTCCTCCGTAAAGAATTGAAAATGGAGGTCATACATGCATCCGTCACCGAGCTCCCTTTCGCGAATGATTCATTTGACCTTGTCTGTGCTTTCGATGTAGTTGAACACGTTGAAGATGACAAAGAAGCCACCCGGGAGCTTCGTCGTGTCTGTAAAAGACAAGGTCTTGTCATGTGCACTGTGCCCGCATTCAATTTCCTATGGAGTGATCATGACACTGTAAACCACCATGTTCGACGCTACACGTCCAAATCCTTCAAGAACCTTTTTCCAGAGGCGGAAACGATTGTGTTTTCAAGTTATTTCAATTCACTGCTATTTCTACCCGTGAGTATTTTCCGTCTGCTTACACGGGTATTCAAGAATAAAAGCAAAATTATCAGACAAGGTTCGGGCTCTGATTTCAGCATATCGATGTTCAATTGGGTGGAGCCGTTTTTCCTGCGTATATTTCTGATTGAAAACACCTGGTTGAAACGGGGCATCCCTGCTCCGATCGGTATATCGTACTTGCTGGCATGGAAAAAACCTTCAGCCTGACCTCTGATAAAGGACAGTTCCGTATCGGGCTGATCATTTTCCTTGGTGCCGTACTACGGATCCTGTTCAGCCTCTACGGCGGAAGTTTTTATTTCGGCCAGGAAGATTTCAAGGTTCAAGGCGATACTTACGGCTGGATCGACTCCATCCTGAATCTCATTCATCATGGAGAATACACGAGCGACCCGAACGAACCTAACGCCCGGTTTTTCAGACCTCCGGGCTATGCATTTGTCATTGGCATTTTCTACCTGATCACCGGACAAAATCTAGATTCCGCCTTGTCGCTATTGTCCTGGTTTCAGGTTGCTCTTGATTGTATCGGTATCTGGCTCGTTTACCGAATCTGCCTCAACATCCAATTGAACGGAAAATCTGCAGAGGCAGCAGCATTTTTATATGCAGCCTACCCTTTTATCATCGTCTGGTCTCCTGTATTGTATGCCGAATCCATAAGCGTTTTCTTCCTGCTAACAACAACCTGGCTGATCACATCCAATCCTTCTAACAAGAGAATGGCACTGGCCGGAATCTTCCTCGGACTTGCGGTGTTGACAAGGCTTCAGTGTTTTTTCATTCTACCGGGAGCATTGCTCTATCTTATTAGGCGCAATTGGAGGACTAATCCTTTTCGGTTTCTGATTGTATTCTCATCGGCATTCTTACTCACCTACGGAACATGGCCATTGCGAAACGTACTCATGCACCAGCGCATGGTCTTCTCTCAGGACCTTCGGGTTGGCAAGCACTGGTCACCCGATTACCTGGCTTTTATGGATTTCATTTTTGCCATAAAGACTGATCATCAACCGCAATACCAGCAAATTATAGAGGACCAGCAGGTTGTTTGGCCTGAGTCGGTGAAACTTGATGGGCATGACTCGTTATTGATGGCCGAGACCATTGATTTGTGCCGGACGTGCGGAACCGGCTTCAGTTATTTCAAACTGCATGCAGGACTTATTGATGAGCCGATATCAAAAACGGCTAATTGCGATTCACTGATCGTAACCAATTTCAAAGAACTGAAAGCTTCGCAAATCAGGAAAAATCCATTTCATCATTACCTGTACACTCCCCTATCGAACCTGAAAAAGGCCCTCTTCAAGTTCAACCTTTATGGGGACAAGGGCATTATTGTCAAACTGGCTGCATCCGGTCTTTTCCTTGGCAGGACTCTGATGATCTTCCTGGGATTGATAGCACTTTGGATGAACCGTAAAAAGAGATGGTTTGACCCTTGTTTCTCAACATTCATATTCGTTTATTTCATTCTCTGGTATCTGTTCCTCTGCTTCATTTACCGCAACATCGAAATACGGTATCTTCTGCATTGTGACATCCTGCTTCTTATTCCGGCAGCCTTCATAATATCCGCTGCTTTTCACCACCGTCGTTCCAAGTTTCACAAAGGCTGAACATGAGAACAAGTATTTTCCTGTTCCACCGGGTTAACGATAGCAAAGATCCCCTCTGGCCTCCCATGACCACAAAGAGATTCCAAGAGGTGACCAGGTACATAGCTAAAAATCATACAGTAATTGGCCTGGACGAGCTATACGAAGTCATTAATGGCAAAACCATAAAGACAAGTAAGCCGCTTGCATCTATTTCATTCGATGACGGTTTCAAGGATAATCTCGAGTACGCCGCCCCTATCCTAAGTAAACAAGGCCTTACTGCGACCTTCTATGTCGTGACATCATGCATGGACCATGGCCTGGCAACATGGACCTATTCACTTGATCAATTGCTTTTGGAGACAAAAATGAAAAACATCAGGCTGGATAGTATTATTGACACCAACCTGCAATCCGCTAAGCTCCAATCCATAAGCAATAAGGCCAAGTATTCTTTCCAACTGAAGCGCCATTTGAAATCAGCGGATGAAAAATACAGATCCGAGGTCATGGAAGAAATCAAAAGCAAGCTTTTGGATGTCAATCAAGAGAATCCGATGATGGACTGGAAAGACATCAGGCAACTCATCAGTGAAGGGTTCACTATCGGTTCTCATACGGTTAACCATCCACCGCTAGCGACTTTGGAAGACGATGAGCGCATTCGGTACGAACTTGCATTCTCACGACAGCGAATTACCGATGAAACCGGTATCACACCAATTGCGATAGCCTATCCCGTCGGATCCTTTGACCAGAGAACAACAAGGTTATCTGAAGAAGCAGGATACCTGATGGGAATGGCTGTTGAACAAAGGGTGTCCAATTTGAATGAGGACAACAGGTTTGCTTTACCAAGACTTGAATTGTACCAGGAGAATAGACTCAAGACCTGGCTTCGAATGAAAGGAATGCAGCAGAGAATTAAAAACATAGTACACTTATGAGCAAGGGGAGCGTTTTATTGTGGTTCGGCAGCCAGCCAAACCAACGGGCACTTGCCAATAAACTCGCTGAAAAATTCAATATCTCCGGAATAGTTATTGAAAAACGTACTGGGGGCAAACCTTTATACAGCCCGAAGAAAATATTCAACTCCATCATCGATCGACTGCTATTTAACGAGATCCGTAAATCATGGTCGACACTGATGAAAAAATATGACAAGGATTTCCCCTCGTGGCCCGATGCCGAAATTCTCGAAACCCCGACGATCAATTCCGAAAATGCAATAGAATTCTCCAAGAGTCGAACACCGGATCTCATACTCGTTTCAGGCACCAGTCTGGTTCGTAAAGAAATGCTGGGCAGCCCGACCAGACTGGGCATCATGAATCTACATACCGGTCTTTCTCCCTATGTGAAAGGCGGACCAAATTGCACCAACTGGTGCATCGCAAACGGAGATTTTCATCTTATCGGGAATACTGTGATGTGGATTGACCCGGGCATTGACTCGGGACGAATCATCTCTTCTGAGCGTGTAGACCTGAATGGAAACAACACATTATCCGAAATCCATATCAAAGTGATGGAATCGGCACATGAACTTTACATCCGGTCAGCCAACCATGTGATGAATTCAAAAGATAAAATTGAAGGAATAGGGCAGGATACCATAGCCAAGGGCATGACCTATTACACACGGAACTGGAACAACCAAATGAAATACAGGCTGCTAAAAAACATGCCCAGAATTCGGGAGGCCATTGAGTCCGGAAAAATCAAGAAACAAGCCGACTCATTGGTATTGATTGAATTGCAACAACTTGGCAAGGCATAAAACCGGCTCTAAGCCCTCGGAGAAACCACGAACACCTCTTTACTTACATTTGTGTCGTCTGTGGCATCCGCTTGATCGTATGCAGGAAAACAGGTACATACCATGTGCGGAATAGCAGGATACTTGAGCTTCAGCAAATCGCTACAGGAGGACGAACTCCGTGCGATGACCAATTCCCTTGCGCACAGAGGACCGGATGCTGAAGGTTTTTACAGAGACGAATTCTGCGGCCTTGGGCACAGAAGGCTTTCCATAATCGACCTGTCTGAGAAAGCCAACCAACCGATGTTTTCTTCAAATGGCCGCTTTGTGATCGTTTATAACGGCGAGGTTTACAATTACCGTGAACTGGGAGCCAAACTGAAGCAATCCAATGCACACGACTTCGTCCGATTAAAAACGGCAAGCGACACGGAGGTGATCCTTGAAGCATTTTCCCAATTGGGTCCTGAATTCGTCCAGCACCTGAATGGCATGTTCGCTATCACCCTTTATGATATTGAAAAAAACGAGCTTTATTGTTTCAGAGACCGAGTTGGCATCAAACCATTCTTTTATTATTGGGATGGAACATTGTTTGCTTTCGCATCCGAACTAAAATCACTGTTAAAAATCGACCGGATCGGAAAAGAGTTGAATCATAAGTCCATTCACGATTTCCTTCATCTCGGATTCATACCCGCACCTTCGACCATATACAGTAACATCCACAAACTGGAGCCTGGCACCATGCTGAAGGTGAACAGAGATGGAATAAAGAAAAGCAAATACTGGTCGGTAGAGGAAAAATTAAGTGCAGACCTGCTATCCGACAGGGAACAGGCCATGGTGAAGCTGAGCGACTTGATGATGAGTTCGGTTCAGTTCCAGCTTAAAAGTGATGTGCCGTTCGGAGTATTCCTGAGCGGCGGTATCGACTCTAGTCTTGTAACTGCGCAAGCGGTGATTCATTCCAGTGTCCCTGTGAATACTTTCTCGATCGGGTTTGAAGAAATCAGCCACAACGAATCGGAGCACGCGAAGGCCATTGCCGCATACCTTGGTACAAACCACCACGAATTTATCGTATCGTACCGCGACGCACTAAAAATGATAGAACCATTTTTTGAAGCGTACGATGAACCATTCGCCGATCCATCAGCGATTCCAACGATGCTCGTATCCAAGCTCGCAAGTGAATATGTGACAGTCACTTTGTCCGGTGAGGGCGGTGACGAGCTGTTTTTCGGATATGGATCGTACCGTTGGGCTCGACGACTAGCTCACCCCTTATTCAAGAAAATGAGGTTGCCTCTTGCTCAGGTCTTTCACCTGATGTCATCAAGGTACCAACGCATCGAACAATTGCTCCGCTACGAGCAATCCGATAATATCCGGAGCCATATCCTTTCTCAGGAGCAGTATTTTTTTACACACAGTGAAATAGTTTCCATGTTGATGCCTCCATACAATAAGGCTTCAGCATCCATTTTGAAAAACCCACAAAGCACCTACGAAATCGAAAAAATACTGGCGGAGCCGGATTTGAATGACGAATCGCGCCAAGCTATTCGAAAGCTCAATGCGATGGAGCAGCAGGCTTTGTTTGACCTGTTCTATTACCTTCCCGATGATCTTTTGACAAAAGTCGACAGGGCAAGTATGCGCTTCTCGATTGAAACTCGAGTCCCGTTCCTTGATCACAGGTTAGTGGAATTTGCGGAAAACATCGATCCGAAAATGAAATTCCATAATGGAATCTCTAAGTATATCCTTAAAGAAATCCTGTATCAATACATTCCCAGGAAGTTCTTTGAAAGACCAAAACAAGGCTTTTCTATTCCCATGAACAGATGGCTCAAATGTGAACTTCGTTTCCTGGTGGAAGAATACCTCAACCCGGAGACTGTAAAACGGGCCGGAATACTGAATCCTGTTGAAACGGAGAAAATGGTCCGTGATTTTTTTGCAGGAAAGGACTACCTATACAACCGCATCTGGATTACCATTGTGCTCCAGAAATGGATGCTTGAGCACAGGAACTGATGAACTGATTTCTTATTGATTATCGACTTCGTCCGAATTCACATCCGTCCTGGATTTGTAAACGTGTTCGATAATGAACAGACTGGCGATGAAAAAAGGTATGCAAGGAATCTTATACCTGACCAGACTTCCGAAATTGCTGGTTGCCAAACCGACGGAAAAAGCGAAGAATAGCGAAAAAACAAAAGAGAACGTAAGAAGGTGATTGTTGAAAATACTTCTGAAAAGCCCGACAAACCTGATCCTAAAAAGCACCTTTAGACTGAACAAAAGAATGATCAGGTTTTCGAATGAAGAAAGGAACATAACCAGGTTATTGCTTTCTATAATGAGAGGACGGTAAATTGCCGAGAAAGTGGCTATGGGGAACTTGCTCAGAATAGAGATCGGATCAGAATCGAATTCACCGATATCAAATGAGTTCCCTTGGTAGTAATCACTTTTAAGGTCACGTTGGGTCACAACGGCTTTTTCCAGCAAAGTTTCAATGTTGTATTCAGCAAGCGCTTCACCAAACAATTGCATCGTTGCGAAACCAACTCCAAATCCGGCGACCATCAAGATTGGCAACAAGGCTGTCTTGAGAACCACGGCCTTAAAATTCATGAGGATTCGATGCAATACCCATAGTATGATTGCAGGAACGAGTCCAGTCATGATGTAGGGCTTAACAGTAACTATCAAATATCCAGCGATGATGACTGCTAAAATCGCCGGAATCAATTTTTGCTTTTTAACAACCAGGTAATAAAGACCCCAAACAAAAAATCCGATTGCACCTATCATAAAAGAATCCTTGAGCAGGCCAGATCCCCAAAAAAAAACTGAAGGAACAAAAAAGAAAGCGATCGCCATCTGGCGTTGCAATCGTGGGAATTCCATCACAAAAACCTGATAAAGATGCCAAACACCCAGGAATGAAATCAAGGCACAAAACATCGTGGTCACCATGAAGCTTCTTAAAGCAAACATTGATAAGACGAACCCGATTTTAACGATGGTCCATGCTTTACCCTCACGGAGATAGGCTGGATACCCAGTTTCAGGACTGAAGTACTGATATAGTCCCACATTGGCCTTTGATTGCATAACCGTGGAGAAGGAATCGAAATTCTCGAACATCAGTTTCTGCAGCGAAATACTATCGCGAAAGTATTGTACCGTATCTCCTCCCGGGTAATAGATCGTATAAACCAAAAGGAATGATATCCCGCCAAATATTTTCAACATTAATCCTGGCACATAATAACGAAACCACGGGAATTCATCTACCTTCCTTCGTGCATAGGCGGAGGCAACAAGGTATAGTAGAGGCAAGTAAATTGGAAAAAGAACAAAATCCAGTAATGAATAGAATTCCATGGACGTCCGGCCTACTTAGTTAAGCTAACAAAGGTAAGTTATGATTTACTTTTGAGCTGCCAAAACGGAAAAAACATCCAACTTACCAAAACAACCCATCAACTTCCAAGTGAGCTCAACAAATATACTTTTTATCAGCCTGGATGGTTTGACAGACCCTTTGGGGCAAGCCCAGATACTACCCTATCTTGAAGGCCTTTCGTCCCTGGGGCACCAAATCCGTATACTCAGCGCCGAAAAACAGCAGCCATTCAAATTGAACGAGGATGCGATCCGGGCTCGATGTATCAAAGCGGGAATCGAATGGAATCACGTCAGCTACCTGTATTCACCTCCTCTGATAGGGCCACTGATAACCTATTTCAAATTAAGCAGGAAAAGTCGGCTGCTTTTTAAAACAAGGCCGTTCGATGTGATTCATGCACGGAGTTACCTCCCTGCAATGATAGGATTGAGCTTGAAAGATAGATTTAAAACAAAATTACTTTTTGATATGCGGGGTTTGTGGGCGGATGAAAAAATTGATGGTAATATCTGGAAATTGTCCAATCCAGTCCACTTTTTACTTTTTAAATTTCTGAAATACAAGGAGCGGATTCTACTCAACCGTGCAGACGCAATTGTTTCTTTGACTGAGAAGGCGGTCGATTTCCTGAAATCACGCTTCCAAGGAATTTCCGTACCGCCACA
>JBJOER010000141.1:0-7424 GCA_046049215.1 Bacteroidota bacterium | reverse complement strand
CGGAGGGGCATCGGTGAGAGATGCATCGGCGGTGCGCAATGTGGCAGAGATCCTCCGCGAACGACAGGCCGTTCCGGTGCTGGTGGTCGTATCTGCCATGGGAAAAACCACCAATGCGCTGGAACGTGTGGTAGAGGCCCATTGCAACAGGTCGGGGGATGCCTATGCTCTCTTGGCCGAGGTTCGCGCTTATCATTCCGATATCCTTCATGCCTTGTTTGATGACAGGAGTCACCCTGTTTACGATCGTATCGCCAATCTGTTTGTCGAAATTGAATGGGTGCTGGAGGAGGAGCCTCGCTCAACCGATTTCGTTTACGACCAGATCGTATCGATGGGTGAATTGATGTCATCACGGATCATCTCCGACTATCTTGCCGAACAGGGCGTTTCAAACCGATGGATTGATGTGCGGGACTGTATCCTTACCGACAACACGTATCGCGAAGGCAAGGTGGACTGGGGACAGACTACCATCCGATGTAAAAACGTACTTTCCGGCTACCTTCAGGATGACATGAGTTGCGTTGTTACGCAAGGATTCATCGCCTCTACCAGCGAGAATTTCAGCACCACCCTGGGCCGTGAAGGGTCGGATTATACGGCGGCTATCCTCGCTCATGTATTGGATGCCGATTCTGTCACCATCTGGAAAGACGTTCCCGGAGTCCTGAATGCCGACCCCAAGTTTTTTGCCGAAGCACAGAAACTTGAACAGCTCAGCTACCAGGATGCCATCGAGTTGGCATACTATGGCGCTTCCGTGATACATCCGAAAACCATCAAGCCGCTTGAAAATAAAGGGATACCGCTTTGGGTGAAGTCCTTTCTTCAGCCACAGGGTAAGGGAACTGTGGTTGGCAAGGACCTTCAAACCAAACCCCAGGTTCCCTCCTATATATTCAAAAGCGATCAGGTGCTGATTTCGATTTCCGCCAAGGATTTCTCCTTCATCGCCGAGGAAAATCTAAGCCGCATCTTCGGTGTATTTGCCGAATTGGGGGTGAAGATGAACCTGATGCAGAATTCGGCCATTTCATTTTCCGTCTGCGCGGATGAGCATCCGGTGAAAACACCCTTGCTAATCGAAAGACTTCGGGCCGATTTCCGGGTGCGCTACAATACCGGTCTCCAGTTGTACACGATCCGTTATTATTACCCCTCTACTATAGATTCGGTAACCCATGGCCGTGAGGTGTTGCTCGAGCAACGCAGCAGGACCACGGCTCAACTCGTCATGAAACAGCAGCTATGAATGCAGTCTCATACCCACATGCACCTCGCCTACGCAGGCAGCTTATTCTGTGGCTCTTCTCCGGTTGTTTCCTGGTGTTCGGCATGGTGGTGGTGGGCGGTATCACACGTCTCACCGGATCCGGTTTGTCCATCACAGAATGGAATGTGATCACCGGAACGATTCCTCCATTGAACGAGGCACAATGGATCGAAGAGTTCGATAAGTACAAGCAGATCCCCCAGTACAGCCAGCTGAACGCCCACTTTTCGCTGTCGGATTTCAAATTCATTTACTTCTGGGAGTACATCCACCGGTTGTTCGGTCGAATGGTCGGACTGGTCTTCGTAGTCGGGCTGGTTTATTTCCTGATGCGAAAGGCTATATCAAGAGAATTGATGCCCAAGCTGTTATTTATGTTTGTGCTGGGGGGGATTCAGGGTTTTCTGGGCTGGTATATGGTCTCCAGCGGTCTGACCCAGAATGTACGGGTCAGTCATTTTCGCCTGGCCATCCATCTCACCTTCGCCTTTATCACATTCGGGTATATTTTCAGAGTAGCGCTGGGGCAACTGTTTCCTAACCGTGTAGTTAGCAATGGCAGTTTGCGACCGCTTCAAAAGCAAACATCCCTGCTCATTCTTCTGTTGCTGGTTCAAATAGTTTACGGTGCATTCGTGGCCGGTACCAAGGCCGGCTGGACTTACAACACCTGGCCCGATATGGGTGGGGAATGGATACCGGAATCCATTCCATTCGCCTTCGAAAAGGACGGTTGGAGCAGTTTGGTGAACAACCTGGCTTCCATCCAGTTCATTCATCGGATGCTTGCTTACCTCCTTTTTATCTGGATCTCCTGGTTTGTGGTGAGGGGACTTCGTGATCCTGCGTTGCAAACCCCGCAACGGAACGGTTTATGGATCTTGATGGCAGGAATCATCGCGCAAGTTGTTCTTGGAATACTTACGCTCGTATTGCAGGTGCCGGTATGGATGGGTGTCGCACATCAGGCTTTGGGCTTCCTGCTGTTTGGAACATTGATTTTCATCCATCACCGACTGCGTTTCGACTCCATTCAACCGGTTGCCTGAAATGTCACTTACGGTTGACGGTATACGCCATTCACTGGAGGAGCAGGGCTATCGCTGGCACGAGGGATTCAATCACGGATCCATCGTTTCATTCGTCCGTCGCTATTTTTTTCAGCGAAATCCGGTTATTCTAACGTTCTGGATAACGCAGTTAGCCTCATTCTGTTGGGCGGTTTGGTATTGGTCCTGCAGCGGACAACCGATGCAGTTTTTACTTTTTTTCTTTGCCGGAATGGCATGCTTTGCGGCCTTGATACCATTGCATGAATTGTTGCACGGTTTGGGGTACAGGCTGGCCGGGGCACATCGGGTGGATTACAGGGTGATCTGGAGGCAATTTGTATTTTATGCGATTGCCGACCGTTTTGTAACCAGGAAACATCATTTTGTTTTGCTGGCTCTTGCCCCATTTGTCGTTATCAACAGCCTGCTGGTGCTTCTGATTGTTCTTCTGCCTTCAGCCTGGGTCCCCTGGCTATGCGGGATATTGTTCATGCATATTGCAGGTTGTTCGGGTGATTTCGCCCTGATGAGTTATTTCTATACACATTGGAGCAGGGATCCGGTCACATTCGATGATGCCGTCCGGGGAGAATCGCACTTTTTTCTCCTGGGAGAACGCCAGGGCTTATAATCAGTCAAGATGGGCGAGGACACCACTTTTCACGATTGGCTATCTTTGAGGTCAGCCTTAAAAACTGTCTTATGATGAATAGACCAACGTTTTCAGCATTGTGGTTGATGCTGGTGATGCTCCTTCCGGGTTGGGCCACCGCCCAGATTCAGCGACCGGTCAAGTGGAGTTTCAGCATCGAGCAGAAGGAAAAGACGGCGGTGTTGGTGTTCAAAGCGAAAATCGACAAGGGCTGGCACCTCTATTCGCAAAACATACCTGCAGGTGGGCCTATCCCCACCACGTTTTCAATCAAGCCCGACAATCGCTTCAGCTTAGACGGTAAAACCACCGAGCCCCTGGCCGAGGAGGTTTACGACGCCAATTTCGACATGAAGGTGAAGTACTTCGGTGAAGAGGCCATCTTCCGTCAAAAGATCAAACTGAATACAGAGGCTGCTTTCGAGGTCAAAGGAACCCTCGAATTCATGGTTTGTAACGACGAAATGTGCCTCCCTCCGGAAGAGGTGGAATTCACCTTGCCGGTGAAGGGGGTGTCGGGAGAGGTGCCGCCCGAGCCTGCTCCCGAAGAAGTGAAGCCTGCCGTTCCTGCACCTGCTGATTCGACAAGCGGATCGGTTGTTCTACCGGACAATACGCCTGCCCAGGGTACGAACGAACCCAGCGGGGACCTCACCGGACTCGAGCCTTCCTGCGGAGATGGATCCGCGGAGCTGGAGGAAGACAAGTCTTTCTGGGGAATTTTCATTGCCGGTATGATTGGTGGATTGCTGGCTTTGTTGACCCCATGCGTATTCCCGATGATTCCCCTCACGGTCAGCTTTTTTACCAAAAGAAGTCCGACGCGCAAAAAGGGGGTAGCCAACGCCATCATCTATTCCGTTTCAATCATCCTGATCTATGTGCTTTTGGGTTTCCTGGTGACGGTCACTTTGGGTTCGGATGCACTCAATGCCATGGCCAGCAACGTGTTCTTCAACATGTTGTTTTTTGTTATCTTTTTCATTTTTGCCCTTTCGTTCTTCGGTGCATTCGAATTGACATTGCCCGCCTCCTGGGTGAACAAGGCAGATCAGGCTTCCGATCGTGGAGGACTGATCGGCATTTTCTTCATGGCTTTCACACTCAGTCTGGTTTCATTCTCTTGCACCGGACCTATCATCGGTACACTGCTGGTGGAGGCCGCACGCGGTTCGTCCTATCTGGGCCCGATCATGGGAATGACTGGTTTCGCTCTGGCGCTTGCACTTCCATTCGGTTTGTTCGCCGCTTTCCCGGGTTGGTTGAACTCGCTGCCCAAATCTGGTGGTTGGTTGAATTCGGTGAAGGTCGTCCTCGGCTTCCTTGAACTTGCCCTTGCATTGAAGTTCCTCTCCAACGTTGACCTTGCCTACCACTGGGGTTTGCTAAAACGTGAGGTATTCATTGCCATCTGGATTGTAATTTTTGGAATGATGGGTCTTTACCTGCTGGGTAAACTCAAGTTCAGCCACGACAGCGATCTGCCATACATCGGCACAGCCCGCTTGATTTTCGCCATCATCGCACTGACTTTCACCGTTTACCTCGTGCCCGGTTTATGGGGTGCCCCCCTTCGGATCATCAGTGGATTTCCTCCCCCTGATTTTTACAAGGAATGGATTTCGACGGATTCAGGCGGTGATGCCTCCCATGCGGGTAGCTGTCCCCACAACCTGAACTGTTACCACGATTACGAAGCAGGGATGGCCTATGCCCGCCAAACCGGAAAGCCGGTGATGATTGATTTTACCGGCTGGAGCTGCGTCAATTGCAGGAAGATGGAAGATAACGTTTGGTCGCAGCCGCAGATTTTGAAGATCCTTTCGGAGGATTATGTATTGATCTCACTCTATGTAGACGATAAGACTCCTTTGCCCGAGTCACAACAGTACATCAGCACCTTCAGCGGCAAGAAGATAAAGACCACCGGAAACAAATGGAGCGACCTGCAAAGCCGCATCTACCAGACCAATTCCCAGCCATACTACGTGCTCCTCGATCATGCCGGAAAACCTTTGGCTGTACCACGGGGATATACTCCGGAAGCTAACCAGTACAAAAAGTTCCTGGAAGAAGGACTCTGCCGATTCAGGTTGAGGTCAAATTAGTGATTGCGCAAGTTCAGGTTGCTGATGGATCGTTGGTTTTTGAAAGATAAATCGAAGCATGTATCAACAAAAAACGGGGCGCAACTGCACCCCGTTTTTTGTTGAATGGTTACCGGTACTACTATTGAACCTGAATTTTCTGAACACCCGTTTCTGCTCCTGACCACACGTGGATGAAATAGGTCCCCGCTGCAAGATCAGAGACGTTGAGTTGCATTTCGGGTGTCGCGAAAGGAAAACCTTCGGACATGATCAGCGAACCGTCAATGGCATAAACAGAGATTTTGTCGATTCCTTTACTGGTGGGAGAGGAGATTCTGACAAAGTCCGTTGCCGGATTGGGCATGATGGAGAATTGAAGGGTGTTGTTTGTTGTTTCTCCAAGGCCTACCGTTAGTCCGTCGTAGCGGGCGAGGTAGAGGCTTGCGCGTGTGGGCACGGCATTCAGGTTGATGTTTGTGCCCAGGGTAAGATTGCCTGTGAAATTACCGGCGATGTTTACGTATCCATTGGCATCCCACAGGATCGCATTGCCCGTCTCATTGCCTGCTCCACCTGTTTTGATCACCCAGCGCAGATCACCTTGTGCACCATATTTCGCGATGAAGGCGTCTTTGCCGTTGGTGGCGGTCAGACTAGTGCCTGTCTGGCCGGTGTTCGATCCGAATGTGGTGTTGGATTGCCCGAAATTCCCGGTGATATATGTGCTGCCACCAATATCCGTGCTTGCAGCCATACCGACTTCATTGAAGTTTCCGGAACTGCGGATGTGGCGAACCCATTGGGCGGAGCCATCGGCAGCATTCATCTTCAAAATGAAAGCATCACCGTTGCCCGCAGGAGGCTGACTGCCGTAGGCTTCTGTCAGGGAGGCTACACCGAAATTGACCGTTCCGTAGAAGAAGCCGGTTCCGACCGGATTACCCGCGGTATCCTGGCTGATGCCATTCAACACTTCACGGAAATTGCCACCGTAACGCTTTACCCATTGTTGAGTGCCTGAAGGATTCATGCGCACTATGAACAGGTCGTCATTTCCAGCAGTTGCCGAAGAGATGCTTGTGCCATTGAAATTGGCGGCACCACGGAAATAGCCCGCCCAGTACACGATATTGTTTGAAAGACTCAGGCAAACACCGCGGTCATCATTTGGTCCGCCAACAATGGTGCCCCAAGCTGCGTTTCCTGACGTATCGAGTTTCATCAGGAATGCATCTTCACCACCAGATGTCGATGCGAAACTGACGCTACCGTATGTGAGCGGTTGGTTGCAGACTCCACTCAGGTAAATGTCGTTCCCGAGGGCGGCGATGGTCGTGGTTTTCTCGGTTCCCGCAGAAGAAATGGTTTGTGCCCACTGGAAATCTCCGTTGGTATTGTATTTGGCCAGGAATGCATCATTGCCTCCGTTCGCATTGTAAGAAATGCCGTTTAAAACGACATTGAAGAAATAGCTTCCGGTGACATATACGTTACCTGCACCGTCCACAGCTACGCCTCCGGTTTCCATGATGTTGTTTTGTCCGCCCATGGTACGCGTCCATTGGTGGACTCCGGCTGCGTTGAACTTTGAAACGAATTGGTCGGCAAATCCGGTCGCCGTGATCACCGATGAGCCGAATAAGGCAGAGGCTTCGAATTCACCGGTAACGTAGTAATTGCCTGCAGCGTCGCGAGCCATGGAGGTTGCCGCATCAACATTACTACGGCCACCGACAGAGGAACCGAAGTTCCAGCTTTGGGCGATTCCGGTAAGGTTACAAGCGATGCCGGCAAGAAGGAGTAGGATTTTTTTCATAAGGGTTGGGGTGTATTCCAATCCACTAAAATAATCAAACCGAACACACACGCCAATGCCGTTCATTAAAGATCGCCCGAAACGGGTAATGATCCTTCTGGTATTAGGCTTTTTGCTGGTGTCCGTTCAATGTGTTTTTCATTCTCGAACGCACGAAGGTGAACAGCATCAACACGATTCCGGCATAGGTGCAAAAACGCCCGGGGTAATCACCGTGTTGACTGTAAAAAGTAAGTGAGGTGTGTAGTTCGACTTTTTGTTGGATGACAGCCGGTACCCACCATCCGGTAGGCTGCTGTATTTGTCCTTTGGGGTCGATAAAGCAGGAGATCCCTGTGTTTGCAGAGCGGGCAATGGCTCGACGGTGCTCAATGGCACGCAGGCGGGCATACTGGCAATGCTGACGGTAGCCAGGTGTGTCGCTCCACCAGCCGTCGTTGGTCATGATGCAAATGAGGTTTGCTCCGTTTCGGATGTACTCTCCTACGTAGTCTCCATAGATCGATTCGTAGCAAATGACCGGTGCGGATGCAATATT